>JAHCMG010000197.1 GCA_019192585.1 Devosiaceae bacterium MH13
CCGCGCATCACCCGTGGGCCCGCCCCAAGCCCTCGGCCACATAGGCCGTCAGCCCCAATTCGGATTGCAGTTTCTTGGTCAGGCTCGCCGCCATGATCCTATGCGCTTCGCGGATGTAGGCGCCCAGATCGTCATCGCCCAGCGGCGCCTCTTCCACCACGCGCACCCAGTGACCCTTGGCGAAATAGGGCGCCTGGGCGATGCCGGCTTCTTGCGTCAGCATCTCAAAGCTCATAGGCGCGACCTTGAACACAATGCCGTGCTGACCGTTGCGCGGATCGTCAGCATCAACGCCGTCCTTGCCGACCCAAAAAGCCGACAGCGCGAACACTTTGTTCTTCTCGGCATTGCCGACCTTCCACACATGCGCGGCGCCCCACTGGGCAACCATAAAGGTCGCCGGAAGGCTGGCGCACAGCGCGTCAAAGGCAGGTCGATCCATCATGGCCGAACTTTAGGAGAAGGCGGAGCGCAGGTCGAGCGTTGCGCGCTTGCCGACATCCACATAGTGCGCCTCAAGAAAGCCCGATGCGGCGTCGCGGCCAATATCGCGCAGCCGCGTGAAGAACGCCCAGCTGGTGTTGAACTTCGAGCCTGCCCCCAGCGCCGCCAGTTCCTCGGACGCATCGATCCGGTGCAGCCGGTTCTTCTTGTAACCCGCCCCCTCAAGCCGGCCTTCTTCGATCAGCCGGTTGACGAAATCGATGGCGCGAAACTCACGCAGCAGCGAGGCGTTAAACGTGATCTCGGAGATCCGCTCAAGGATCTCCTGGCTGGTCTTCGGGGTCTCGCGCCGCTCAATCGGGTTGATCTGAATGAGGATCGTGTCCTCGCAGTCGGTCTCGGTGAAGAACGGCCAGATCGCGGGGTTACCGGTGTAGCCACCATCCCAATGGGGCTCCTCATCGATCTCCACGGCCTGAAACGCATAGGGCAGGCAGGCCGAGGCCAGCACCGCATCCGCCGTCACATCGTCGCGGCGAAACACACGGATCTTGCCCGAAAACACCCGCGTCGCCGCAATAAACAGCTTGAAGTCGCCGCACGCATGCACGCGATCAAAGTCGATCAGTTGCTCCACAACGTCCCGCAGCGGGTTAATGTTCAACGGGTTCACCGCATAGGGGCTCGTGAGCTGCGAGGTGAACGGGTTCGCCCAGGGTGCGTTGGGAAACAGTTTGGAGAAATCCACCGACGCACCCGACGGCAGCACCGGCCACATCCAGAAACTCATGAAGCGGTCGAGCACTTCATTTTGCTGATCGGTCAGCGAGAACGAGCCGTTCCGCGAGATGCCGCGCCAGAAATCTTCGAGCTTCTCGCGCGCGCCCTCGCGCCCGCCTTCGTACCAGCCATCAGCCAAGGCAACGGAGTTCATCGCCCCCGCGCTGGTGCCCGAAATGCCCTCAAAGCGAAGCCGGCCATCTTCAAGCAGCCGGTCGAGCACGCCCCAGGTGAACGCCCCGTGCGCCCCGCCGCCTTGCAGCGCGAGGTTCACCATTTTGGTTTTGGTCGGCGCGGCTTTTTTGCGGGCGGGGGCGCGGCTCAACCGTCGTTCCACTTCTTCAGAAGGTCGCTGACGAGGATGCCGTTGATCGTCATGCCCGAAAGGTTCGAGTTGGTGATCGACGCGCCGGTGAGGTTCACATCGTCAAAGCGTGCGTCGACCATTTGGCCGCCGGTGACCGAAAAGCCGTTCATCGTCACGTGGCTGACGGCAACGTTGCTGAGGTTCACATTGTTCAGCTTTGAGTCCGAGAAATTCACATTCTCAAAGGTGAACCCCGCGGCGTTCACATCGTTAAAGGTCGCCCCACTGATCACCGTGTCGGTGAAACGCGTGCCGGACAGGTTCACCCGGCTGAACGACGACCCGCACAGAAACATATTATCGATGTCGAGTTTGTCGGAGCCTGCTTCTTCTTCCCCAGCGTTATCGTCAGCCATCATGCGCCCCTACATCGCGGTCCAGCCGCCATCCGCTGGCAGCGCAGCGCCGGTTATCTGCGCGCCATAGTCGGAAGCGAGGAACACGGTGAAATTGCCCATCTGTTCGACGGTCACAAAGTCTTTGGTCGGCTGCCGCTCGAGCATAACGTTTTTGATCACGTCCTCACGCGACATGTTGTGCGCCTTCATCTGGTCGGGGATTTGCCCCTCGATCAGCGGCGTCAGCACATAGCCGGGGCAGATGGCGTTGCAGGTGCCGCCGCATTCGGCGAGCTCCAGCGCGATGGTCTTTGTCAGGCCCACAAGCCCGTGCTTCGCGGAAACATAGGCGCTCTTATAGGGCGACGCCGTCAGCCCGTGCGCCGACGCGATGTTGACGATGCGGCCCCACTTCTTCTCCTTCATCCCCGGCACGGCCGCGCGGATGGTGTGGAACGCCGAAGACAGGTTGATCGCCATGATGGCGTCCCACTTGGCGGGCGGGAAATCTTCCACCGGCGCCACGTACTGGATGCCGGCATTGTTGACGAGAATATCGACGGTGCCGAGCTGCTCGCTCGCCTTTTCAACCAGCACAACGCACTCATCGCCCTTGGACATATCGGCCTGAATGTAGACAACCTCCGAGCCCGTCTCTTCAGCCAAATCCTTGGCGATCTGGTAGTCTTCTTCGCGGTCGAGATGCGAGTTCAGCGCCACCTTGGCACCGGCTTGTGCCAGCGAGCGGGCGACCCCCAGCCCGATGCCGGATGTGGAGCCGGTCACAACCGCCACATGGCCTGTAAGATCAATTGTCAGCGCCATCATGGCCTCCCCGATAAGATCAAAAGCGAGGCGGACCTTATCGAAACTGGGTTGTTTTGCAATGCATCATGGCCCTCCATCATCGTCATCCTCGGGCTTGACCCGAGGATCCAGCCTCGTGGCTGATCTGCTCGTCCGGTGGCGTCAGACTGGGGCTGGATGGTGGGGTCAGCCCGACCATGACGGTGGGCACCAAATGGCCTCAGGCGTGTTTGTCCGGCCAAACGCACAGGTCCCGCAGCACACACGCCTGACAGGCCGGCGCACGGGCCGTGCAAACCGTTTTGCCGAACTGCAAGAGCCAGAAATGGCCATCGCGCTTCGCCCAATCTGGCGACCGGTCTTCCAGGCTCTGCGCTGTCACAGCTTCGGTTTTCCCGCGCGCGAGCCCGATGCGATTGGCCACCCGATGCACATGGGTGTCGACGGCAATCACATCAGCGCCAAAGGTGAAGCTCATCACGATGTCCGCGCATTTGCGGCCGATGCCCGGCAGGCTCAGCAGGCCGTCGCGCGTGCGCGGCACCACGCCGCCATGGTCTTCGAGCAAGGCGGCGCAGAACTTGCGGATGTTCCGCGCCTTCATGTTGTACAGGCCAGCCGGTTTGATCGCCTGGGCCACCACCTCATCGCTCAGCGCCAGCATCTGTTGGGGCGTTTTCGCCAGCTTAAACAGTGCGTTGGTCGCGGCCGCGGTATTGGCGTCGCGGCTTTGCGCCGACAACATGCACGAAATGCACGAGCGGAACGGGTCGGGCTGATCCTTGGGTCCTTTGGCCGTCGGGGTTCGCCCGGGCATGGAGGCTTCAAGGCGCCGATAGACCGCCTCCACAGCATCAACATCGAGCAGGCGAACGGCGAGTGTGTGGGAGGCTTTTGGCATGAGCCGAAGGTGGCGCAGGCAGCCCCTTCGTCAACGGCTAGCTCAGGCCCGTACGGTCCCACCAGTCTATCTTCGGTTGGTCACCGACAAGGCCGAACGGGTTGTGGGCGCCATCGTTCAGATAGTAGCCACGTCGGATCTCGTCGAAGTCCATGGTCTCGGCAACGCCGGGCATTTGGAAGAGGCGCCGCGTGAACCGCCACAGCGCCGGAAAATCGACGAGCCGATAGCGGGTGCAGCGGAAATGCGTCGCGTAGACCGTGTCGTAGCGAACCAGCGTTGCAAACAGCCGCAGATCCGGCGCGGTCAGGGCCTCGCCAAACAGGTAGGGCCGATCGGTGAGGCGCACTTCGAGGGCTTCCAGGGTCGCATAGACGCTGGCCGTCGCCTCTTCATACTCGTCTTGCCGCTGGGCCTTGCCGGCGCGGTAGACGGCGTTGGAGAGCCCCTCAAAGAGCCATGGCAAGAAGGCTGATAGCTCCTTTTCAAGAGCGTCTGGAAACAGCCGTGGCCCCGTGCCAGCTTCGTCAAACGCCCGCATAATGGCAGCAGACTCGTTCGAGACGATTTGGTTGGCTTCCGCGTCCCAGAGCGCCGGCACCGTCGACCGCCCGGTATAGGCCGGGTCCGTCGCCGTGTAGAGCTGATGCATGTGGAGCCAGCCGAGCGGCGCCAAGGGGCCCTCTGGCTTGAGGGCATAGCCTTCCACCCGCGGCCCACCCGCCCAGTGGATGGCGAGCGCCGGCGCAAACCCCTTGAAAAGATGGGCCAGCACCGCACCATGCGACCAGGGGCAACTGGCAGATGCCACAAGCACATAACGCCCAGGGCTGTCTCTCAGCTGCGAAATCAACTGGCTATCGATCTGGTCCGGCAGGGCGCTGGTCTCACGGCGATAGGCGCCATCTTGCATCGACCGGTCCGCATCATCGTGCCAGCGGCCCTCAATGAGCATGCCCATAGCCATCATCCCATCTTGTCTCAGTTGCGGGCCAACAGCCGCGCGCCTATAGAACATCTATGCTTGATCGCCCCAAAGACACGCCCGCCAAAGACACGCATCTGGCCGAACCGTGCCTCGACTACGCGTCGGTCCCTTACCCGCGCCGCAAGTCGGTGCCTGTGGACGTGGGCGGCGTCACCGTCGGCGGCGATGCGCCCGTCGTGGTCCAATCGATGACCAACACCGACACCGCGGACGTGCGCGCGACGGCCACCCAGGTCGCCGCGCTGGCAAAGGCCGGCTCGGAGCTTGTGCGCATCACGGTTGATCGCGACGAGGCGGCCGCAGCCGTGCCGCATGTACGCGAAAAGCTCGAAAAATGGGGCGTGTCGGTCCCGCTCGTCGGCGACTTCCACTATATCGGCCACAAGCTTTTGGCGGACCATCCGGCCTGCGCCGAGGCCCTCGACAAGTACCGGATCAACCCTGGCAATGTCGGCTTCAAAGACAAGCGCGACAAGCAGTTCGGCGCCATCATCGAAGAGGCGATGAAGCGCAACAAGGCCGTGCGGATCGGCGTCAATTGGGGCTCGCTCGACCAGGAGCTCCTCACCAAACTGATGGACGAGAACGCGGCCGACGGCTCACCCCTTACCGCGCGCGAAGTCACCCACGAAGCGATGGTGCAATCGGCGCTCTTACCGGCCGAGTATGCCGAGCAGATGGGCATGGGCCGCGACCGGATCATCATCTCGTGCAAGGTCAGCCAGGTGCAAGATCTGGTGGCTGTCTACACCAAGATTGCCGCGCGCTCAGACTATGCGCTGCACCTGGGCCTTACAGAAGCCGGCATGGGCTCGAAGGGCATCGTGTCATCCTCCGCCGCGCTTGGCATTCTGTTGCAGCAGGGCATTGGCGACACGATCCGCATCTCGCTCACGCCAGAGCCCGGCGGCGATCGGTCAAAAGAGGTGCAGGTCGCCCAGGAGCTTTTGCAGGTCATGGGCTTGCGGTCCTTCGTGCCGGTGGTGGCTGCCTGCCCCGGTTGCGGGCGCACCACCTCGACGGTCTTCCAGGAGCTGGCGCAGGACGTTCAAAACATGATCCGGGTGAAAATGCCCGACTGGAAAGAGCGCTATCCCGGCGTGGAGCAGCTTAACTTCGCGGTCATGGGCTGCATCGTGAACGGCCCTGGAGAATCGAAGCATGCCGATATCGGCATCTCACTGCCCGGCACCGGCGAGCAGCCAGCGGCGCCGGTTTTCATCGATGGCAAAAAGGCTATGACGCTACGCGGCCCCAACCTTGCTGACGACTTCAAGGGCATCGTCGAGGACTATATCGAGAAGAGGTTCGGGCACTCGTGATCGTCACCCCGGCCTTGAGCCGGGATCTAGATTCCGGATACCCCTTCGCGGTTCCCGGATGACAGGGTTCGTCCCCTAACCCCTACGCGGCAGCACGAACCAAGCGTCAAAGTCCAAAATAACACCGTCGGCATAGCCCTCACCATCCTTGTACGGACAGTCCGAAGACGTCCGGTCTTTTGTCGCGACAAGGCGCATGCGTGTCGCGCCGATGTCCGATCGTCCGGCGATGTCCGCGCGTTCGAGCACTTCGCTCCACGCATAGACCGTCTCACCGGCGAAAAGCGGCGCGACATGCCGCCCGCCATTGATCGCGGCAAGGTGAAACGCGTTCTGGCATCCGTTGAACGAAAGCGCCCGCGCCAGCGAGATCACATGGCCGCCATAAATGAGCCGCCGCCCGAACCGACCTTGGCCTTCGGTGTGCTGATTGAAGTGAACCTTCGCCGTGTTCTGATAGAGCCGCGTCGCGAGCATGTGGTCGCTCTCTTCAACGGTCATGCCATCGACATGGTCGATCTTCTCGCCGGGCTCATAGTCCTCCCAAAAGTTGGCCGAGCCCGCGAGCGCGGCATCCCAATCAGAGGCCGATAAAGCCGGCACCGCTGCGCCCAGCTGCGAGGGATCAACCGCCTCGGGCAGCAGCGGCACCACCGGCGTCGGCGCGGGGTTGGCGGCATCGCGTTTCCTCACCATCACCCAGCGCACGTAGCTGAGCACCTCTTCGCCGCGCTGGTTGCGCCCGGTGGTGCGCACATAGACCGTGCCGGTTTTGCCGTTGGAGTTCTCCTTGACGCCGATCACTTCGGAGACCGAGGACAGCGTGTCCCCCGGATAGACCGCCCCTTTGAAGACACCATCGGCGTAGCCTAGGTTCGCCACGGCGTTCAGCGAGATATCCGGCACGGTCTTGCCGAAGACCGCGTGGAAGACCAGCAGATCGTCGAGCGGCGCCTGCGGGTAGCCGACAGCTTTGGCGAAACTGTCGGCGGACTGCACCGCCACACGCGTTCCATACAGCGCCCGATAGAGGCTCACATCGCCCGCCGTCAGTGTCAGCGGCGTGGCATGGGTCAGCACGCGGCCGACGGTGAAATCCTCAAAAAAGTTCCCTGCATCGGTCTTTGACATGCTCTATCCTTTCGCCCAGATGCGGCGATGGCGATGCGCGGCCTGTGCTGCGCCCATTCCTTGCCTATTTGCCGCGCCAGTGTGCAGTGCAGCAAGATCAACTTTGGACCCTGACCCGTGACCAGCGATCCGCGCCCGTCCTTTGCCGAGCCCAGCAGCGATGCTGCCGACAAGCGCCTGTTCGCTCCGTCCGCGCAGCGCAACCGGGCGCCGATCATCGAGGCGCTGACGCCGCACATCTCCGCATCCGGGCTGGTCTTGGAGATCGCTTCGGGCACGGGCGAGCACGCGGTCGGCTTTGTTCAGTCCTTTGCGCACCTGACCTGGCAGCCAACCGAGATCGACCCAGAACGGCTGGCAAGCATCGAGGCCTGGACCCGCCACGCGTCGCTTAAGGGCCGCATCCTGCCGCCCATCGCCTTCAACCCCGTCACGGAGCGCTGGCAGGGCGAGCGGGCGCAGCTGGTCTACCTCTCTAACCTGTTGCACCTGATCAGCGAGCCCGCTGCCAAGGCCATCATCGCCACCATGGCCGACGCCGCCGCGCCCGGCGGCATGGTGGCCATCTACGGCCCCTTTCTGCGGGCCGATGGCTTTGCAAGCGAGGGCGATGAGGCCTTTGACGAGGGCATTCGCCGCCAGTCACCCGAGGCTGGCTACAAGGCGATCGACTGGACCGAGAGCCAGCTTTCGGGCCACGGTCTCACCAAAGTTGCGCGCCTCGCGCTGCCCGCCAACAATCTCCTCACGCTATGGATCCGCTCACCATGACACCGCATCGTTTGAGCCCTGCCACCCTGGTTGTGGGAGCCGCTCTAGGCCTCGGCCTAACGCTCACCACGCTCGCAGGCGGTGCAACGCCCGCCGCCGCCCAGACCCTCGACGTGATCACTTTGGATGGGGACATCGCGGTGACCATCAACCGCAATGGGGAGACCGGCGAGCAGACCTTGATGGCCGGTGACCAAGAGCTTCTGCGCGCACCCACCATTGTCGCGGACCTGGTGATGACAGACCTGAGCGGCAACGCGGCCGGCATCGTGTTGTATGCCGACACCGGCGATCCGGCCTGCGCCGCCGCGCCCCACGCCTTAACGCTCCAATTCGGCGTGCCGTGGGTGCAGGGCCCGCTGGGCGAGCCGTGCCTGCCCTACGCCGCCGCGGCCTATCCCGGTGGTGCGATCCTTTTCAGCACGGCCGATCTCTACCGCGACGGCGATGCGC
>JAHCMG010000198.1 GCA_019192585.1 Devosiaceae bacterium MH13
CTTCGGCGCCCAGCCCCAGAAGGAGGGCAGCCGGCAAACCATCGGCCGTGGAGTGCACCACGCCAACGCCGCTGCGCTTGCCAGCGAGTTTGGCTTCCGCTGACGTGATGCCCTCGTCGTCGAGCTGATCGCTTTTCGACAGCACAATCAGGTCGGCGCACCGCAGCTGATCGCCAAACAGCTCTTCAATCGGCGTTTCGTGGTCAAGGCTTGGGTCCGCCGCGCGCTGCTGGGCGACCCGCTCGCCGTCGGCTGCGTAAAGACCACCCGCAAGCGCTTGCGCATCAGCTACCGTGACAACGCCATCCACCGTTGTCCGGCTGGCGACCCCTGGCCAGTTGAACGCTTGCAGCAAAGGCTGCGGCAGCGCAAGGCCGGAGGTCTCGATGATGATATGGTCGGGGGCAGGGTCGCGCGCGAGAAGCGCCTGCATGCTGGGCAGAAAATCGTCCGCCACGGTGCAACAGATGCAGCCATTGGTCAGCTCGATCACATCGTCTTCGGCGCAGCCCTCGATGCCGCAGCCAGCGATTTGCTCCCCGTCAAACCCTAGGTCGCCAAACTCGTTGACGATCAGCGCCAGGCGTTTGCCGCCAGCGGTCCGGATCAGGTTCTGGATCAGCGTGGTTTTGCCCGCGCCGAGAAAACCGGTGATGATGGTTGCGGGGATGGGTGAGGTCATCTCAATCTTCCTTTAACGTAAGCGGCAGTCCGGCGGCGACGAACTCAACACGTGTCGCGAGTTCGGCCACGCGTTGGTTCAGTCTGCCTTGGTGATCACGAAACGCCCGCCCAAGCGATGTCTCAGGAACGATGCCGAGCCCGACCTCGTTGGAGACGCAGATCACCGGGCCCCATCGCGCTTCGAGAGCGGCGGACAGGTCCGCGATTTCCGCGTCCACATCGGCGTCCGCGAGCACGCGGTTGGAGAGCCAGAGCGTCAGGCAGTCGATCAGGATCAGCGTGTCAGGCCGCGACGCGGTTTTGAGCACTCGGGCGAGCGCATGCTCTTCTTCAAGCGTCTGCCACCCTTCGCCAGCGCGCTGCTGCTTATGGGCGGCGATGCGGGCGCGCATCTCATCATCATAGGCCTGCGCGGTGGCAATGTAGGTTTTGGAGAGCCCATGTTCACTTGCGAGAGCACCGGCTAACGCCTCGGCCCGTCGGCTTTTGCCAGATCGGGCGCCGCCGAGGATCAGGGCCAATAAGGGCGCGGTTTGGCTTGCCACAGGAGCAACGGGCCTTTGTTGGGCCGGTTCTCGGGTGTGGTGGAAGCGGGGGCTGAGCGACCGTGGGCGCAAGAGACCCGGGGTTGATCCAATAAGCTCCGCCCCGGCACACCCCGTCCGGCTGGTTACAATGGCCTTGGCAGGTCTCCTGGCTCGCGGTTCGTGCGGCGGTGCCCACCTTCCCGGCGCACAATGTGTGTCGCCAGTGGCTGCTGGGCCCGCCTCACCGCCTACAGTTGCGGGGGCAGCCGCGGATTGGCTCGCTTGTCCCCTTTTGGGGAGCAACGAACGCACCGCGTTCCCTTTTCACCACCGGCGTGGCCGGTGGAACCAAAGCCATGAAGCCATAGCACCGCTTGCCCGCGCTGCCTATCCACCTTCCGGTCAGCGCGATTGATCGCCGCTCGGCGGGCCGCTAAAAGGCTGCGTCTCGATCGAAGGGCCGTCCATGCGCAGCACCCATCCGCTCTACACCGGTATGCCAACCACCATTTTTGAGGTGATGAGCCGCCTTGCCATGGAGCATAAGGCCGTCAATCTCGGCCAAGGTTTTCCGGATGTTGATGGCCCGCAGGAGGTGCGCGAGGTGGCCGCCAAGGCGCTTCTCGATGGGCCCAACCAGTACCCACCCATGCTCGGCTTGCCGGCCCTTCGCGAGGCCGTCGCGACAGCAGAGCAGCGCTTCTTCGGGCTGCTGACCAATCCCGACCAGGTGGTCATCACGTCGGGCGCCACCGAAGCGCTTTCGGACGGTCTGATGGCCTTGGCCGAGCCCGGCGATGAGGTCGTTGTCTTCGACCCCTCCTATGATTGCTATGTCCCACTGATCGAGCGCGCCGGCGGCACGGCCCGGCTGGTGTCGCTGAACCCGCCAGACTGGTCGTTCTCCGATGAATCGCTGGACGCTGCTTTTGGGCCGCGCACCAAGGCGATCCTGCTCAACAACCCGCTCAACCCGGCGTCCAAAGTGTTCAGCCGCGCGGAGCTCGAACGTATCGCGCAGCGGGTTCGAACCCACGACACGTTCGTGATCAGCGATGAGGTCTATGAGCATCTTGTGTTCGATGGCCTGAACCATGTGCCCTTTTCCGCGCTTCCCGGCATGGCCGAGCGCACGGTGCGCATCGGCTCGGCGGGCAAAACCTTCTCGCTGACGGGCTGGAAAGTGGGCATGATCACCGGCCCCGACCACCTGATCGCGCCCATCGGCAAGGCCCATCAATTCACCACCTTCACGACCCCGCCGAACCTGCAAACGGCCGTCGCTTTTGGGCTGGGTCTGCCCGACAGCTATTTTGCGGGCCTCGCCAATGATCTCGCAGCCAAGCGGGATAGGCTGGCCGCTGGCCTTCAGCGCGCCGGCCTGCCGACGCTGCCCGCTCATGGAAGCTACTTCCTGATCGCCGATATCGCTTCGCTCGGTTTGGGGGATGATGTTGAGGTGGCCCAGCGCATGACCGTGGAGGCGGGCGTCACCACTGTGCCCATGTCTGCGTTCTACAAGGGTGATGCGCCGCGCAACCTCCTGCGGTTCTGTTTTTGCAAGCGTGATGAGGTGCTCGACGAAGCCCTCGAGCGGCTACAAGCATGGCAAGCGCGGGGCTTTAAAGCCGCCGCCTAGCGCGGCTTACGACAAGGTCTGGTTGCCCTCGACGGTTAGCGGCGCGGGCACATCTCGCGCCTCGGTAAGATCACCGGTGACCGTCTCCCACCAACGCGCGCCCACGACCGCGCCTTCTGGCGTGTCTTCAAACATATTGTCTTTGATGACGCTCGGGCCAACGCCATCGACAAGGGAGACCATCACGCCCGCCTGCGCGCGGCGGATGATGTTCTGCGAGACGATGACATTGCGCAGAGACGGCCCCCAACCGACGCGGATCCCGCCGAAAGGTGCGTCTTCCAACACATTGCCGGTGACCGTGGTGTCCGCTTCGACATAGATGCCTGTGCCGTAGGCCGGCTCGCCAAATGGGGTCCGGCCCTGCATCGTCATGTTGCGGATAATGTTGCCTTGGACGACCGCCATCCGCCCGCCATCAAGGAAGTTCGCGATGGCGACCCCGCTCGCGGCGCCATCGACGATGTTGTTGGCCACAACCGCGCCTTGGAAGCCGAAAGCCGCCGAGATCGCCACCTCTCCCAACTGGCGGCACTGGTTGCCGATGATCTGGACGTTCGAGCAAGCGTTACAGCGAATGGCTGAGAAGGTGGCGTCCGACAGAATGTTGCCCGAGATCATCACATCGTCGGCGCGGAAGGCGTTGATGCCGTTTCCAAACGGCCCCGTGCCGTCGGACTTGGCGCCGATCCGTTCGATCCGGTTGCCGGAGACCAAGGTGCCATCGCGGCCCTTCTCCCAGCGGTGCACCAGGATGCCGTTATCGGCGCAGTCGGTCACCACATTGTCGCGGATCGCGAGGCCTCGCGCATCGTTCGAAACCAGGGCCGCGCCCATAATGCCCGTCAGCGTGCACCGCTCGACCCGGCCTTGGAACCGGTCAAGCCGGACACCGTCTTTGAGCGACCCAAGGACGGTGAGCCCATCAAGGGTGATGGATGACCCCGTCGAGATATGGAGCAGCGCGGGGGCATAGTCCGCCAATGGCCGGTTGCCGCCGTCGAGCGTCAGCCCTTCGAGGTGAAGGTTCTCGACGCCCGTTGCGAAGAAGAGGTGCCCGTCACCTGCGTAGCGAATGCGGGTCTGCCCTGGTACGCCGATCAGCGTCAGGCCCGAGGGCAGATCCACGTTCGAGGCCACATAGTCGCCACCGGGTAGAAAGAGCGCCTGACCGTCAGCGGCAGCGCGGTTGATAGCCTCCTGAAAGGCGATGCTTTGGTCGTCGAGCGCCCCTGGCCGCACGCCGTAGCGCGTCACGTCCAACGTCGAGCGCAGGCTGGCCACAAACCCATCGCCCTGAGCCCGCACCTGCGTTGGCGCGAGCAGCGGCGAGGCTGCCAAGGGCAGGGCAGCGCCGGTTAAGGTCGCGCCAAGGAACCGGCGGCGCGAAAGCGTGGTTGTGTCTATCATATCCCGCGCGCGGCAAACGGCATGCCAGACCAGACTGTCTCAAAGTGAAACAGTCACCAGCCGGCGCGGTTAACGATCTGTTCAACCGCCAAAGATGGCGCCAACACGCCGTCGGCCACCTGCTGCTCCACCTCGCGTATGAAGCCGCGCAGCGCGGCATCGGCCGTTAGCGTCTCAAGGGCGCGTTCTTGCAGCATCGCCTTCATCCAAGCGAGGCTTTGCTCGGCGCGCCGCTTGGCGAACAGGCCTGCCGCCTGATGCTTCGCGCGGTGATCCTTGATGGTCCCCCATAGGGTCTCAAGCCCCTCACCGGTCACGGCGGATTGGGTCAGCACAGGCACTTTCCACACGGGCGAGGTGGGCGCCAGAATGTCGAGCGCGCTGCGATAATGCGTGGCCGCTTTGCGAGCCGCCGTTTGATTGTCACCGTCCGCCTTGTTGATCGCGATAATGTCGGCGATCTCGAGGACGCCCTTCTTAATGCCCTGAAGTTCGTCGCCCGCGCCGGGCAACATCAGGACGGTGAACACATCGACCATGCTCGCGACGGTGGTCTCGGACTGGCCGATCCCCACCGTTTCAACAATCACGACGTCAAAGCCCGCTGCCTCGCACAGTAGGATGGTTTCGCGCGATTTAGCCGTCACGCCACCCAAGGTGCCGGCCGACGGGGAGGGGCGGACATAGGCCTCGCGCGCGGCGGCGAGCTTCGCCATGCGCGTCTTGTCGCCAAGGATCGAGCCGCCGGTGCGGGTGGAAGAGGGATCGACAGCGAGCACCGCTACTTTGTGCCCTTGGCCGATGAGCATCGCGCCGAACGCGTCGATCGTCGTTGATTTGCCGACGCCGGGCACGCCCGTCATCCCGATGCGCACCGCGCCCCCGGTCCCCGGCTGAAGCTGTTCAAGCAGCGCGCGCGCCTTTGCCCGGTGATCGGGTCGGCGGGACTCAACGAGGGTGATGCCGCGTGCCAACGCGGCGCGGTCGCCTGAGGCGATTGCGGCCGCGAGCGCCTGCGGATCAGCGGCAGAAGGCGGCGTCACGGCTCCCAGATCATCCGGTTGAGGATGGCGTCATTGAGCTCATTGCCGCGCGGCATCCGGCCTTCGGTCCAAAGCGGGACGGAGTAGACATAGGTGATGGCGCTGCCAAGACGTTGGCACACGGCCATCTGGGTCCAGGAGCCGGAGCCTTCCTCGCATTCCATCGCGTTGCCGCCGGTTTGCCGATAGCTCATGCCCACGCGCGCGCCACCCGGTCCTGGGACATCTTCGGACACAACCTGAATAGATGTGACCCGCCCACCGGCACCGCGAAAGCGGGCCATCTGCAAGCCAGACGGCCCAAACGCGGCCAGCTGAGACACAACGCGCCCGTCATCGGTGGCGTTCACGGTCTCCACACGGGCCCCGCTCAGTGCCTCAGAGATGGCACGCGCGGAGAAGGATGTGGACTGGTCGACCAACCCGACGCCGGTCTCGCTTAAGGTAAGGCCAGGCACGGTTGTTGGTTGGACCGACGCGGTGGTGATGCGGTCATTCTCGCCGATCCCGCTACACGCCGACAGCCCTGCCAGGAGGAGCGCGAGTGCCGCGACGCGGGTTGCTGATGGGACGAATCGTGAAGCCATGGAAGCGGGCAGCGGTCGGCGCCTAAGCGACGACAACCGCAGTACCCGTCGCCGAAACCATCAGCATCGAG
>JAHCMG010000199.1 GCA_019192585.1 Devosiaceae bacterium MH13
TGTCCCCTCCGTCCAGCTGATCGACGCCGAAGGTCAGAACCGCGGAGAGGTCGACACCCGTGAAGCGCTAGAACTCGCCCAGTCCGATGGTCTGGACTTGGTTGAGATCTCCCCCAACGCGCAACCCCCCGTGGTCAAGATCATGGACTATGGGCGCTTCAAGTATCAGCAGCAGAAGAAAGCCGCTGAAGCCAAGAAGAAGCAGAAGACCGTTGAGGTCAAAGAGATCAAGATGCGGCCCAACATCGACACGCACGATTATGACGTGAAGATGCGCAACGCCCGCCGGTTCTTTAATGCAGGCGACAAGGTGAAGTTCACGCTGCGCTTCAGGGGCCGCGAGATGGCGCACCAAGAGTTGGGCATGAAGGTGCTGATGCAGGTGAAGGGCGAGACCGAAGAGTACGCGAAGGTTGAAGCCCATCCGAAGATGGAAGGCCGCCAGATGATGATGGTGCTGGCGCCGGTGCCTGCGATGGTCGGCAAGATCGATGTGAAGGGTGAGGTTGAGGTCGAAAATGACGGCCCCGATGACGCCGAAGATTAGGCGTTACCGCATTCACCAGTTTAAGAGGCCCCGCTTCTGCGGGGCTTTTTTGTGGCTGTGAGGCTTTAGGCTTCACGCTTCCAGTGCCGATGCTTTCGCGAACTCAGAGCTTCGAAACCCGGAGCGCCAGGCGACCAGGATGCGTTCGACATTCGCCGCCACATCCTCCTCCCCGTTGACGGTGAGATCGTACCACCGGTCGCGATGAACGGCGTGGAAGTCCGCTTCCGCGCTGCCGGCGGGGCGGTCCCCGCGGTGGGTTTCGCGCGCAACGAGCCGTTCAAGCGAGCACTCAACGCCCACAAACAGGACATCGAAGGGTGCGAACAGAGCGTGAAGTGCTTCCGCCCAACCTGGCGTGTCGAGAATGTGCTCGACGATGAGGTTGTTGCCCGCGCTCGTATAGGCGGCCAGCGACCGGTGGTAGCCCTCAAAGAAGCGCGGGCGGTCGGCAGACCAGTCGAACTCTTTGCGCCGATAGCGCTCGGACGGCAGCACGCCAGCATCGCGCAGGTGATCGATCGAGATGTGCCAGAAGGGCGCCTCGGTCGTCGCTTGCAAGGCGCGGGCGATGGTCGATTTTCCGCTGCTCGACGGGCCATGCAGAAAGATGATGCTAGCGGTTTGGGCTGGCGGCGCCATGGCAGTCTCCGATGTGTTTGCCGCGCAAAAAAAGGCGGCGACGCTCCGCCTCAAACAGGCGACATGCGCGATTTATTTTGACAAAACTAGTTTTATAGTTTTATTGGGCGTATGACCTATGACAACGGTTCCATCGCTCTAGCGCTTGCGGCCCTCGGGCACGAGTCGCGACTAGCTATCTTTCGGCTGCTTGTGCGCGCCGGCCATGACGGGCTGACCGTAGGCGACATCGCCGCGCATATTGGCATCGCGCCCTCCACGCTGGCCCATCACCTCAAGGCGCTCGTCGATGTTGGGCTCGTCCGCCAGGAGCGCAAGGGCCGCAACATCATCAACCGGGCGGACTTTGACGCCATGGAGGCGACCGTCGCCTTCCTGTCGAAAGAGTGCTGTGTGGGTGTGAGCATCGCGCAAGGAGATGCGGCATGAGCGAACTTGCGATCAGTTTGCGCGACCGGGCTGGCGGCTTCGCCCAGCATGTGTGGAGCAAGGAGCGGGTCTGGCTGTTCTGCGCCCTCTTGATTGCCGCACTCTTGGTGTTCCTGCCGCCCCAAGGGGTCGCAAGCGCACAGTTTGTCATCGAGGCGCTTATTTCCGTCGCGCCGTTCTTGCTCCTGTCGATTGGCATCGCAGCCTATGCTGGCGCCTCGGGCGCGGATGGCTTGATCGCCAGGGCGTTCACGGGTTCGCCAATGACCATGATCCTGATCGCATCGCTGGCCGGCGGGCTCTCGCCCTTCTGCTCGTGCGGTGTCATCCCGTTGATTGCGGCCTTGCTGGCGATGGGTGTGCCACTGTCAGCCGTGATGGCCTTCTGGCTCGCTTCGCCCGTGATGGACCCATCCATGTTCGTCCTCACGACCGGCGTCCTGAACCTTGAATTCGCCATCGCCAAAACGCTCTCTGCCGTGGCGCTGGGTGTGTTTGGCGGCATCACCGTGCACGCGCTCGTTGGCGCGGGGCAGCTGTCGAACCCGCTGCGCGAGGGCGTTGGCAATGGGGGCTGCGGCGGCTCCAAGGTCCGGACCGCCAAGCCGGTCGTTTGGGCGTTCTGGTCGGAGCCAGCGCGCACCGAGAAATTCGGCAATGAAGCCCTCAAAACGCTCCTGTTCCTTGGCAAATGGCTCACCCTTGCCTTCCTGCTTGAGAGCCTGATGGTTGCATGGGTACCCGCCGATCTCGTGGGCAGCGTGCTCGGCGGCGCGGGCGTTGCGCCCATCGCGCTTGCCACCATCGTTGGCGTGCCGGCCTATCTCAACGGCTATGCGGCGCTGCCCATTGTCAGCGGCCTGATCGATCAGGGCATGACGCGGGGCGCAGGCCTCGCCTTCCTGGTGGCCGGCGGCGTGACCTCCATCCCCGCGGCGATCGCCGTGTGGGCCTTGGTCAAGAAGCCCGTATTCGTGCTCTATGTCGTGCTCGCCTTGGTGGGCTCCTTCCTGTCGGGGCTTTTGTTTCACCTTTGGCTCGCCGCCTAACGGCTGAGCGCACGCAGATGAACACAGATGGCCGATACCGTTATCCGCACGCAAAGGCTGGTGCTGCGTCGCGCAAAGCTTGAGGACGCGGCCGCACTGTTCGCGGCGTTTAACGACCCCGAGGCCATGGCCTACTGGGACAGCCTGCCCCACACCAAGCTTGCGCAAACCGAGCGGTTTGTCCGCCATCTGGTCGCGGCCGATGACGCGGTGACCGATGATTTTGTTGTAGAGTACGAGGGCGCGGTCATCGGCAAAGCGGGCTTCTGGCGGATGCCGGAAATCGGCTTCATCTTACGCCGCGACATGTGGGGCCAAGGGCTTGCGCGCGAAGCGGTGGCGGCGCTGATCGCCCGCGCGTTCGAGCATCATGGCTTGCCCGAGATCATTGCCGACATAGACCCGCGCAACGAGCGGTCCCGCCGCCTTCTGACCGCGCTGGGCTTTGTGCAGACCCGCTTCGCGCACAAGAACCTGAAGGTGGGCGATACGTGGGTCGATACCGCGTACCTGACGCTTCGCAACCCCAATCAGCCCTGATCTGCGCAGCCCCTTGAACCGGTGCCGCATTGGCGTTATAGCCCACGCTTCGTCAGCGGGCCGGCCAGTGTTGGGCTGCCGTGTCTGCTCGAACCGCTCAAGCCAGATTTTTCCATCAGGCTGCGTACCCCTCGCCCGCGCGCCCTAAAGCTCGGGCCAACATGAGATGAGCAAAATGCCCAAGATGAAGACCAAGTCAGGCGCCAAAAAGCGCTTCAAACTGACGGCGTCCGGCAAGGTGAAAGTCGCCCAGGCCGGCAAACGCCACATGATGATCAAGCGGACGAACAAGTTCATCCGTCAGGCTCGTGGCACCATGGTGATGGCCGAGTGCGATGCGCGCGTGGTGCGCAAGCAGTTTCTGCCGAACGGCTAAGCCCGCCCACACCCACATAATCAGTTTGGAGCAAACACAATGTCTCGCGTCTCACGGGGTGTGACCAATCACGCCCGCCACAAGAAAGTTATCAAGCAGGCCAAAGGCTATTACGGCCGCCGCAAGAACACGATCCGCACGGCCATGCAGGCCGTCGAGAAGGCGAACCAGTACGCCTATCGCGATCGTCGCACAAAAAAGCGGGCGTTCCGCTCGCTGTGGATCCAACGCATCAACGCCGCAGTGCGTGAACACGGCCTGACCTATGGCCGCTTTATCGACGGCTTGAACAAAGCCGGCGTCGAAGTGGACCGCAAGGTTCTGGCCGACCTGGCCGTGCGCGAACCCGAAGCGTTTGGCGCTTTGGTGACGCAAGCCAAGGGCGCCCTGGCCTAAGCCACTGAACCTTTCAGCGTTCAAAGGCCCTGCCAGCGGCGCGTTGGCGGGGCCTTTTTGCTTTGGCCGACCAGCCGGCCGGCCACGCTTGCATCTTCGCGTAACCGGGCTACAACCCCGCCAAACTTGCTAGCCATCTTGGCTCAACCTGAACCTGTGACAGTACCCATGACTGAGACTGCCAACCTCTCCCAGATCGAAACGCTCGAGGCCGACGTTTCCGCCGCCATTGGTGCCGCCGCCGACGAAGCGGCGCTTGAAGATGTCCGCGTTTCGGCCATCGGCAAAAAGGGTTCTGTCTCTGAGCTGATGAAGACGCTGGGCAAGATGAGCCCCGAAGAGCGGCAGGTCATGGGCCCGGCGCTCAATGGGCTTAAGAGCCGCGTGACCGATGCCATCGCCGCGCGCAAAACCGCGCTCGAAGAGGCGGCGCTCGAAGCGCGGCTGGTCAATGAGCGGCTCGATGTGACACTGCCCGTGCTGCCCGGACCGACCAGTGATGGCCGCGTCCACCCGGTCAGCCAGGTGATCGATGAGATCACCGCCATCTTCGGCGATATGGGCTTCGCGGTGGCCGAAGGGCCGGACATTGAAACCGATGACTTGAACTTCACCGCGCTCAACTTCCCGCCCGGCCACCCGGCGCGCGAGATGCACGACACGTTCTTCTTCAACGAGAAGGAAGACGGTGAGCGGCTGTTGCTGCGCACGCACACCTCGCCGGTGCAGATCCGCACCATGCGCAGCCAGGAGCCGCCGATCCGGGTGATCATTCCTGGGCGCACCTACCGTTGTGACAGCGACCAAACGCACACGCCGATGTTCCACCAGGTCGAAGGCCTGGTGATCGACAAGGAAAGCCATATCGGCCACCTCAAGTGGATCCTCGAAGAGTTCTGCAAGAGCTTCTTCGAGGTGCCGTCGGTCAAAATGCGCTTCCGGCCGTCCTACTTCCCGTTCACCGAGCCGTCGATGGAAGTCGACATCGGATGCGACCGTTCCGGCCGCGAGGTGAAGCTCGGCGAAGGCGATGATTGGATGGAAATCTTGGGCTGCGGCATGGTCCACCCCAATGTGCTGCGCAATTGCGGGCTCGACCCCGATGTCTACCAGGGCTTTGCCTGGGGCATCGGCATCGATCGGCTTGCCATGTTGAAATATGGCATGCCGGATTTGCGGGCGTTCTTTGAGGCCGATGTGCGCTGGCTGAAGCATTATGGCTTCCGCCCGCTGGATATGCCGAGCCTCGTTGGCGGGCTGAGCCGTTAACGCTTCGTTTGCGATCACAACAGCTTCGCCAAGCCATAGGGCTGGTTTTTAGGGCATCTGGGGTAATGCTCCCGCAGCGAAGCCACCGCCAGAGGTCCCATGCGCCTGTTGCTTGTTGCTCTTGTTTCGTTTGCCGCCGGAAGCGCGACAACGTTTGGTCTGCTCGGCGGCGCCAGCGACGCTACGCTGCGCGCGGCGCCAGCGTCTGATGTCGCGGCGGCGCCGCAGCCCACGCGGCCGCCGGCCACACGGCCCAGTATCCAGCAACCTGCACCGACCGGCGGGGATGAGCGGTTCCGCCTGGGCCCGCGGGGCCATGTGGAGACCTATGCCGAGATCGATGGCGCTGACCTCAAAGTGCTGATCGATACCGGCGCGACCCGCATTGCGCTGCGCGAGAGCGACGCAAGACGGGCCGGGTACCGGCTCGCCGACAGCGACTTCACTGTGCCCGTGCGCACCGCCAACGGGACGACATATGCCGCGCCGATCCTGCTGCGCTCCGTCGAGGTGGGCTCGATCCGCGTGCGCAATGTCGAAGCGCTGGTGAGCTGCGATGAGCAGCTCGGCGTCAACTTGCTGGGCATGTCATTCTTGCAGCGGCTCGACGGGTTCCGTTTTGAAAACGGGTACTTGCTGCTCGAAAACTGACGTTTCAGCGAGCGGGCGAACCAAAGCCCGCTTGGCGCGCTTTTAACCGTCATCAGCCCGCGCTATCTGGATGACAAAACCCATTGCCCATTCCTTCAAGCCATTTGCGAGCCACGCATGATCTTTCCAACCCCCGTTGCCGATCTCACCCCGAACACGGCGGCGTTTGAGAACACGCCGCTCGTCAAGCCGACGGGCTTCCGCGAATATGATGCACGGTGGTGGTTCGGGCATCCCGGCTCCGACACACCGCCCGAACTCAACCTCATGGGCGTTCAGGCGCTCGGGGCGGGCCTTGGCACGCTGATCCATGAGCAGGGCGTGAAGGCCGAGATCGTCGTCGGCCACGATTTTCGCGGCTACTCGGCGTCGATCAAGAACGCGCTCGTCACCGGGCTGATGATGGCCGGCATCAAGGTGCATGATATCGGCCTCGCCCTGTCGCCCGCCGCCTACTTTGCGCAGTTCGCTCTCGATGTTCCGTGCGTCGCGATGGTGACCGCCTCGCACAACAACAATGGTTGGACGGGCGTGAAAATGGGCACGCAGCGCCCGGTGACCTTTGGCCCCGACGAGATGGGCCGGCTGCGCGACATCGTGCTGGAAAACACCAGCGAAGCCCGCGATGGCGGCGGCTACCGTTTTGTGAGCAATTTTGCCGAGCAGTATCTTGATGATCTGTCGCGCGGCACCGCACTGACGCGACCCCTCAAGGTGGTTTGCGCCTGCGGCAACGGTACAGCTGGTGCGTTCGCGCCGCATCTTTTGCGCCGGATCGGGTGCGAGGTGATCGACCTTGATGTCGAGCTCGACCACACCTTCCCGCGCTACAACCCGAACCCCGAAGACCTCGAGATGCTGCACGCCATGGCCGACGCGGTGCGCGAGCATGGCGCGGCTGTCGCGCTGGGCTTTGATGGCGATGGCGACCGCTGCGGCGTAGTCGACAATGAAGGCAACGAGATCTTTGCCGATAAGATCGGCGTAATGCTGGCCCGTGATCTGTCGCAGCAGCATGCGGGCGCGACATTCGTTGCGGACGTCAAATCCACTGGGCTCTTCCTCACCGACCCGGTGCTGCAAGCCAATGGCGCGCGGGCGGACTATTGGAAAACGGGCCACAGCTATATCAAGCGCCGGGTTGCTGAAACGGGCGCCCTCGCCGGCTTTGAGAAGTCGGGGCACTTCTTCTTCAACGCGCCCATCGGCCGCGGCTATGACGATGGTCTCGTCACCGCCCTCGCCGTCTGCCGGATGCTAGAGAACAACCCCGACAAATCGATGGCCGACCTCTACCGCGACCTGCCCAAGACCTGGGGCTCGCCGACGATGAGCCCGAAATGCGCCGATGAGATCAAATACGACGTCGTTGAGCGGGTCGTGGCGCGGTTCAAGGCCCTCGCCGCCGAGCAGGGCGAGGTCGCTGGCCAGCCGATCCGCGAGCTGATCACCGTAAACGGTGTCCGCGTCGTGGCGCAGGATGGCACCTGGGGCCTGATCCGCGCCTCGTCCAACAAGCCCGAACTGGTGGTTGTAGTCGAAAGCCCGGTCTCCGAAGAGCGGATGCGGGCCATGTTTGCGGCGATGGACGCGGTGCTGCGCGAGAACCCCGAAGTCGGCGACTACAACCAGACGCTCTAGATGCTGACTATCTACAGATGCTGACCATCTACAGCGCCGAGCACGCCCGCCACGACCCGAAGGTCGAGATGGCGGACGGTGCGCTGGTGCCGGCCGTCGAGATTCCGGCGCGTGCTGAGATGGTGCTGCGGTTTGTGCGCGATGCTGACCTTGGGCCCATCGAGGCACCGGACCCGCTTGACCGCGCGCTGGTCGAAGCGGTCCACACGCCGGATTATGTCGCCTTTCTCGAAGGCTTCTGGCAGCGCTGGCTGGATGCCGGGCGCGACCCGCACGCCCATGACACGTTCCCCTTTGTCTGGCCGACAAGGGGGCTGCGGCGCATCGCGCCACGCCATCTCGATGGGCTCATGGGCCGCTACTCCTTCGATGCCGGCACGCCGATGGGCCCTGGAACCTGGGCAGCGGCGGCGAGCAGCGCTGCGGTCGCGCAAACCGGCGCGAGGCGTTTGCTGGCCCATGGCGATCCGGTGTTCGCGCTGTGCCGCCCGCCCGGCCACCACGCCATGGCCGATGCCTATGGCGGCTATTGTTTCCTGAACAATGCGGCGATCGCGGCCGAGACCTTGCGCCAAGGCGGCCTGGAGCGGGTTGCCATTCTCGATGTCGACTATCACCACGGCAATGGCACCCAGGCGATCTTTGAGGCGCGTAGCGACGTTTTGTTCGTCTCGATCCATGCCGATCCGATGGACGAGTATCCCTATTTTCTCGGCCACGCGGACGAAACGGGCAGCGGTCCGGGTGCCGGCTACACGCGCAACCTGCCGCTTGCGTTCGGAACGGCCTGGCCGGCCTATAGCCGCGCGCTGGACGATGCGCTCGGCACAGTGGCCGATTTTGCACCCGACGCGCTCGTCCTCTCGCTGGGCATGGACACGTTTCACGCCGACCCGATCTCGAAGTTCGCGCTCGAGGAAGCCGACTTTCCCAGGCTCGGCGCGCAGCTCGCTGCCGGAAAATGGCCAACATTGTTCGTCTTTGAAGGTGGTTATGCCGTCGATGCCTTGGGCCGGAACACGCTTGGCGTGCTCCAAGGGTTCGAAGGGGGCGGCTGAACGGGAGGGCTCACCGTTTGTTCACGCGCCGATGGCAGGTTCGGTGCGGACGGAGGTTCTTTGATGGTCACCCTTACCAGGCTTTGCCGGCCCGCCGGCGTGGCGCACGCAACCGCCCATCCCTTTGCGGTCTCAACGCTCATCGCCGCGACGCTGCTCGCGGCGATATCCGCTGGGCCAGCGCAGGCGCAGCAGACCCAAAGCCTCTCATCGGGTGCCGATCGGGCACCGCCGCCCGCTGCCGTCACCCTT
>JAHCMG010000200.1 GCA_019192585.1 Devosiaceae bacterium MH13
CAAAGGCCATGGCGATATAGGCCGTGACCATAACCAGGTTGAGGGCAACGATGATGGGGCGGACGGCGGCAAGCTCTGGCGTGACGAAGAACAGCACCGCGTCGACCACCACCAGCACCAGCCACAGAACCGCGCCCCACGGCGCTAACAGCCAAAGGCCAAGCCCAGCGATAAGGCTGCCAATCGCGGTGCTCGATAGAACCGCAAATTGCAGCGTGGAGCTGGGCTCGAAACTGTAGGCCGGCGCAAAGGTGGGCATCATGCCGGTGAAGCAGAACCAAATGTACAAGGACCGGGCGATGAGCACGACGCCAACGATCCGCAAGAGCAGGAAGAACCAGACCTCCGCCTTGCTCTCCGCCGTGCGTGAGGGCGGCGTTACACGGATCGGCTCGAGCGGCTGCGGGGCGAAGGTTCGCGCCATCAAAGGTCTCTCCGTTGCGGCCGATGCCGCAGTCCCGAAACAGGCCCGGTCTTTCGATCCGGTTGCCGCCCGGGGGTCCGAGTTGCTACCACCCAACTGCCCGCGCCCATGCGGGCCAGTTTCGGGGGTTTTCCATGGATAAACACGCTGCTCGCTTGCTGGTCAATGCGGCCACGGCCGGCCGCCGCATGCGCCGGCGGCGGATGCATGGCTGGTTGCGGGACTTGGCGCGCGAGAACGCGCTGACAGTCCACGATCTGATCTGGCCGATTTTCCTGACCGCGGGCGTCGGCAAAACTGAGCAAATCCCCTCAATGCCGGGGGTTTCGAGGGTTTCGCCGGATCTGGCGGTCGATGTCGCCAAGCGCGCCGCTGACCTTGGGATCCGCGCGGTGGCGGTGTTCCCGAACACCCCTTCCGAACTACGCGATCCCATGGGCAGCGAAGCGCTGAATCCCAACAATCTGGTGTGCCAGGCGGTGCGTGCCATCAAGGCAAAGGACATCGATATCGGACTGATCACCGATGTCGCGCTCGACCCCTATACGAGCCACGGCCATGATGGGGTGTTTTCGAGCAATGATCGCGATATCGACAATGACGCGTCGGTGGCGAAGCTGGTGCTGCAAGCCAAGGTTCTCGCCGAGGCGGGCGCCGACATGGTCGCCCCGTCGGACATGATGGATGGGCGCATTGGCGCGATCCGCCAGTACCTTGATGAGCATGGCCACACCGACCTGCCGATCATGTCCTATGCGGCCAAATATGCTTCGGCCTTCTACGGGCCGTTCCGCGATGCGGTGGGGGCTTCGGCAACGCTTATCGGCGACAAACGCACCTACCAGATGGACCCCGGCAACGGCCAAGAAGCGGAGATGGAAGTGGGCCTCGATATCGACGAGGGCGCGGACATTGTAATGGTCAAACCAGGCATGCCCTATCTCGATGTCTTGCACCGGGTGAAGACCACCTTCGGTGTGCCGACGACCGTCTATCAAGTCTCCGGTGAGTTCGCGATGATCGAGGCGGCAGCCGGCAATGGCTGGATCGACCGCGACCGGGCGATCATGGAGAGTTTGCTGGCGTTCAAGCGCGCCGGGGCGGACGGCATCTTGACCTATTTCGCGCCCGAGATCGCAGCCAAGCTTAACGGCTGAAACCCTGCGCTTGGCCCCAAACTGGATAGTTGATGAACCTTGAACGCGGCAAAAACCGTCCCCACGTTTGACTCTCTGTTTACCAACGCGAGCGAGTGATGACCGATCAAAGCGGGCAAACGCCCCCCATTTTGCGCCTCGATCCTAGCCAGTCTCAGGGCGATACATTCGCCTTCGATCCTGTCTCACAGCCCTGGCTGTTCGATGGCGTGCGCACGCGGCGCATTTTCGCGTTTTTGCTCGATGTGGTCGTGCTCGGCATCTTTATCGGCCTTGGCGCATTCGTGGTGGGCTTGCTCGGCATTCTCACCTTTGGCCTTGGCTGGCTGTTGTACCTCGTTCTCGCGCCGGCGGTGGCCATCGCCTATATCGGCCTAACCATGGGCGGCCCGAAATCGGCGACGCCGGGCATGCAGGCGATGGGGATCGAGATGCGCCTGTGGCATGGCGGGCGGATGCACGGGCTGATCGCCATTGTCCACGCGCTGATCTTCTATTTCTCGGTCGGCACCGGCCTATTGTGGTTCATCATCCTCGGGGCGAGCCTGTTTTCCTCGACGAAACGCTGCCTGCACGACGTGCTCTTGGGCACCGTTGTGATCAATGGCCCGGCCCGCGCGGCCTCCCTGAAAGCCTAAGCGCGCCAACCGCCCACAGGGTCTCACCCTCCAACGCCTTGCGCGCGCCGCCGCAATTGCGCATCCTCGCCGCACGGTCACCTGCGGCGGGGATTGCTGATTGCTCGGCCTTGAAGTCTGGATCGTCTACGCGGTCGTCGGCGCAGCCATTGTTGCCTATGCCTCCGACCGGTGGTCGATCGAATTCGTCTCGCTGGGGGTGATGGCGGCGCTGGTCGTCGTCTTCTCCGCGCTGCCCATGCTGGCGCCGACGCTTTCGGCGATGGGTTTGCCCATAGGCGACGGCTTCGCCAACCCGGAACCCGACGTTGCCTTCCTCCTAACCGGGTTTGCCAGCCCCGTCCTGTTCACGATCCTCGCCCTCTTGGTGATAGGTCAGGGGCTCTACCAAACCAATGCGCTCGCGCCCGTCGCAGCGTTAGCCAAGCGCGTTGGTGGCAAGCGCGAGGGGCTGGCGCTCCTATTCCTGATTGTTCTGGCGGGTGCGGCGAGCGGCTTTCTCAACAACACGCCAGTTGTTGTAATGCTGCTGCCGGTGTTCGGCGCCATGGCCGCCCGGCTGCCTGGCGGGGTGCGGCCCTACCTCATTCCGCTGTCGTTTGCAACGATCCTGGGCGGCACGACCACGCTGATCGGCTCCTCGACCAACTTGCTCGTTGCCTCCACCGCCGAGCGGGCGTCGGGCTATATGCTCGGGTTCTTCGATCAGACGCCGCTGGCGCTTTTGCTGATCGTCGCCGCCCTGCCCTACGTGTTGTGGGCGCTGCCTCGGGCCTTGCGCGAAGACACAGGGGAAGGCGCGGGCTTCACCTTTCGCGGTAAGCAGTTCATCGCCGAGCAGGTCTTGGTGGCCGGGCACCCGCTGGTCGGCGCCAAGGCGCAACATGGGCTCTTCACGGGCCTTAAAGACATCACCGTGCGCTCTGTGCGCCGGGGACCGCAGCTCTTCCTGCCGCCCTTTGACAGTCTCGAACTGCAACCGGGTGACACGGTGGTTCTGGCGGCCAAGCGCGACGAGCTGGTCAATGCCTATGTCGCCTCGGCAGCCGGCTCGGGCGAGGATGAGAAGCGCCGCGTTCTGTCGGTCCACGCATCCGAAGCTATGCTGGCACCCGGCTCGCGCTTTGTTGGCCAAAGCATCGATGTGATCAGCGCTTATCTCGGCGCCGGCCACCGCTTGCTCGGTGTTGAACGCCGCGCCCGCATGCCCCGAGTTGCGCTCGATGCGCTGCGGCTGGAGGCGGGCGATGTGTTCCTTCTCGCAAGCTCCGACGATGCGTTTGAAGCGCTGCGCGGCCAACGCGATCTGCTGGTTCTCGAAGAGACACGCTCGGAGATCGGCAACACCGCCCGCGCGCCCGTTGCGCTTGGCCTGTTCGGGCTCGCCATCGCGCTGGTGATCCTGGGCGCGGCCGATTTGATGGTGGCGACCGTTGCGGCCGCGTTCGCCATGGTCGCGACCGGCTGCCTCAACATCCGCCAAGCGACCCGGGCCGTCGACCCGCGGATCGTTATGATGATCGGCACCGCGCTTGCCATGGGCACGGCGCTGCAAGCAACAGGCGGCGACACAGCGATTGCAAGCGGCGTGGTGGCGCTTGCCGCCGATGCCGGCCCCGTCGCCATCCTCTCGGCGTTCTTCTTGGTGGTCGCGATCCTGACGAACATCCTCTCGAACAATGCCACCGCCGTTCTGTTCACCCCGATCGCGCTTGAGCTGGCGACCGATCTCGCGCTACCGCCAGAGCCCTTCATCATGGCGGTGATCCTGGCTGCGAACTGCTCCTTCGCCACGCCCATTGGCTACCAAACCAATCTGTTGGTCATGGGGCCTGGGCATTATCAATTTTCCGACTATTTCAAAGCGGGAGCGCCGCTCGTATTCATCTATTGGCTGTGCTTCACACTTCTGGCACCTTGGTATTTCGGGCTTTGATGAAAGCTTGGCCAATGGCATCACTACGGCAAGCATGACAAAGCAAGCGCTCGACACGCCCACCTTCTATCTGACCGCGGCAACGCCCTGCCCCTATCTGCCGGGCAAGCGTGAACGGAAGATATTCACCCACCTTGTGGGGTCCGGCGCGCCTGAGCTGCACGCCATGCTGTCGATGGGCGGTTTCCGGCGTTCGCAAAACATCGCCTACCGGCCCGCCTGCGAAGGCTGCAACGCCTGCGTGTCGGTGCGCGTGCGCGTGGATGATTTTGAGCCGACCCGGTCGATGCGCCGGATCCTGCGGGCCAATGACGACCTTGAGGCGACCGAAGAGCCCAACAAGGCCACCTCCGAACAGTATTCGCTGTTTCGAGACTATCTCGACGCCCGCCATGAGGATGGCGGCATGGCCGAGATGAGCGTGCTCGACTACGCGATGATGATCGAAGACAGCCATATCGACACCAAGGTGGTGAGCTACCGCCATCGGCTGCCGCTCGCCGAGCGGACCCCAAACCGCCAGGGCGATCTGGTCGGCATCTGCCTGACGGATGTGCTGAGTGATGGGCTGTCGATGGTCTATTCGTTCTTCGATCCGGCCGAAGAGAAGCGCTCACTTGGCACCTACATGATCCTCGAGCATATC
>JAHCMG010000003.1 GCA_019192585.1 Devosiaceae bacterium MH13
CACGAATTTTTTCGTTGGTGCGTGGGCCTTCTTTAACAGTGGCTTGCGAACGGTGGGGTCTGCGAATGGTGATGTCTCCTAGGACGTTGCAGTAAGAGTGGGAACTTTTGCCGCATGCGTGGGCGGCTGGCAAGCGAGGGATGCGGTAAAACCGCTCCCCGCGCGACGCTGAGTGGCCAAAACTGGCTAAGCCGTGAGAGAATCGTAAACGGCGAGCGTCGCCTCGCACATCGCTTCAAGCGAAAAGCGCCGATGGACATGCGCCTGTGCCCGCTTGATGTGGGCATCGCGCGCGCCGGGCGCAAGGTTGAGCGCCCCAATGATCGCATCGGCCAAAGCCTCTTTGTCACCGGCGGCGACGTGCCAGCCTGTCCGATCCTCGTCGGCGACCTCTGGCGGCGCCAGCACGGTCTCCGGCACCGCGCCCAGCTTCGAGACGATGACGGGCACGCCGGCGGCCTGCGCTTCGACCGCTGCGCGGCCAAACGCTTCGGGGCGGATGGAGGGCACCACGCACACATCCGCCGATGCCAAAGCGCGCGCGGGGTCGGCATGGCCGACAAAGTGCACGCGCGCCGAAAGGCCCAATTCGGCGGCCTGCGCTTTTAGCCCTTCGGTGTAGCGCGTCCGCCCCTGATCTTCGCCCGCAAGCACCAGATGAACATCGTCGGGCAGCTGAGCGAGCGCGCCGATCGCCACCTCTTGGCCCTTCCACTCGGTCAGGCGCGCGATGTGCAGAACCAGTTTTGCCCCGTCCGGGATCGGCCACGCATAGGGCTCCGCCGTTCCATCAGACCGGGACAGGTCAGTGCCCCGCGGGATGACCGTGATGGCATCCTGCGCGTAGGGGAACTGCTCAATGATGCTCGCCGCCGTAAAACGGGAGTTGGCGATCACCGCATCGGCCCGCGCCATCACAGAATTGTACTGCTGCTTGAGGCCGTTCTGCGCCTTGTAGGCGCCATGGTAGGTCGTGACGAACGGCAGCTTCAATTTGCGGGCGGCAAGGTAGGCCGACCAGGCCGGCGCGCGGCTGCGGGCGTGCAAAACGTCCACCTGCTCGTCGCGGCACAGCCGCGCCAGCCGGCGTGCATTCGCCCACATGGTGGCGGGGTTCTTCGAGGCAGCCGGCATCGTCACATGGTGTGCCTGCGCCGGCAGCTCCGCAACCATCCGCCCGCCTTGGCTCACCACAAGCGCGTCATGGCCGGCCTCAACAAGCGCCTGGGCAATATCGATGGTGGTGCGCTCAGCGCCGCCGGTTTCCAGTTCGGGGATGATTTGCAGAACGCGCACGCGCACCGTGCCTTTTGGATGGCCAAACAATCGCTGCTTGCTATACCCGCCCGACCACCGGCGCAAACTTTGCGCAGCCCTGCCGACCCTTCAGCCGATGGACCCAACCCTTCAGCCGATGGACCCAACCCATGTCATCGAACCCCCTATCACCGACCGAGACGCTCTCGTTTTTCGATCGCGGCTCCCACACCCTCGCCTACCACCACACCACGGGGGATGGCCCGACGCTGGTGTGGCTCGGCGGCTTTCGCTCCGATATGGATGGCTCCAAGGCGCTGGCGGTTGAAGCCTACGCGCGCGAACGCGGGCAGGCCTGCCTGCGCTTTGACTATTCCGGCCACGGTCAATCAACCGGCGCCTTCACCGACGGGACCATCGGGTCCTGGACCGAAGACGCGCGGGCCATCATCTCCGCACTGGTTCCCGGGCCGAAGATCCTGATCGGCTCCTCCATGGGCGGATGGATTGGGCTGTTGCTGGCCATCGACGCCGCCAAAGCGGGCGACCCCATGGACGCCCTGGTTCTGATCGCGCCGGCGCCCGATTTCACCGAAGAGCTGATGTGGCCGCGTTTCACGCCAGAGCAGCAGCGCGCAGTGCTCGAAGACGGCCAACTTGCCGAGGACAGCCCCTACGACCCCGAGCCCACCATCATCACGCGCGCTCTGTTCGAGGATGGACGGAACCACCTGATCCTCGGCGCGCCGATCACCACCGGCTGCCCGGTGCGGATCCTGCAAGGCGTCGCCGACACCGCGGTGCCGCACACCCACGCGCTGCGCTTGATGGATGCTCTGGTCGGCGAGGATGTGGTGCTCAGCTTGGTCAAAGATGGCGACCATCGGCTCTCGCGACCCGAAGATCTCGACCTTTTGGTCCGCACGCTCGACGCCTTGGGCCGCCCAGCGGGCAGCCTACTCTAGCTCGAAGACCGGACCGCCAGCCGCGGCAGCGTCATCGGGATCGTGCGTGACCATCACGACCGGCAATTGCCGCGCCCGCGCATGGTCGAACACCAGCGCGCGCATATCGGCGCGAAGCGCCGCATCAAGCTTCGAGAACGGCTCGTCGAGGAGCAGCGCGCGCGGTTGCGACAGAAGCGTCCGTTGCAAAGCAACGCGCGCCGCTTGCCCGCCCGAGAGCGTTGCGGGGTCCCGCGCGCCAAAGCCCTCAAGGCCAATCGCCGCCAAGGCCTCTTCGGCCAGTGCCTGCCGCGCCGCCCGCCCCTTGGCGGCCCCGCGCGGGATCGCCAGCATCAGGTTGCCGCACACCGAAAGGTGCGGGAACAGAAGCGCGTCCTGAAACAACAGGCCCATCCGGCGCGTCTCAGGCGGAAGCGCCAGCAGGTCGACGCTGCCCATCTTGGCGCGACCGCTCAGCGTGAACACCGGCGCAAGCGACCCTGACAGGGCGTGTAGCAAAGTCGACTTGCCCGAGCCCGATGGGCCCATGACAGTGAGAACACCGCCGGGGGCCACATCCGCCGTCACCGAGACCAGCGTGCGGTCGCCAAGGCGTATCTCCAGCCCATCAAGGCAAAGCGGTGCGTTGGATGTGTCGACCATCTGTTTCATCAAGCAACCTGCAAGCCGCGCCGGTTGCGCGCCACAAACGCCGGTACCGCAAGAGCGAGCCAAAAGGCAACGAACGGCAAGAAGGCTTGCAGCGTCGCCGCGACGCCGAGGGCCCGCCTGTTGCCACCGGCAGACAGGGCCACCGCTTCGGTTGTCAACGTCGGTACCCGGCCCGAGCCGATGAGCAAGGTCGGCAGATACTGACCGATCGAGACCGCAATGCCGATGGCCAGCGCCGTGAGGAGCGGCGCGAGCATCATCGGCATGCGCACCTGAAACAGCCGCCGCCAAAAGCCCATGCCCATGCCCGCCGCGACCTGCAAAATGCGCGGATCGAACCGGCGATAGGGGTCGGCGAGCGACAGGTACATGTAGGGCAGTACAAAGACGAGATGGACGGCCATCACCGACACGATCATGCCATCGGCGCGCAGCACGATGGCGAGAAATTGTAAGCCGAACAGAAAGGTCACCTGCGGGATCAGCAGCGGCAGGTAGAGAACGAGAAGCGCGCGGCTACCGCCGGTGCGCCCCGTCGCGTGTTCCACTTCAAGGCAGCCGATGATCAACACCGCGGCGATCAGCGTGGGCACGATGGCCACCCAGAGCGTCGTGCCGATCAGCTCCCAAGCGCCAGAGCCCAATTGCATCCAGCTGCGCAAGGTGAAGCTCGCCGGCAGTGCATCGGGAAACCGCCATGGCCCGGCGAACGACCACAGGACCAAGAGCGTCAGGCCGATGGCCACGGCCACAACCGGCACCAGCGACACGGTCAGCGCAGCCGCGCGCACCGCGCTACCGCCTGAGCCAGCCGTCCCGCGCCAACCGGACAAGACGATGGCGCGCCAAAGCCAGCCAAGGGCCCGCTCGCCTGCGATCCACAGCGCGAGCAGGCTCAACGTCAGGGCGATTTGGACCAAGGCGCCGGCGGCCGCCTGGAACCGGCCTGAAAGATCGGGGTCCGAGGCCCATTCGAGGATGCGGACGGCTAAGGGCGCCGGCGTTGTCGGCCCAAGGATCAGCGCGACATCGGCCACCGAGGAAGCGTAGACGAGCACCGCAAACACCGGTAGCCGGATCAGCCGGTAGAGGGGCGGCGCAATAGCGACAAAGAAGCCTGTCGCCCGCCCATAGCCCATGGAGGAGAGCACCATCTGCCGCCGCTGGCCGTGCAGGCCGGGCAGCGCGGCGAGGGCCATCAGCATCAAGAACGGCATCTCTTTGGCAACCAGCCCGGCGATCATGGCGAGTCCGAGCGGGTCTTGGATGATCAACAGGTCCGGCGGTCGCGAGAACCCCGTCAGCTCCGGTGAAAGCAGCCGAAACAGGAAGCCAGACGGTGCGATCAGAAAGGCCAAGCCCACCGCGGCGGCTGCATGCGGTACCGATAGGAGTGGCGCGACCAGCCGGCGAGCGAAACCCAGCACCGGCGTGTTCCACGCGCAGGCCAAAAGAACGAAGGTCAAAAGGAGCGCGATGGACGTGCTCGCTAGCCCGGTAAAGGCCGCCAGGAAGATCGACCGCTCAATGCCTGGTGCCGCGAAGATGGCCCGCAGTGGCTCAAGCGACAAAGACGTCCCGCCAAGCAGCGGAAAGTAACCGAGGCCCGGCAGAACTGCACTTAACAGGCCGACAAAAACGGGAACCACCAAAAGGCCGACCGTCAGCGCCGGCACAAAGCGCAGGCCGGCGGGCAGCGCGGCCCGCCCGCGCGCGCCGGCTTGGGTGAGCGAGCGGGCAGGCATGGGTGCCTCAGCCGCCTTGGTAGCGCGCCGCCCAGCGGGTCTCGATGGCGTCAAGCCAGCTTGTGTGCGGCTCGGAAATTGCCGGGCCTAGTTCAGACGGGCTCAGCGTGGCGTCCCCGAGATCAAGCGCGTCGAACGCCATCTGCGTGTCGGCATCAAGCGCCGCGACATCGAGCACAGTGAAGTCGCCCCAGACCGCAGGGTCTTGCTTGCGCAGCTGCGCCAGCGGGCTCATCAGGAAGTTGGCGACAACCAGCGCGGCTTCGGGCGCGTTGGCATTGGCTGGGATCGCGACGAAGTGCGAGTTGGCGATCATGCCATCTTCAAAGACGAACGACCGAGTGCTTTCGGGAAATTCGCCACGCGCCACCGCGCCGGAGGCTTCGGCCGGGTTGTTGGCAAAAGCGATTTCCACTTCGCCATCGGCGAACAATTGGCGCATCGCGGCCTGATTGTTTGGGAACGTCCGCGCGGAGCGCCACAGGTGCGGGTGCAGTGCATCAAGATAGCTGAAAAGCGGCTCCAGCGCGGCATCCGCGTCCGCGTCATCGAGCGGTTCGGCGAGGGCCGCGCGGTCTTCAACTGTGTAGGCGAGCAGCAGCTTCAGAAAGGTCGATCCAAGGAAGTTGGGCGGCTGCGGATAGGTGAAACGGCCTGGGTTCGCTTCAGCCCATTCCAGCAGACCCTCAGGGTTCGCGGGGACGGCTTCGGTGAGTTCCGCATCGTGGTAGAACGAAAACTGCACCGTGCCCCACGGTGCTTGCAGTCCTTCAACGGGCACGGTGAAATCGGTCGTCAGCGAGGGGTTGCCGGCAACGTCGACAACCTCCCAGTTGGGCAGCCGGTCGGCCCAGCCTTCGCCGTCGGGCGCGTACAGAAGGCCGGCATCTTTGAGCGTGATGAAATTCTCGCCGTTGATCCACACCAGATCGACCGAGCCGCCGCTGTCGCGCCCCGCCGCCGTTTCTGCCAGCACAATGCCAACCACATCGGCCGTGTCGGTGACGCGGACATGCTCGACGCTAATGCCGTAGCGCGCTTCGATCTCATCGCCCGCCCATTCGATATAGGCGTTGATCGTCGGGTCACCTGACCAGGCGTGGAAGAACACGCTCTGCCCCCGCGCTGCTTCGGTCAACGCATCGAAATCCGCCAAACTGTCGGCCTGTGCCGGCGCGGCAGTTAGCGTGGCAGCGAGCGCGGCTGACACCAGGCCAGCGGTGACAAGCGCGAGCGTGCGGTCGGTCAGGTTGAGCGAAAGGGGCTGGGAAAGCTGCGGCATGATGGGTCGCCTTGTAGGTGGTTCAAACCCCGCCAGCCGGGCGCGATGGAAGCGGCACAGCGGGGGAGGTGGTCGAGTTCGGTGCAGCCGACATGACAAGTGTGCGCGTCAAGTGCACATCACAAAGCGGTGAAACGCGAGCGGATAAGGGATGGTGCGTATGCCCGCTGCCGTCTGTTAGCGGGCGCTTGCTGCCAGCGTCAGCCAAGAGCGCGGGGCGCGGGGCCGTGGCTCGATCGGGCCACGAACTGCGCTTCGATCCCTGCACTGAGGATCTCCGCGGTGGCGCGCCCTTCGATCTGCGAGACGATACAGTCAGCTGCCAGCCGGCCCGCTTCGCCAAGCGACCAGGTCACCGTCGACAGGCCACCCGATAGCCAGGAGGCAAGCTGGCTCGATCCGATGCCGATGATAGACAGTTCACTCGGCACACTCATGCCGGCGTCCCGCGCAGCCATGTAGAGCGCCACCACTGTCCGCTCGCAGCCGCAGAACACCGCGGTTGGCTTGCGCTCAAGCAGCGCCGTCGCACGGTCCGATAGCACGCTCGCGCTCTCGGTTTGGCGTTCATGGCCTGGCAAGCCCAACTGCTCCGCTGGCACGCAGGTCGACGGCGTGAAGGCGATACCCCTGTTGCCGCTTGATGCGGCGAGGGTCAGGCTGTGCTGGCGCTGCAGAACTTCGGGCGCGTCGCAGCCAAAATAGCCAATATGCTCGTGGCCCAGCGAGTTGAGATAGTCGACCAGGCCGTCGAGCACGGCAGAATCGGCTAGCGAGATCGTCGGCACGGGCTCGGTCCGCGCACGCCCCTCGGCATGGCTCGCGCCGACGAGCGCAACTGGGATCTGGTTCGCTTCCACCAGGTCGAGCCGGGGATCGTTGGGATGCAAGCTGTTGAAAATAAACCCGTCGACCCGCTTTTCTTCCAGCAGCCGCTCCATGACCTCTTCGGCGCTTTCTACGCTGTCGGCGAGCGACACCATCAGGCCATAGCCCTGGTCGGATAGGGTCGAGGACAAGGCGGACAGGAAGGCCCGGTCGATGCCCATCCAATCGCTGCCGGTGCCGATGTAGGATATCAGATCGTTGCGCCCGGTTGCGAGGCGCCGTGCCGCTCTGTTGGGCCGGTACCCGAGCGCATCGGCAGCGGCGAGAACACGCTCGCGGGTCGCTTCAGCGATCTCCGGGTAGCCGTTGAGCGCGCGGGAAATCGTGCCTTTCGACAGGCCCAGATGCTCCGCGAGCATCTTAAGATCGGTCGAACCCTTGCCCCCTTTTGCACCAGCCCCATTGGAGCCGCTCGTGCGGTCACCTTTCGTGGCGGCGCCTGCCTGTGGCGTATTAGGGCGTCGGTTCATGGCGATCTCCTTAGCCCATTTATCGCATTTTAGAAACAAAAGTACAAGATTGCTTCCAAAAAGCTGGGGGGCAAGACGGCGCCGCTTTCTCGCATCTACGCCTTCATCGGCGCGCCGGCGGCACGGGCCGATGCTTCCGTAAAGACATCAGACAAGCGTTGAGTGCGCGGCTAGCGCTGCAGTGGCTCCGCGAGCGCCCTGGGCGGGCTCGCCATCGAAATATCGAGCCGGTCTTCGCGCGGCAGCGGCTCTGCGGCCGCCGGACCCGTGGTCAGAGGCTGACCTCCGCTCGCGGCATCGGAGGCTTGATGGCTCTCGGCCAAGCCTTCGGGCGTGCTGAACCGGCTCAGATTTTCGGCAAGGCCGATCACACACAAACCAAGCGCCAACCCGACCAGAATCGCGCGCGCAAACAGGTCGCGAAAAGCAGGTCTTTCGTTCGTCGTGGGTTCGCTGCTGGCCAAGGTTTTCCCCGGTTGCGCTGTCTTGACACACGCTTGGCGCGTCGGACGGCAACAGTGGACAAACCACCGTTAACGGCCCGTAAACGAGCGAGCCGTAACGACAATTTAGCCGGGGCTGGTACTTTTAGCCGTTCTGCGCTTGTATCGCACCTGCAACACAGGGGGTTATCTTCCCAGAAATAAAGGCGAATCACCGGTGATGCGTGGTCATCAGGATTGACTTAACCTTAACGCAGCCGATATGCGACTAAGACTATGGCAGGTGTGCGGGCCCCAATTTTCAGCCCGGCTTGTGTAAATGCGGCCTTAGCGTTTCGCGTCCTGTTTCCGGCACCGCTGCGTATGCAGCGAACCTAGGGGCTTGTTGATGGGTGTATTTTCAAACTCGAAAAAACCTGCTGAGCAGGCGAAAGAAGAGCAACGTTCCGAGCAGCTGCAAGCGCTGAATTCTGCGCTGACCGGCGACGACGTTCCGTCTGCGGAGCCCGACCTCGACCTTGAAGCGGGCGAGGCGAATGCTGTTTCATCGCCCCTCGACATTAAGTTTCGTGAGCGCAACCGCCGCTTGGAGATGCTCGGTTCGAGCGTCGGCGAGATCGAAGGTGCGTTTTCGCAGATTTCATCGCTGCTGCTGAACTCCGAAAAGTCGGCCAACATGCTGGCCCAGTTCATCGAGCAGTCGAAAATCGATGCCGAAGCCGACAAGCGCATTCAAAGTGAGAATGCCAAGCTTTCGGTCGCCAATATCGAAAAAGACAACACGATCGCCCGTCAGACGCGGCAGATCGACCAGTACGCTGGCGAACTTCAGGTCCTCAAAGAGCGCGCCTCGAAGTATCGCAACGCGCTGGAGGTTGCCCGCTCGTCCATTCTCGCCATGCGCCAACAACGCAATGACGATCTTGATGGCATTGAGCAAAAAACCAATGAGATCGCGGCCCTCGACGCGCGCATCTCGGAGCTGGTCGCGCAAAACGACGAGTACGCCCGGCGCTATGAAGGCCAGGAACGGCAGATCATCGACCTCAAGAACGAGCTCGATGGTCAGGGCAAGCGCGAGACCGAACTGCGCCAATCGCTCGCGGAAGCCAATGCGCTGCTCGAAAACGAGACCTTGCGCAGCCAGAACAATGCCAATGAGCTTTCAGCCTCGCAGCGCGAAATTTCGCAGCTCAACCTGGCGCTGACCTCGGCGCGCTCGGAAATCGAGACCCTGCGCGAAGAAACCGAGTTCATGAAGCAGGCGCACGAAGATGAGCGCCGCACCTTCGACAACCGCCTGTTTGGCTTTAAGACCGACATCGACAATCTCGGCTCCGAGCGGCGGGTGCTTCGCCAGTCGCTCAAAGAAGCCGAGAATGAGATCCGCACGCTCAATGCGGAGATCCGTGACCTCACTGCGCAGCTGCGCTCGGTCACCGGCAAACTCGATTCGCTGCAACGCTCGAAAGAAACCGAGCGTCACGAAGCCTCGCGCGCCAACACCAAGGTTGCGGAGCTCAACTTGCGCTACAACGCGGCGATCAGCGATCTGAACCATCAGCGCAAGCAGCGCGAGATCCTCGAGCAGCGGGTCGAAACGCTCGTCGCCGAGAACCGCAAGCTTGAAGAATACAAGATCAAGCATGACGAGCTGATGATCCAGGCCTCCGAGTTCAAGTCGCTCGTGGCCGACTATCAGAAGTTGATTGCGGCGGGCCGGTCCTCGTTCCAGCCCATGTCGGATGCCGATGAGCAGATGACCACCGAGATCGATCAGCTGCTCGGCGAAGAAGACCATCTCGACGATATGACGATCGAAGAAGAGCTGTCTCTTCCCGACAATGTGGTCTCGCTGAAGGATAAGCCGACCGGCGAGTAACCCGATCCCAAAGGGCCCGTTTGCGGGCGAAGAAAACCCGGCGGCGGAACAGCAACTCCGTGGCTGGGTTTTTTTGTGCCTGATCTGCCGAAGGGCTGGCCGGTCTGCCGCCTAGGGGGCCGAGAGACTAGCCGTTGGCCCTGGTCTCGTGATCGCCGACCCACATGCGCTCGGACACGTCCACCATGAACCTGCTGGGCGTCCGCGCAAAACTGCCAAGCCCAGCAAGCGCCGGGCGCGGATGGGTGACCACCACGGTCGCAAATGAGCGCAGCTTGTCTTCGTGCGGGAAGGCCGCTTCGAAAATGCTGCGGAACTCCGAGCGGTCGATAAAGGGCAACACTTTGGGCGGGATACCGCCAGCGATGAAGACACCCCCTGAAGGCATGACCGCAAGGGCCAATTCGCGCGCGATCCGCGCCATATAGACCACGAACCGCTCGACAGAGCGCGTCGCCAGCGCATCGCCAGCCAGCGCGGCTTCGGTGATATCGGCGGC
>JAHCMG010000021.1 GCA_019192585.1 Devosiaceae bacterium MH13
AGGTGACGACGCCGCCACCTTGAAGGCCGCTGCCGCCGAGCTGCAAACCGTGCTGTCAGGCTTCCCCGGCGTCTCTGGCGTGGACGATGATCTGCCCTACGGCAAGCCGGAGCTGGTGATGGCGCTGACCCCGCGCGGCGAGGCTCTCGGCTTCACCCTCGACGCGGTCGGCTCGCAAATCCGCGATGCCGTTGGCGGCCGGGTGGCGCGCAATTTGCCATCGGTCGACGAAGAGATCAGCATCATCGTGCGCCAAGATCTCGGCGCCGGCGGAACGGGTGCGCTGCGCGGGCTCGAACTGCGCTCGCCCTCGGGCCTTTATGTGCCGCTCACCGAGGTTGTCACGCTGACCGACCGCCAGGGTTTTTCCGTGATCCAGCGCCGCGACGGCCGCACCACCATCTCTGTGACCGCGGATGTCGATCCCGAGGTCACTAACAATGGTGAAATCGAGATCGCTTTGCGCGAAGGGCAGCTGCAAGCCATCGCCGACCAATATGATGTCGGCTTTGTCTTCTCTGGCCGCGCCGAGGAGCGTCAGGAGGCGTTTGCCGACCTTGGCCTGGGCGGCATCGTCGCGCTCGGGGTGATGTACATCATCCTCGCCTGGGTGTTTGCCAGCTACTGGCGGCCGATTGCGGTGATGATGATCATCCCGTTCGGCATTGTCGGCGCGATCCTGGGGCACTGGGTCATGGGGTTCCAGCTGACGATCCTGTCGATGATCGGCTTGCTTGGCCTCGCCGGCATCTTGGTCAACAACTCCATCATTCTCGTCTCGCGGTTCGATGACCGGCTCAAAGAGGGTATGACCGTCGCCGAGGCGGCCGTTCAGGCGACCCAAGACCGGTTCCGCGCGATCCTGCTGACGTCGCTCACGACGGTCGGCGGCCTCTCGCCGCTCCTGTTCGAGACCTCGCTCCAGGCGCAGTTCCTGCTGCCGATGGCGATCACCATCACCTTTGGGCTCGCAACGGCGACCATGTTCGTCACCGTGTTGGTGCCGGCGCTGCTCAAGGTTGGGGACGATATCGGCCTCGTGCTGCGCACCTTCTTCGGGCGCAAGCTGGTCGATGAGGGCCCAGTGCCTGCGGAGTAGCGTGACGCTGGGTTCCGGCTGCTTAGCTCCGCCAGAAGCGGGGCAGGATGAGAACCAGCACCGTGAACAGCTCAAGCCGGCCGATCAGCATCGCGCCCGATAGCGCCCACTTGGCGGCATCGGGCAGCGTGCTGAAATTGCCCTTCGGTCCAATCACCTCGCCAAGGCCCGGACCGACATTGGCGATGGCAGTAGCCGCGCCGGAGAACGCCGTCAGTGGATCAAGGTTCATCGCCATCAAAGCGATGGCGAGCAGTCCGATCAGCACGAAGTACAGGAAGATGAAGCTCATCACGGCGGAAACGACGGAGCCTTCCACCGCCCGGCCATTGTAGCGCATCACGAACACGCCGTGCGGGTAGGCGAGGCGGCGCACATGCTGGCTGACGGTCTTCAGAGCCACCTGCACGCGGAACACTTTCATGCCGCAGGCCGTTGACCCGGCGCAGCCGCCGATGAGCGTGAGCGTCAGAAACACCGTGATCGCCAGCGGCCCCCACGCGCCATAGTCGGCAGATGCGTAGCCGGTGCCCGTCATCACCGAAACGACGTTGAACGTGGCCGTACGCAGATCGGCAAGCGCGCCCGTCTCCGCCGTCAGCGGGTCAAGCACGGCGGCGATAACCAAGCTAAACAGCGCCAGCAAAATCAGGAACACATGCACTTGGCTGTCGCGGACCAAGCTTAGTGGCCGGCCCTGTAGCGCCTGAACGTACAAAAGGAACGGCAAGGAGCCGAGGATCATGAAGACGATGGCGACCATCTCGACCGCGCCCGAGTCAAAGGCCGCGATCGAGTTGTCCCGGGTGGAAAAGCCGCCGGTCGCCACCGTGGTCATCGCGTGGTTGACCGCATCTTCAAAGGCCATGCCGGCAGCCGCATAGGCGAGCGCGCATAGGAAGGTGAAGACGCTGAACACCCCGATCAGCGAACCGGAGATTTGGGTGGCGCGCGGCAGGATCTTGTCGGGTGTGTCGAACGCTTCGGTCTTAAACAGCTGCATGCCGCCAACGCGCAGCATCGGCAAGATCGACACCGCCATGACGACCACACCCAAGCCCCCGAGCCATTGCAGCATGGACCGCCAGATCAGGATGCCGGGCGGCATCTCATCAAGCCCGGTGATGACGGTTGCCCCGGTGGTGGTGATGCCGCTCATCGCCTCGAAAAACGCGTCGGTGTAGCTGCCAACGGCTTCCGACCACAAAAGGGGGAGCGCCGCAAAGGCCGGCAGCACCGTCCATGCACCCACGGTCATCAAGACCGCCTGGCGCGAGGATAGTGTCGCGGGGCGACCGCTGCCTGTCTGCGTTAGCCCCAGGCCGACAAGGGTGGTGACCAGCGAAGCGGCGGCAAACACCACCCAATCATCATTGGCCGCAGCAAGGTCAACGAGCGCCGGGATCATCATCGCCACGCCAAGCGTTGCGAGCAGCGTGCCGATGATCAGAAAGATGGGGCCGGTATCAAACATCGTCAGGAAGAGGAACAGCGCAGGACGCGGGGCGGCAGGCCTGCGTCGTCAATTCAGCGTCCGATCAGCGAACGGCGCATCAAGCGAGAAGGCCGGGATCGCAACATTGAACTTGGCGCCATCGAGCGTTTCGACGCCATAGTGGCCCACCATGATGCCCGACGGCGTCTCCAGCGGGCAGCCAGAGGTGTAGCGGAAGCTTTCGCCGGGGTGAAGCACCGGCTGTTCGCCGACAACGCCAGGGCCTTGCACCTCTTGGACGCGCCCCTGGCCATCGGTGATGTGCCAATACCGGGTGCGCAACTGCACGACCTTCTCGCCCAGATTGGCGATCTCAACGGAGTAGGCGAAGAAATAGCGTCCCTCCGATGGGTCGGACTCATCGGGCAAAAAGCGCGGCTCCACCGTCACCTGAATATCGTCGGTCTCCGCTTGATACATAACCTCTCCTGGGACCAGCGCGCGGGCAGGCGCAGCATTCCATGTTCCCAACACCGTGTCACGCCCGTTCACAAGCGCAAGAGCGATCGCTCTTTGCGGTTGCTGGCTGGTGTGGAAACGCCTACCGGCATGCGCATGTCCCGGCCTTCGCCGGCTACAGTTTGCGCTTCCAAAGGAAAGAGCCTGCACATGTTTGATGGGCAAATGCGCCGCCTGATCGACCCACCGCTCAACGGCCTTGGCGCGGCGATCGCCCGATCGGGGCTGACGGCGGACCATATCAGTCTCATCGGCTTGGCGCTTGGGCTGCTGGCCGGCGCGGCCATCGCCGTGAACGCCTACCTTGCGGCGCTGTTCTTGATTGCCTTTAGCCGCCTGGCCGATGGCCTTGATGGCGCAGTCGCGCGCGCCACCCGCAAGACCGACCGTGGCGGCTATCTCGATATCGTGTGCGACTACGGCTTCTACGCCGCGATCCCGCTGGGCTTCGCCATCGCGGACCCAGGCGCCAACGGCGTCGCGGCCTGCGTTTTGCTGTTCAGCTTCTACTTCAATGGCGGCTCGTTTTTGGGCTACGCCATCCTGGCCGAGAAACGGCAGATGACGACCGAGCTTCGTGGCTCAAAGTCGCTCTACTTCACCGGTGGGCTCGCCGAGGGGACCGAAACCATCGCGGTGTTCGTCCTCGCCTGCCTCATGCCCAGCTGGTTTCCGTGGCTTGCCTATGTATTCGCAACGATCGTCATGATCACCGCCGTCTCGCGGATGATCATGGCGTGGCAAACGTTCAAACCCGAAGACGATGACTAAGCCGCTAGGTAGCTAAGCGGCGAGGGCGCCTTCAAGGTCGGCCCACAGATCATCAGCATGCTCAAGGCCCACCGAGAGGCGCACAAGGTTCTGGTGAATGCCCAGATCAACCCGCGCCTCTTCATCAAGGCGTTGATGCGTCGTCGTTGAGGGGTGGGTGATCAGGCTCTTCGCATCGCCGAGATTGTTGGAGATCTTGATGAGCCCGAGCCGGTTGAGAAAGGCGAACGCGTCCTGCTTGCTCTCGCCAACCTCAAAGGCGATCAGCGTGCCGCCGCGCGCCATCTGCCGGCTCGCCACCGCATAGTCGGGGTGGTCAGCCCGGTGGGGGTAGAACACGCGCTTCACCTTACCATGGTCCGCCAGCCGATCCGCCAGCGCTGCCGCCGTATCGGCCTGCCGGTTTACCCGCAGGGCAAAGGTCTCAAGGCTCTTGAGGATCACCCACGCATTGAAGGGCGACAGGCTCGGCCCGGTCTGCCGCAGAAACGTGTGCAGATGATCATCGATCCACTTCTGGCTCGAGAGGATCGCCCCGGCCAAGCAGCGGCCCTGGCCATCCATGTGCTTGGTGGCCGAATAGATGACAACGTCCGCCCCGAATTCGAGCGGGCGCTGAAACAGCGGCGTTGAAAACACATTGTCGACGAAGAGCTTCGCCCCGGCGCCGTGGGCGATGTCCGCTACGGCGCGCAGGTCGATGACCTCCAACGTTGGGTTTGACGGCGTCTCGAGAAAGAAGACCTTGGTGTTGGGCCGCACGGCGCCTCGCCACGCATCAAGGTCGCGGCCATCGATCAGCGTCGTCTCGATCCCGAACCGTGGCAGCAGCTCTTCCACCACATAACGGCACGAGCCAAACAGCGCGCGCGCGGCAACCACATGGTCGCCCGCCGACAAACAGCACAGCATGGCCGCCGTCACTGCCGCCATGCCGGACGCCGTCGCGCGGCAGGCTTCGGCTCCTTCAAGAAGGCACAGCCGGTCTTCGAGCATCTTCACGGTTGGGTTCGAGAAGCGCGAATAGATGAAGCCCGGATCATCGCCCGCAAAGCGCGCCTCTGCCGCTTCGGCGGAGCCGTAGACGAAGCTTTGGGTCAGAAACAGGGCCTCAGACGTCTCGCCAAAGCCCGAGCGTGCTGTGCCGCCATGGACAAGCGCTGTATCGGGATGGAAAGGCGGTCGTGCGGTCATCTTTTTCGGCCATCTGGGCGCTTGAGTGAATCCGATGCTCTTTGGAAGGCGATGGGCGGCATAGACATGCGCGCCAACCGCAAGAACGAGCATCTGATCGCGATGCCCTTCAGTAGGAAAGTCGGGGCTGTTCGTCAAGACGAACAAAAGTCCTTTATATAGAACAGTACGCCGCGCGCCCCTGCTCGCACCTGCGATCGCCTGTGTACGAGCGCCTCGTCCGACTTGCATCGCGGCGCGATTGCGTCACCACGGAAGGCACACCGAAAGGCACCGTGCAAAGGACGCAGACTTTGTCAGATTCTCTTTCGCCATTTGGCCCGCGAGACGGGATCCTTCCCGATAGCGACATCCACGCCATGCTCAAGGCGGGCGCCATCACGCACCGCACCGAGCTGGATGCAGATCAGGTGCAGCCGGCGAGCATCGATCTGCGGCTTGGCAGCGTAGCGCACCGTATCAAGGCCAGCTTCCTCCCCGGTGCCGATCGCACAGTCGCCGAGCGCCTTGACGAGGTCGCCTTGCACGCGATGCCGCTGGACGATGGCGCGGTGCTGGAAACCGGCTGCATCTACCTGATTGAGCTGCAGGAAGGCCTTGCCCTGCCGCCTGAGGTCTCTGGCGCCACCAACCCCAAGAGTTCAACTGGCCGGCTCGACATTTTCACCCGCGTGATCACAGACCGCGGCACCGTGTTCGACCATGTGACCGGCGGCTACACCGGCCCGCTTTACCTTGAGGTCGCGCCGCAGAGCTTCCCGGTTCTGGTCAGTGCCGGCTCGAGGCTGTCGCAGCTGCGCTTTCGCTGCGGCAACGAACGCTTGTCGGACAAGGAGCTGCGCAGCCTCCACCAGCGCGTTGGCTTGGTCTCTGGCGCGGACGCGCAGTTCCACAACGGGCTCGCAATGTCGATCGACCTTCGCGGCGATGAGAACGGCCTGATCGGCTATCGCGCCCGGCGCCCCGGCGGCCTCGTGCGGGTGGACCAGAAGGCAGGCCTCGACCGCGCCGACTATTGGGAGCCGCTCTACGCCGATCCCGCCGGCACGCTGATTTTCGACCCCGCCGCCTTCTACATCCTTGTCAGCCGCGAAGCGGTGCACGTGCCCGCTGACTATGCCGCTGAAATGGTGCCCTTCGACCCGCTCGTGGGCGAGTTTCGGGTCCACTATGCGGGGTTCTTTGATCCCGGCTTTGGGGCGCCCGAGGCGGGCGGAACCGGCGCGCGTGCGGTGCTGGAAGTGCGCTCACGCGAGGTGCCGTTCCTCGTCGAGCATGGCCAGATGATCGGGCGGCTGGTGTTTGAGCCCATGCGCGCCAAGCCGAGTGCGCTTTACGGCGCCGCTGGCGTCTCCAACTACCAAGCGCAGGGCCTGAAGCTTTCAAAGCATTTTAGGTAGGCGCTGAGCCGCCGGACGGCGCGGCAGACGGGGCGCCTTCCGCGCGCATTTCGGCCACTTCGGCCCGCAGCGCCTTCAGTTCAGACAGAAGCTCTTCTTGGCGTTCCGACAGGCCCGCGCGCTCCTCTTCCGCCGTTGCCTCATGCTCGGCTTGCATGGCCGACACGATGATGCCGATGAACAGGTTCAAGACCGTGAACGTGGTGCACAGGATGAACGGCAAGAAGAACGCCCAGGCGTTGGGATAGACTTCCATCACCGGCCGGACGATGCCCATCGACCAGCTTTCAAGCGTCATGATCTGGAACAGCGAGTAAGCGGAGGCGGGCAGGGTGCCGAACCATTCAACGAGCTCGGCGCACCGCCCTGGTATGGCCTCGCACGCGCCAACTCTCGTGCCGTACAGTTTGGTCGCGATGACCGAGAAGACGTAAAAGATCAGCGTCAGCAGGACAGTGATCGACCCCATGCCCGGCAGTGCCGCGACGAGCCCGCCGACCACCCGGCGCAGCGAGGGCACCATCGAGACGAGCCGCAGAACGCGCAAGATCCGCAAAGCCCGCAGCACCGACAGGCTGCCGGTCGCAGGCATCAGCGCGATGCCGACAATGACGAAGTCAAACACCCGCCATGGGTCGTGGAAAAACCGCGTCCGGTAGACGTAGAAGCGCAGCACCAGTTCGGCGACAAAGATCCACAGAACGAACCGGTCGATGAACATGAGGACCGGCCCGAACCGGTCCATCACGGTTTGCGAGGTTTCAAGCCCGAGCGTGACCGCGTTGATGATGATCAGCGCCGTGATCGCGATCTCGAACCGGCGGGAGGTGATGAAAGCTTCGACGCGCTCGCGCATGGGCGCTCTCTTTAGGCGGGTGGGCAGCCGACTGGCGGTCAGCGCGGTGGGGGTTGGCGGTGTTATGGAAACCCGGCGAGCCAATATCAAGGCGGGTCAGCGCCTCGGCAGGCTGCTTGTTGCGCCGCCATGGCCTGTGCCCGGCTTGATCTGGCAAGGCGCCTCTGGCAAACACCGCGCACCCGGGCGGGTGTAGCTCAATGGTAGAGCAGGAGCTTCCCAAGCTTAAGACGAGGGTTCGATTCCCTTCACCCGCTCCACTTTTCGCCCTTGCTGACAGCGCCCTCTGGCTCACTCCGCGAGCGTTGGCTGGAACCCATCAGCAAACGCGCCCTGAGATTCAAGCTCCGGCTCGAAGTCAGGCGCAACAGCCTTGTGGGGTGTCTTGTGCCAGTGGTGCGGACGCCGGATCAGATCCCACACCGCCAGGTAGCCAGCAGCCGACAGCAAAAGCCAATAGATCGGAATTTGCAGCAGCAGCGCGATCACGCCACGCTGGTCCCGCTCTGACGCGCCAACCCAGCTGAGCGCCGCCGCAGCCGCATAGCCCAGCACCAGGTTGAACGCTCCAAGGGTGCGCACAAGGACCTCGATCCCAGCCTCTTGAGGGGCGGCCTGGGTCATCGAGAAGACCGTTGCGAAGGTTGCCGCCAAGAAGAGCGGGTGGACCAGCATCGAGACAAGCACGCCGAACAAGACGGTCTGAAACGCCACAAAGCCCGCAAGGCCAAGCTCATCGGCGAGCCTGCCTGGTTCGCGCATATGGACAAACCAAGTTTGCCACCAGCCCTTGAACCAGCGGGCACGCTGACGGACCCACGGACCAAAGCGCGTTGGCGCTTCTTCGAAGGTGGTCGAGCGGATGACGGCGGTGTCATAGCCGAGCCGCGCGAGCCTGATCCCCAAGTCCGCGTCCTCGGTCACATTGTAGGGGTCCCAGCCGCCCGCTTCGATAAGCGCTTTGCGACAGAAATGGTTGGACGTGCCGCCCAATGGGATGGGAAGCCGCAGCTTCGACAAGGCGGGCAGAAACGCGTCGAACAGCGCCATATATTCGAGCCGGAAATGCTTGGCGAAGAAGCCTTCACCCCGGTTCGTCACGTGCAGCGCCGCCTGAACGCAAGCAAGTGGCCGGAGCTCGGCGCCGGCTGCGATGGCCTGTTCGCGCTCAAGATGCGCGGCAACGGCGCGGCGCAGCTGGTCCGGCTCTGGCCGATCTTCGGCATCGTAGACCGTCACAAACCGGCCCCGCGTTAGCGGCAGACCGAAGTTGAGCGCTTTGGGCTTGGTCCGCGGCAGGCCCGGCGGTACGCTGATTACGGCAACATGATCGGGAAGCGTGATCTGTTCGAGCGCGGCCAGGGTCGGCCGGTCATCGGCCTCACACAAGATCATGATGTCGAGTTTCGAAGGCGGGTAGTCGAGATCGCGCAGCGCGCCGACAAGCTGCCGCATAACCGCCGCCTCGTCATGCACGGCAACGAGCACCGAAAAGGCCGCCAGGTCCCGGTCGGGCACGCGTGCGGCGTCGCTTTCGCCCCGGTGGCTGCCATGGGCGATCGCTGCGAGGCGCGCGCCAGCGAGCAACAGATACAGGCAGCTGAAAACAATGCCGCCGGCAACGAACAGGCTCGCGAGGTCGAGCCAAGCCCAAAGGGCCAAGCTTGCGAGCAAACCCAAGAGGAACCAGCGCTGCCAGGCGGCGAGCGTTTCCCTCGCGCTCATCAAGGGGGAGCGCGTGGCCAGCCAATTGGTGGCGAAGTCGCTCAAGCTGGCTGCGAGCAGCTCCGCCCACAGCGCCTGCACATGGCCCTGGGGCGCGATCTGAATGATCTCCGAGGCCTCCGGCGCCCGCGCCTCCAAACTCTGCTTGAGGCTACGGGCACGCGCACTGTCGGCGTAAAGCGTCGCCACGCGGCCATCGGCGTGCCGCACTGGCACAAACGGTGCCAGCGCCACCGCGCCGGCTAGGCTGGCGCTTAGATTCGGCCTATAGGGGCGCCAGGCAGCATCTTCCCTGCGCCGGCGAAACCGCACAGGTGGCGGATCCGAAGGCGAGGCCGCGCCCAGATGTGGCAGCGTTCCTGTGGGCATGGTGAGATCTCACGGCACAGTTCCGCTGCGTCATTTAGCAAGAATTCGGCGGTAATAGATCAGTATTGTTGCCTGTATAGCAATAGGTTTAGGTCGCTAAGCATAAGCATAGTCTAACAGACCATCGTGGGTCACCGGCGGGCACACCCCAGATGGTGGCCACGCAGCCCATGGCGGGGTATAGCGCCGATTGCACCTGGTCCGATTGGCCCTCGCGGAGCCGTGCGGACGGGTCCTGATAGGCGGAGTTCCCACCCATGCGTCTTGCGGTTGTCCGCGCCACATCTGTGTCTCTGCCAAGCTTGTCGGGCTTTGTGGCTGCGATGGTGCTCGCGCTGGCGCTGGGCTTAGCGTTGCCGGGCCAGGGTCACGCGCAGCAGGCCGCCGCGGAAGCTGCCGAAGAGACCGATGTCGATGGCCTCGGCGAACTGCGTTTCATCAACCCAAGAAGCCGCATCGTTTTGCCCGAGCCCATGCCGGGGCCGGTGTTGCGCTTTGTGGTCGCCGATGACTTCCCGCCCTTTGCGTTTATCGACGGCGCAGGCCGGCTGTCCGGCGCGCATGTCGATCTGATCCGCCGGCTTTGCGACGTCCTCGCCCTCGCCTGCACCGTCCAAACACGCCAGTTCGATCAGGTGCTCGCCGCCGTCGATGAAGACCCGTTGAACCTCGTCTTGGTGGCGGGCCTGAGCGTCTCCGCCGAGCTGGCCGATGATCTGGCCTTCTCGCTGCCCTATTTCCGCTATGCCGGCCGCTTCGTGGCGCTGCGCGCCGTTGATGAGCGCGACGGTTGGATCGACCGCGCGCGGATCGGTGTCCTGGAGGGGACAGCGCATGAGGCCTTCCTCGCCAGGGCTTATGCCGGTGCAAACGTGACGAGCTACGAGGGGAGCGACGACTTGTTCCGCGCGCTGCGGCGCGGCGACGTTAGCCACGTGTTCGGCGACGGCGTGAACCTCGCCTTCTGGCTCGCCGGCGGCCAGTCAGGCGACTGCTGCCGCTTTGTCGGCCAGCCCCTGTTTTCGCTGCGCTATTTCGGCGAGGGCCTCACGCTGGCGGTGCCGCGTGGGCAGCCCGAACTGATCCAAGCGCTCAACGCCGGTTTGGCGCGGCTCGAAAGCTCGGGCGAGCTTGAAGTGATTATGCTGACGGCGTTCCCGCTCGACCCTCTGGGCCAGTAACGGGACCCTTCGCCAGGCCTTCGCGCGCTGTTTGCTGCGTGATCTGGCCAATCTCGGCGTCCGGCAGTTTTACGACGTTCCGGAACGGCAGCAGCAAACTCCACACAAGGCCCGTCGGCTGCGGGTTTTGGTGCTCAGCGAGCCCGATGATCATACCGGCCTGCCCCGCCTGCGGGTCGGCCGTGTAGACGCCAAACAGCCGATCCCAGACCGACAGGTTGAACCCGTAATTGGTGTTCGTTTCCCGCTCGATGATCGAGTGATGGATGCGGTGCATGTCGGGCGTCACCACGAACGGGCGCAGCAGACGATCGAGCCAGAGGGGCAGCTTCACGTTCGAATGGTTGAACATGGCCATGCCGTTGAGGATGATCTCGAAAATCAGCACCGCAACCGCCGGCGCACCGAGCAACGCAACCACCGCCCCCTTCCAGACCATGGAGACGAGGATCTCAATGGGGTGGAAGCGCAGGGCGCTGGTGACATCCAGGTCAACGTCGGCGTGGTGCACCTTGTGGATGCGCCAAAGCCACGGCCAGTGGTGAGAGACCACATGCTCCAGCCAGACGGCAAAATCGAGCACCACGATCACCACCAGGGCGGCGAGGATCGGCGGCACGCTGATCACGTTGAACAGCCCAAAGCCGGCCGCCTCAGCCCACAGGGCGACGCCCACGGCGGCGGCCGGGAAGATGACCCGCAACACGATGGAATCGACGATCAGCATGCCCCAATTGGTCAGCCAGCGGCGGCCACGTGCGGGGTAGCGCTCGCGGCGGGGGAGTAGCTGCTCAAACAGCGCCATCGAGGCAAAGATGCCGACAAAAGCCATCAGGCGGACGGTCGCTTCGGAGAATTCAGGCATCGGGTGCGGGTCCAGAGAGGGTCCAAGGGGGGGAGATGCTACAGCCCTAAACTATCGCGCGTTCACCGTCCCCTCAAAGCCGCGTGAGGTCGCAGGCGCGACTAAAGCGCAGGCCTGTGTCAGATGCGTGCCAGAAGCGCGCGTAGGGTCGCTTGTTCGTCCGCTGACAGGGGCGAGAGAATGTCGGTCAGCGCGTCCGCCACCGCCTGTTGCAGCTGAACGGCGGTGGCTTCACCCAGCTCGGTCAGCGACAGAACGATCACCCGCGCATCGTCCGCATCGCCGGCGCGGGCCACCAGGCCTTTGCGTTCCAGCGCTTGGATGGCGCGGGTCATTTGCGACTTGTCACGCTGCATCGCCGCAACCAGTTCGTGCAGCTTCACCGGCGCCATGTCGGCAAGTGTCAGCAGCAAAATCCCACCGGAGGGGCCGACCTTGTGCTGGTCAAACTCGGCCGATCGCGCACCCAGATGCGCGTGGATCCGCCGCATGAGCCGATCGGTCAGCCGTGCCGTCTCAATATCCGTCATCTCACGTGGTTGACTAAATCAACAACCTATTGGTTGATGATATCAACTTTCCTCCCCTCAAGCCCGCTCGATGCCTCTGTCGGGTTGGTAGCGCAAAGAGAACCTTTAAGCATGAGCAAAAATCAGGGTTTAGCACTGAAAGCCGCCGCGATCTTGTGGGTCATTTGGGGGCTTGTTCACATGCTCGCCGGCGTCATCATCATCCCCGCGGACGCATCGGGTGGTTTCGCGGCCGTTGCCGATGCCGTCGACCCCGCCCTTTTGGTCCACGACTACCATCCCGCCGTAAACGGGATCCTCGACCAGCATGGCTGGAACCTTCTGTGGATCGGGCTGACCACCGTGATCAGCGCGTTCTTTATCTGGCGCGCGAACTTCACCGCCGTTTGGGTGGCCGCGCTGGTCGGGGGCTTGGCCGATGTTGGCTACTTCATCTTTGTCGATCTGCCCGGCTTCGTGCACTTCGTGCCCGGCACGCTCATGACGCTCGTCTCCTCGTCGGCTATCATCCTTAGCTTCGCAGTGTGGCTGCCGACGGAAATGGCCAAGCGGCGGGCCGCCCAATAGCGTGAGCGCCAACGCAGATCGGGAGAACGTGCATGTCGGATACCGCTTCCATTTCGCCAAAAGATGATGGGCCGCTGCTGGTCTCCAACGGGCCGGGCATCACCGATGCACAAGGTGTGACAGCCGACGCCAAGCCCGTTGTCGCCCTGTGCCGCTGCGGCGCGTCGGCCAACAAACCGTTCTGCGATGGCAGCCATGCAGCGGCTAGCTTCTCCAGTGCCCCGGGCTCGGCCAAGTTGCGCAACACGCCTATCGACTATTCCGGCACCGTCGACGGCGTGCCGGTCACCATCAGCTACACGCCGGTTCTGTGTACCCACGCGGCGCAGTGCCAGGCAAAGGCGGCTTCGGTGTTCGATCCCAAAGCCAAGCCCTGGGTCCAACCGGACGGCGGCAAGCTGACCGAGATCATGGATGTTATGGCGGCCTGCCCCTCCGGCGCGCTGCGGGTCTCCGTTGGCGACCAGGAGCCCCAACACCTGACCACCGGCGAGGTGTCGATCCGCATCGAAAAGGACGGGCCCTACCATGTGACGAATGTGGGGTTGGAGGCTGAGTTCAACGGCGAAGGGGCCAGCCGTGCCAAATACTCGCTGTGCCGATGCGGCCTGTCGAACAACAAGCCCTTCTGCGATGGCTCGCACTATGACGCCAAGTGGAGCGATGGCAGCTAGCGCCACACGCTTTGCAGAGGCCCTAGACGATGCCGCCTTCGGCTTGGTCTATGGGTCGATCTCGGTCATCGCCGTCCTGATGGCGTTGCACCAACCGATCGAGCATCCCTGGCAGGTGGCGCTGACGCTGTTTGGCACCGTGGCGGCGGTCTCGCTCGCCAAAGCTTTTGCGGAAATCTACCAGCAGGTTCTGTCGACGGGCCGTCAGGCCGATTGGAGTGACATTACCAGCATGTGGAGCCATTGCCGCACGGTGCTGCTGGCTGCCAACGGCCCCGCGCTCGCGTTCGCGCTGGCGGGCCTGGGGCTCTACAGCACCAGCACTGGCCTGCTCGTGGCCCACGGATTTGCGCTGGCCCTGCTTGGCTCTATGGGCGCGCTGATCGGCTGACGGTTACGCCATTCCGTCTTTGGCGCTCTTGTGGGCGTCGTGGTGACGGCCGGAACCGGCGGCACGCTCGCGGCGCTCAAGCTTCTGTTTCATTGAAACTTGACGTCAGGCGCGCCGATAGCGCGCCATGGCCGACCGCTCGAGCGCGGCGACCGTCAACTTATCGAGGCCGAGCGTATCGCGGATCATCTGCAACATGCGTAGCTCTTCTTGCTCGAGCCGCAGATCCGCCGCGGCAACCTCCACGGCGCAGGCATAGGCGGTGTCGGCCAACCTATCGGGTATGGCCGTCTGCGCCGCCGCCAGGACCGACTGCATGCCGCCATCTTCGGCGAGGGCCAGGCTGGCCGTCTCGGCGGTGACCATCACCCGATCGCGGGCATAGCCGTCAAACACCGGGAACGAGCCGACCACTTCGCCGATCTTGGCCAGCTCGGCGTCAGCCATGGTTCGGTCGGATGCGGAGACCATGACCATAAGCATGATGATCGCATCTTGGGCGGTGACGTCTGACATAAAGGGCTCCCCTTTGGCCGCTCTGCGGGCGGCAGATTGTGTTTGGTTCCAAGCCAAGCTAGGAACCCCGCGCACCGCCTACAAGGTGCTTCCCCCAAGCTGAAAGACCAGTCCGCCATGCCGACACTTGCGCAAAGTGACCTCGACCCCGACGTTCTCGATGCTGCGACCCGCTCGAAAGCGTGGCCGTTCGAAGAGGCGCGCAAGCTGGTCAAGCGGATCGAGAAGTCCGGCAAGACGGCGCCAATCGTCTTTGAGACGGGCTATGGCCCCTCGGGCCTGCCGCATATCGGCACCTTCGGTGAGGTGGCCCGCACGACGATGGTGCGCCACGCGTTTCCTGTGCTCACAGGCGGCAAGGTCGAAACCCGCCTGATCGCCTTTTCTGACGATATGGACGGTATGCGCAAGATCCCGGGCAACCTGCCCGATCAGGCGCTGCTGCATGAAAGCCTGGGCAAACCGCTCACTGAGGTGCCCAACCCTTTCGGCGGTGGTGAACCAAGCTTTGCGCACCACAACAACGCGATGCTGCGGCGGTTCCTCGACAGCTTCGGCTTTGACTACGAGTTCGCTTCGGCGACCGATTATTACCGGTCAGGCAAGTTCGACGAGATGCTGGTGCGCACGCTTGAGCGCTACCGCAAGGTCATGGAGATCATGCTGCCGACCCTCGGCGAAGAGCGTCAGGCGACCTACTCGCCGATCCTGCCAATCTCACCGACCACCGGCCGCGTGCTCTACGTGCCGATGAAGGAGGTGAACCCCGCCGACGCGACTGTGACCTTTGAAGATGAAGACGGCCGCGACGTCACGCTCGATGTGCGCGGCGGCAATGCGAAACTCCAATGGAAGCCCGATTTTGGCATGCGCTGGGCGGCGCTCGACGTCGATTTTGAGATGTACGGCAAGGACCACCAGCCCAACACGCCGATCTACGACAAGATCTGCCGCGCCCTCGGTGGCACACCGCCCGAGCACTATGTCTACGAGCTCTTCCTCGACGAGAACGGCGAGAAGATTTCCAAGACCAAGGGCAATGGCATCACCATCGAGCAATGGCTCGATTACGCGTCGCCCGAGAGCCTGGCCCTGTTCATGTACCAAAAGCCAAGGACCGCAAAGCGGCTCTATTTCGATGTGATCCCACGCGCCGTCGACGAGTATTTCCAGCATGTCGCAGGCTTTGAGCGGCAGGACACCGATAAGCGCCTGGCGAACCCCGCCTACCACATCCATTCTGGCGCAGTTGAAGTCGCCGGCATCCCGGTGACCTTCTCCATGCTGCTCAATCTTGCGAGCGCCGCCAACGCGCATGATGAGGATGTGCTGTGGGGCTTTATCAGCCGCTACGCGCCGGACGTAAAAAAGGGTCAGCACGCCGCGTTCGACAAGCTTGTCACCTCGGCCGTGCGTTACTTTGAAGACCGGGTCGCACCCGCCAAGCGCTACCGCGCGCCCAGCGACGACGAACGCGTCGCGCTCGGGCAGCTCGACGCCAAGCTCGCCACCCTTGAAGGAGCCGATGCGGTCGCCATTCAAGATGCGGTCTACGATGTTGGCCGCACCATGTTCCCCGACCCCAACAAGAAGGGCCCCGATGGCGGCCCCGGGGTGTCCCTGAGCTGGTTCGCGGCCCTCTATCAGATCCTTTTGGGTGAAGAAAAAGGCCCGCGCTTTGGCTCATTTGTGGAGCTTTACGGCGTGGCCGAAACCCGCGCCCTGATCGCCAAGGCGCTCGCCGGCGAACTGGGCCAAGCCTAAGTTCAGCCCTAGTTGGCGCTGTCCATCACCGCCCAGAGCCCGCGGCGCTCATCGCGGGCCACTGTCTGAGCGGCCCGCAAATCGCTGCTGGCGTCCGCATTGGCGAACGCCCAGCCTTGGCTGACCACTAATAAGGCCAGATCCGTCTCACCGAGGGAACAGGGCGAGACGTGATCCTCGCCCGCATCCTCGCGCACGCCGAGCACACAATCGACCCGCCTTTGCCCGACAAGGCGCCGCACCGCGGTCCGGGCGAGGACTGAGCAGAGAGGCGTGCGGCCATCGTCGAGCCGGCAGATGGCGTCTTCGTCCACCGCGCGCGTGCCCGAGAGCGTGACTTTGCCGCGCCGTGTGTCGAGCCGATTGGCGGCCTCCACCACCACGATGCCAAGGTTCACCGGGCGCGGCGGCTGCACCGGAATGGGCGGCGTCGGCAAGCGCGCCACCTCATCGCCTGCTTGCGGGATGTTGGCTTCACGCCCAGGGATGACTTGCCGCGTCTGCGGCAGCACCTCGGTTGGCAAGGGCGTGGCGGGCGCCGCCTGGTCTTGCGGTGCGCGTGTTTGGGGCTGCGGTTGGGGCTGAACCTGAACCTCGGCCTGCGATGCCTCTTCTGCAGGCAGCGGGGTCACTGGCGCTTCGGTTTCAGCGGCGCTATCGGCATTTTCGTCAGAACTGGGGGCTGGCGCGACGTCCAAAGGGTCGTTGTCATCGAGGTTCAGCGTTACAGCTGCAACACCGGCAACCACCAACACGCCGAGCGCGACAATAGCGGCGACGCCGCGAAGCGAAGAGCGTTTATTGGCTCGCCCAGACAATCCGCGCCATCCAGTCTATGGCGTCGAGCGGCAGGCGGCGGTCGTCATGGTCAGGGTTGAGCGAATGCACATCGATATACCCCGCTGTTTGCCGCAGCAGCACCTTGGCCAAGATCTCTCCGCCACGCGTGCGCAACACAACCCGGTCGTGCCGCCGGACAGGCGCGCTTGGAGACACAACCAAGATGTCACCAGATCGGTACAGGGGCAACATCGAGTCGCCCGTCACCTCGAGGGCAAAGGCATGCTCATCGCGAATGTCGGGCAGTTGCACCTCGTCCCAGCCATGACCGACCGGGAAACCAGCATCATCGAAATAGCCACCATCGCCGGCTTGCGCGAAGCCCAGAAGCGGCACGCTTTTAAGCTGGCCTGAAGACAGGGCGGCCTGGCTCTTGCGCTCGGGCGCCACGCCCATGGGCATGGACACCGAGCCCGCGAACCCATCGAAGCTTTCGCCAGTGGCGGCGAGCACTTTGAACACGGACTCGGTCGAGGGCCAGCGCGGTCGGCCATCCTGCGAGAAGCGCTTCGAGCGGTTGAACGCGGTCGCGTCCAACCCGGCACGCCGTGCCAGGGCCGACACCGACATGCCCTTTCGCTCAGCGAGCGCATCAATGGCTGACCAGATTTGCGCATGCGACATGGCGAGCCGCGTCTCCACATTTTCTGATAGGAAAGAATGCCTATCACTGGGTAGGTTTGACATGGTGGGCTGTCCACAGACCAAAACGTGTGTGTTTACGATTTGTTCAACCAAAACGTGTCTCTGCAAACCAGCTTTTTCGTTCATTAATGTTGACAGCTCTTGCCTCCGCACCGGTCAGCTTGACCGTACGACGGCGCCCGCCTAACCAGCTGGCCAGACCATTTTGGGAGGCACGGAACGGTGGCGGCGCCGATATTCAAGATCGAAGCGGCAGACATCTGGGCGCAGGCCCGCGAGGCCGGCCAGTATGCTGGCGCGCCGGTTGATTTGGCCGATGGTTTCATCCATTTCTCCGCCGCCGATCAGGTGCAGGGCACGCTTGAAAAGCACTTTGCCGGCCGCCCGAACCTGCTGATCATCGCGGTTGATCCCGATGCCCTTGGCGAGCCGCTGCGCTGGGAGCCATCGCGGGGCGGGGCGCTGTTTCCGCACCTTTACGGGCCGCTGCCTATGCACGCGGTGATCGGCGAAGCGCCCGTCAGCGAAGATGGCTCGCTCCCGGAGCGGCCCGAATGGGGCCTGCCCGCGTGAGCGTTGACCCCTGGCCGTTGGTTCGCCGCTTCGTCTTCGCACGCGAGCCCGAAGCAGCCCACGATATGGCACTGCGCGCCCTCGAATTGGGCGCCATCCGGCCGACCAAGCGCGCGCAGCGCCCAAGGCCAAGCTTGGCCCGCACCGTGGCCGGGCTGCGCTTTGCCAACCCTATCGGAATCGCGGCGGGCTTCGATAAGGACGGCCGCGTCCCGCTGCAGATCTTGGGCCAGGGCTTTGGCTTCACCGAAGTGGGCACCACCACACCGAAGCCGCAGGCCGGCAACCCCAAGCCGCGCGTGTTCCGCCTTTTGGGGGATGATGCGCTCATCAACCGCCTCGGCTTCAACAATGCCGGCCATGACGCGATGGCGCAAAGGCTGGAGCGCTTGCCCGGCAAAGGCGCCCGACCCGGCGTTCTGGGCGTCAATATCGGTGCCAACAAACAGGCCGAGGACCGCATCGCCGACTACACGCTTGGCGTGCGCCGCTTTGCGGGTCTGGCCGACTACATAACCATCAACATCTCCTCGCCCAACACGCCGGGCTTGCGCGACCTGCAGGGCAAAGAGGCGTTGCAGCGCTTGCTCGCAGAGGCGCTCGATGCACGCGAACAGATGCTCAGCGCTGGCGCGGCCTGTCCGATCTTCGTCAAGATTGCGCCGGACCTTGATGAGGCCGGGCTCGCCGATACGCTCTCCGTGCTCGAAGCCAGCTCCGTCGAGGGCGTGATCGTGTCGAACACCACCAATGCGCGGCCTTCTGATCTGCGCTCACCGCAGCGCACCGAAACCGGCGGCCTGTCGGGCAAGCCGCTGTTCGAACGGTCGACAGCCCTTTTGCGCACGGTGCGCGAGCGGCTGGGCACGCAAAAAGCGCTTATCGGCGTCGGCGGCGTCGACAGCGCACAGACCGCACGCGCCAAGCTCGACGCGGGCGCCGACCTTGTGCAGCTGTACACCGGCTACGTGTTCAAAGGCCCCGGTCTGATCGGCGATATTCTCGACGGCCTCGACAGCGCCGGGCGGAGCGCCTAAGTCATGCGTAACGACAGACTTAGCCCCGAGAGGCTTCCTTGGCACGCGATAGCGACGACGCGACCCCCTTGGGTGGGCGCGAGGCGCTGGCGGCATATCTGGCCGGCGGCGAGAAGCCGATGGCAGACTTCCGCATCGGCACCGAACACGAAAAGTTCCCCTTCACACTCGATGGCCACCGCCCCGTTCCCTACGAGGGCAAGGGCGGTATTGAAGCGCTGCTTCGCGGCATGGAAGGCCTTCTGGGCTGGGCGCCGATCACCGATGAGGGCCGTATCATCGGCCTGTCCGACCCGACGGGCGGCGGTGCGATCAGCCTTGAGCCGGGCGGGCAGTTTGAACTGTCCGGCGCGCCTTTGGAAAATCTGCACCAAACCTGTTCGGAAGTGCATGCGCACCTCGCCCAGGTTCGCCAGATCGCGACCCCCATGGGCGTCGGGTTTGTCGGCCTTGGCATGTCGCCGGTTTGGAGCCTTGCCGAGACGCCGGTTATGCCGAAGTCGCGCTACGACATCATGAAGCGCTACATGCCAAAGGTCGGCATGCGCGGCCTCGACATGATGTTCCGCACCGCCACCATTCAGGTGAACCTCGATTTCTCATCCGAAGCCGACATGGTCGCCAAGATGCGGGTGGGCCTCGCGTTTCAGCCCATCGCCACGGCGCTTTTTGCCAACGCGCCGTTCACCGATGGCAAGCCCAATGGCCTGCAGTCCGCACGGGCCTATGCCTGGCTCGATACTGACAACAACCGCGCTGGCGGCCTGCCGCAAGCCTTTGAGCCAAGCTTTGGCTATGAGGCCTATGTCGACTGGGCGCTCGATGTGCCGATGTATTTCATCAAGCGCGGCAACACCTACCACGATGTGGCAGGATCCTCGTTCCGCGATCTGATGGATGGCCGGCATCCGGCGGTGCCGGGCGAGCGCGCGACCCTGTCGGACTGGACCAATCACCTGTCCACCCTGTTCCCCGATGTCCGGCTCAAGCGTTTCCTTGAGATGCGCGGCGCCGATGGCGGCCCATGGGCGCGCATTTGTGCGCTGCCAGCCTTCTGGGTCGGCCTCCTCTATGATGGCGAGACACTCGCCCAAGCCGAAGCGCTCGCCCTCGATCTGACCGCCGAGGAGCGGCACGACTTGCGCGAGAGCGTGCCAACGCTGGGTCTGCGCGTACCCTACCGAGGGGGTACGGGGCAGGACTTGGCCGCGCAGCTCGTCGCGCTCGCCCGTCAGGGCTTGCGCAATCGCGCGCGCACCAACGCGTCCGGCAATGACGAGAGCATCTTCCTGTCAGCGCTCGAAGAGGTCGTGGAGACCGGGCGCAGCCCCGCTGACATTTTGCTCGAGCATTATCACGGCGCTTGGGGCGAGGATCTCGACAAGCTGTTTGAAGAGTTCGCCTACTAGCCCTTTGTGAGTGCGCGCCAGCCAATATCCTGACGGCAAAAGCCTTCCGGCCAGTCGATCTGCGCGACCGCAGCGTAGGCCCGATCCCGAGCTTCCCCAAGCGTCGAGCCGCGCGCCGTGACGCCCAGAACACGCCCGCCGGTGGCGCGGAACGTTCCATCGTCGTCGCGGGACGTTCCGGCATGAAAGATCATCATATTCGGGTCCTCGCTGGGCAGGTTGGCGATCACCGAACCCTTCTCGTAGCTGCCCGGGTAACCCTGTGTTGCCATCACGACCGTCATGGCGTGATCGTCGTGGAAGGGCATCTTCGCGGTGGCAAGGTTGCCCTGCGCGCCGGCAAGCAGAACCTCACCGAGGTCGCCTGCAAACCGCATCAACAGCGCTTGGCACTCCGGGTCGCCAAAGCGCGTGTTGAACTCGATGAGTTTGGGGCCGGCCGCCGTGATCATAAGCCCGGCGAACAGCACGCCTTTGAAGGGGGTGCCGCGTGCGGCCATGCCCTTGAGCGCCGGCTCGACGATCTCCGCCATCACCCGCGCGACCATTGCATCGTCCATGATTGGCGCGGGGCTGTAGGCGCCCATGCCGCCGGTGTTGGGCCCGGTGTCGCCATCGCCGACGCGCTTATGGTCTTGCGCCGCGCCGAAAAACACCGCGGTCTCGCCATCGCACAGGGCGAACAGGCTCGCCTCTTCGCCGACCAGGCACTCTTCCATGACCATGCGTGCACCCGCAGCGCCAAACGCGCCGTCAAAACAGGCGCTCACCGCCGCGCGCGCGTCTTCCAGCGTCTCGGCAACGGTGACGCCTTTGCCGGCGGCAAGGCCATCGGCCTTGATTACGATGGGGGCGCCTTGCGTCTCCAGATACGCGAGCGCATCGGTCTCAGTGTCGAACGCCGCATAGGCCGCCGTGGGGATACCGGCCTCATCGCACAGGGCCTTGGTGTAGGCCTTCGAGCCCTCAAGCTGTGCGGCCTCCTGGCTTGGCCCAAACGCCAAGGTGCCCGAGGCTTCGAGATCGTCGACCAGTCCCGCCACGAGCGGGGCCTCGGGGCCCACAACAACCAGGTCGATCGCCTCGATGGCGCAGAAATCCGTGACGGCTTCAAAGTCTTCGAGGTCGAGATCGACCGAGCCTTCAATGCCGCCATTGCCGGGCGCGCACCACACATGGTCGACCGAAGGTGACCGGCGCAGGGCC
>JAHCMG010000201.1 GCA_019192585.1 Devosiaceae bacterium MH13
GGGTGCGTCGAGGAGGCGAGCCACAGAGGCCGTCCGTTGATCGCCTTGCGCAGGGTGGCCAGCTGATCATCATCGACGCGGGGCGCGGGCGTGTCGAACTTCAAGTTGCCCGTCACCTTCACACGCGGCGCGCCAAGAACCCTATACCGCTCGGCATCGTCGACGGTTTGCGCCAGGCACAGCGTCACCCGCGACAGCATCTCGCCGATCAAACCCGAAGCGCGCCGCCAGCGCAGGTAGGAGCGCTCGGACATGCGCGCATTGACCAGAACGTGCGGGATGGACCGTTTCGCCAGCGCGTGGAACGTCGCTGGCCAAAGCTCCGATTCGACGAAGATCGCCAGCTGCGGCTGCCAGCTCTCAAGGAACCGTTTGACAAAAGGCGCCAGATCGAGCGGCGCATATTGGTGGATCGTGCGCGGTCCGAGCCGCTTGGCGGCCAGTTCTGCCGACGTCACGGTGCCCGTCGTCAAGACCACGTGGGCGCCGGAGGCTTCAATCCGCGCGACAAGCGGCAGGATCGCGATGGTTTCGCCAACGCTTGCCGCATGAACCCAAACGACCGCGCCCTCGGGCCGCTGCACCGAGGCGTAGCCATAACGCTCGCGCCGGCGGACCAAATCTTCTTTTCCGCGCCGGGCGCGGGCGCGCACAAGCGAGCTTGCGAGCGGCGAAGCGAGTCCTCCGGCTAGCCGGTAACTGGCGAGAAGCCCTGCGGAGAACCCGTCACGCATGGCGAAGATCCGCCGCTAATGGCCCTGCCGCTGCCAGGCGCGCGGCATCTGGCCCGAGCCCACATTGCGCGTAGCAATGCTCGGTGATCGCATCGAGGCGCTCTTTGATCAGGGCACACCAGTGCTGCTCATCGCCCTGCGACAGGTCAACCGTGATCGGCCCGTTCGCGCCATAAGCGGCCCGAGTGAAGGGCAAGTTCAGCGACGCTCGGTCCCATGACGACAAGCTGATATGCGGATGGGTCACATAGGCGGCGGGGACGATCGGCCGGCCGGTCGCAGCCGCCAGCCTGACAAGCCCCGGCGACACAACCCGCGCAATCTTGGGCACATCGGCCGTCATGGCGACGCTGGCGCCTTGCTCCAAAAGCCGCACGAACGCCCGGTAGGCCGTCATGCCGCCCTTGGCGTTACCTTTGGCGGCGCGCCCGCGCTTCGTTTCACCGGCGCCGCGAACCGTCTTCAGGCCCAGTTTCTCCGCCGCGATGGCGTTGATCGTGCCGTCGCCGCTGCGCGAGATCATCACATGCATGTTCCACTCGGGCCGCACGCCCATCGCGGTCATGAAATGTTCGCCATGCCAGAAGGTGAAAATGCCGGGCAGGTGCGCCCCCACGTCGGCACCGTCGCCTAGGTCGTGGCGTTGCGCGCGGCTGGTGGCATGCACAAAGCGCACATAGGAGGCGAGCGCATTGCCCGCGATGTGCTGCACCCGGGGGTGCCGGCTGAAACGCTTGTACCAAGGCGCCGACACAAACAGCGCTCCCTATTCTGCGTTGTCCGCCTCGGGTTGGTCGGGGTCCATGAGGCGGTGCATGTGCACCACGAAGTAGCGCATGTTGGCATTGTCGACGGTGGCTTGCGCCTTGCCGCGCCACGCCTTTTCCGCTTCGGCATTGTTTGGGTAGATGCCGACAATGTCGAGAGCGTCGAGATCGACGAAGGTGTGCGAGTCGGGAGAGACGACTTCGCCCCCAAAAACCAGGTGCAAAAGTTGAGGCTCTGTGGGTGACGCGCTCATAGGACCATCCTTCTTACGGCGGTGTGCATGGGGGGAGGCACCGCACTTTGCCGCTGGCTTCGCGGTGTCATCAGCGTTCTAAACAACGCCCTGATCGCGTCAAGAACGCTTGCCCGCGTTTGCCTCGTGAAGCGTTTAGCGCTGCGCCTTTGGCACGAAGCCGATCAACGCCTCAAGCAGAGCATCATTGCCGCACACGAGCACGGGATGGCTAACGGACTGTCGGTCGTAACGCGGTTGCGCCCCATCAAGGCCCGTGATCTTCACGCCCGCCTGCCGGGCGATGCAATCAGCCGCCGCGATATCCCAATCTTTGGCGTTGCGGCCCGCCACGCAGCCGTCGAAGGTCCCGCTCGCGACCGCGGCGAGCCGTAGGGCAAGCGAGGCCAGCCGCGGCGCCTTGCGGTGGGTTTGGTGCGGCAAAGCGGGCCCGGGATGCGCAATATAGGCCCCATCGAGCGAGGTGACCTGCGATGGCGCGAGCGCTTCGGTCAGGCCATCGGCCGTCTCCAAATGCGAGCCATGCCCCGTGCTGGCGTAGAGCATCTCACCGGTCACCGGTTTGAAGAGCACGCCTGCGGCCGGCTCACCCTTTGAAACGAGCGCAATCGAGACGGCCCAGTCTTCTTGGCCCGCCATGAAGCCCCGCGTGCCATCGATAGGATCGACGATGAAGGTTGGCGCGCCCGAAAGGCGCGAGCCGTCATCCTCGATCTCTTCGGAAAGCCAGCCAAAGCTTGGATAGGCCTGGCGCAGGCGGGTGTGCAGCATCCGGTCGATCGCAAGATCCGCCTCGGTCACCGGCGAGTTGCCGGCCTTGAGCCACTGTTTGGGACTGTTTCCAAAATAGCGCAGCGCGATTTCCCCGGCCTCGCGGGCAGCGTCGCACAGAACAGAAACGGGCGGCAGGGTGTCAGACAAGGCGCAGGTCAGGCTGGTTGAAAGGCGGCGCGAAGGGGCGAGGCGGGGCGATGCGCTCGCCACATCGGAGCACTCGCGGTGCCGCTGTTTTGGCGCTCATGGCGGGCCAAGACAAGCGTAGGCGGCAGGTCCCATCCGCACGAATCTGTTTGTGATCTGATAACCCTCTCTAAAACCATACTTTTTTTACCTCGTTGTTTAAGCCCGCGCCAAGTGGGCCGCTCTACTGTGCCCCTCATGCCCGCACGGAGGACCAACCGCCGGCGGGCTTCGAGCCAAAAAGGCTCACGCAGGATAATGAGGCGTCACATGGCAGCACGGTCTTCACGGCGACGCGCACAGCGCGCGCAGGGCACCCCCCAGGAGGGGGCATGGCCCAACCCAGCCGACGGGAACGCGGCTGCCGCCACCGCTTTCGCGGGTGCGCCGGCGATCGATGGCTGCATCGATGCCGTGCCCGCCTGCCCATCAGCGCCCGTTCGCGCCCGGTTGGACCTTTCGGGCCGCGCCGTCGTGGTGACATGGCGGTCGGGCCCGGTTCTGATGGTTCAGCGGCTCGCCTTGAACAGTTACGAAGCTGTCGCAGCCGAGCTGGTCGCGGCGCCCGCCGAAGGGCAGGACCCGACGGTTCGGCTGGTGTTGCGGCACCCGACAGCCGTCTACAGCACCGTGCTTGCTACCAATTTGCCCCTCGATGAGGCGGTCGCCGCCTGGCGCCGTTGGGCTGACCGGCTGTCTGTCGGCATGTCGATCCTCGACCACGATGGCGAAGCGAGCAATGTGCGCACCATGCTTGGTGCGGTGGCCGTACGCCCGGCCCAACGTCGCCGCCAGGGTGCGCCGGCGCGCCGTCGGCCTCGCTTTGCCAAACGCCGCGCGCTTCGCTGAGGGTTGCAGCTCTAAACGAACACGTCCGCCAATAGGCCGAGCGCGATCAGCCCGCCCACCTGCGCGTTCGATTGGAACAGCCGCCGGCATCCATCGGGGTCGGTGATGTCGAGCGTGCGAAGCTGCCAGACGAAATGCGCCGCAGCAGCCAGAAGGCCAAGATAGGCCGGAATGCCCACGCCAACGCTGACATAGGCAAGGGCGAGGATCACAATCGTAAGCGCGAAGCACGCCCCCACGAAGGTTGGTGCGGCGGTGCCCACAGCCTGAGCTGACGAGCCGATGCCC
>JAHCMG010000202.1 GCA_019192585.1 Devosiaceae bacterium MH13
CCCGGACGCACAGAAGGTCATCGTCAAGCGGTGGAGCTTCGCGGGCGCCGACGTCCAGCGCATCCCGTTCGAAGCGATCACTGGCTACGCGATCGAGCCCGAGGGCCAGGACAAGAAAACGCGCCTGACCATCCAAACCAACCGTGGAGATGTCGCCGCGTCTGGCGGCATGCTGGGCGCACGCGCCGCGTGGGACGAAGTGGTGGCTGCCATGCGTGCGCACATGACGGCCGACGGAGCGGCCAACGGGCCCTCGGCCCGCGACTAGAAACAAGCCCTCGACCCGCGACTAGAGATGTGTCGTTGGAGAGCCGGCCAGGGCCTGCTTTCGGATCGGTTCGGCAGCTGCGTTCGTTTGGTCACCGGCGCGGCCGTTTGTGCTCGCTTCGGGTTCCATGTCGTCGACATCGTCGCCCGTTGCGCCCGCAACAAACAGGCACAAGGCAAGGATCAGCAAGATCCACAGGCTTAGGGCGATGGCCAGCCACATGCTGGAGCTCCCAGACAGAACGCACCTTCCGGTTTAGTCACCAGGCGTAACGAAAACGGGAGAAAAACCAGGTCAATTGAGCAGGTTAAGCGAAGGAAAGCTTAACGTTGCTGGCCCGCCCAAGGCTTGTCGCCAGACGCGCAAACACCTCGGGCCACCGTTTAATGCTGTGCATCAAACGGCGCCAAGGCTCAAAATGTGAAGTAGATGGTGGGCATGACTGGGATCGAACCAGTGACCCCTCGCGTGTGAAGCGAGTGCTCTCCCGCTGAGCTACACGCCCGAAAATGAGCGGTCGACATAGCGGTGGTCGGAGAGGCGGTCAAGCACCGTTGGCGGTAACCAGTGTTTCTGCCAGTGCGGGCAGCGCAGTAAAGTGCTCAATCACCGCGTCCGCGCCAAGGCTCGACACATCATCTTGAGCGTAGCCAAAGGTGACGGCCACCGATGGAACGCCCGCATCTTTCGCCGCCAGAATGTCCGGCGCGCTGTCGCCAATCATCAAGATGCGGCCCTCTGGTCCGCCAGCCGCTTGTGCCGTCGCGGTGATGTGACGACCGTCCGGCTTGCGAAAATCGAACGTGTCGCCGCCACAGATTGCGTCAAACCGATCCGCAACGCCGAGGGTCTGCAGGAGGTTGACAGCGAGGCCCTCGCGCTTATTGGTGCAGATGGCAAAGCGCCAGCCTTCCTCGGCCATCATGTCCATGGCATCGAGCACGCCGGGGAACAGTGCGCTTTCGTGCGCGATGTTCTCACCATAATAGTCGACAAAGCGTTCGGTCAGCGCCACCGCTGCCGCGTCATCAAGGGTGATGTCATGCGCCGCATGGGCCCGTTCGATCAGCACCCGCGCACCGTGGCCCACATAGGCCCGCGCCTCGGCGAACGAGGCTTCGGGGAGCTCTTCGGTGCGCAGCACATGGTTCAGCGCGTTGACGAGGTCTGGCGCGGTCTCCGCCAGTGTGCCGTCCAAATCAAAAATGCAAAGCCGGCCGGCAGGCGCTTTGTCAGTCATATCTGTCCCTCATTGCTGCTCTGGTCGCCGGCGGGGCGCGCTCCCCAACCGAGCGGTCCGGCGAACTGGCGGTGTCCCATCGCGCGTGCTAGGCGAAGCGCAACGTCGCCGGCTACCCCAACCACGGCCGGCGGTACGAAGGCAATGGGGCTGGGCTGAATGGATCTCGAAGAACTCAAAATCGAAGTGGGGCAGCGCGCGGCCCAAGAAGTCCGGGACGGCATGGTCCTGGGTCTTGGGACCGGTTCGACCGCCGAAGCCTTTCTGCGGTCGTTGGCCACCCGGGTTGAAGACGGCTTGACGGTACGTGGCGTGCCGACCTCGGAGCGCACGGCAAACCTGTGCCGTGAGCTGGGCATCCCGCTGACGGATCTTGGCCGTGACCCCGTTCTGGACCTCGCCATCGACGGCGCTGACGAGATCGATCCTGACCTTAATCTGATTAAGGGCGCCGGCGGCGCTTTGCTGCGCGAAAAGATCGTCGCCTCCGCCGCCCGCCGCATGCTGGTGATCGCCGACGCCACCAAATATGTCGACCATCTCGGCGCGTTTCCACTACCGGTCGAAATCAACCCCTTTGGGTCCGCGGCCACCGCCCTCCAGGTGGAGCGGCTGTGCAGCCGCATGGACTGGAGCGTTGATGCCGTCATCCGCCGCGTGCCCGCGGAGCCAGGGCAGCCAGAAGAGCCCTATGTCACCGATGGCGGGCACTGGATCGTCGATTGCAAGCTCGGCATGATCTCCGACCCGAAAACGCTTGATGCCGAATTGCGGGCCATTCCGGGCGTCGTCGAGACGGGGCTGTTTCTGGGCATGGCAGACCGGGCGCTTCTGGCGACGGGCGAGGGCGTCGAGGTTCTGGAACGCCAGAACGGCTGAGCGCCGCCGCTTATGTGCCTTCAAGCGGCCATAATGGGGGCGCCAACACACGTTTCGCCCCCAAGGCCGTGGCTTGCTGAAAGGCCGTGAGCCAAGCATCGGATCGACCGAGCGTGGGGTTGAAAGCGGGCGCGTGCCCTTCTAATCGAATAACCGATAGCGACCCGGTGCAGGCAGCTTTCCATCCGTAGAAGCGCCGCGCACCCGAAAGGACCAGAAATGCTCGACCAACTCGGTCTTCGCCGCCAGCTCGTTGCTGGCTTTGCCGCATTCTCGCTCGCCTTGCTGAGCCCGCTCGCCGGCGTTGCGCCGGCCGTGGCGCAGGACCAGGCAGCGCCCAGTGAAAGCCATCTTCAGCTTGGCTCGCGCTTTGCGGAGCTTGTCGGCGCCAACAATCTCTACGTTGCCGCGCTCAATGCGCAGCGGCGCGACCTGATCCGGCAGCTCGCCAGCACCAACCCCGACATCACCGATCTGATCCGCGAAGTCACCGACGCCGCCTATCTCGAGATGGCGGATTCGACCGGCTCGCTGTTCGAACAGATCGCGATCGTCTACGCCAATGCCTACTCAGAGGCCGAGCTTGTCGACCTGATCGCCTTTTTCGAGACCCCCGTGGGCGTTAAGTTCCTCGAAGTGCGTCAAGCTGCCGACCAAGCCGCCGTCCAGGCCACCTTGGCGTGGGGTGATGCCATCAACGCCGCCTTCCTGGCACGCGTGCGGGCGCTTTTGGCCGAGCGGGGCGTGCAGCTCTAAGGCGCACGCTCACCAATATCTGAACAGGCCGGGTGGGGCGGTATGTCTGAGACCAAGTACGACTACGATCTGTTTGTCATCGGCGGCGGCTCGGGCGGCGTCCGCGCGGCCCGCATCGCCTCGCAGTACGGCGCCAAGGTGGCGCTCGCAGAAGAGTATCGCTATGGCGGCACCTGCGTGATCCGAGGCTGTGTGCCTAAGAAGCTGCTGGTTTACGCGTCGCACTTCCCTGAAGTCTTTGAGGAAGCGCGCGGCTTTGGCTGGTCGGTCGGCGAAACCAGCTTCGACTGGGCATCGCTGATCGCCCACAAAGACCATGAGATCGATCGGCTCGACGATATCTATCGCACTAACCTCGAAAAGGCTGGGGTCGAGCTGCACAGATCGCGCGCGGTCGTCGAGGGCCCGCACACCGTTCGGCTACTCGCCGAAGACCGCACCATCACCACCGAGCGTATCCTGGTCGCGACCGGTGCCACACCGGTCATCGACACAAAGATCCCCGGCCACGAGCATGTGATCACCTCGAACGAGGCCTTCCATCTCGATGCGCTCCCGCAGAGTGTCCTTATCGCCGGCGCGGGCTACATCGCCATCGAGTTTGCCGGCATCTTCAACGGGCTCGGCGTCGACACCACAGTGATCTACCGCCGCAGCAACATCCTGCGGGGCTTCGACGATGACCTGCGCAGCCATCTGCGTGACGAGATGGTCAAGAAGGGGGTCAAGTTCGTCTTCGACGATGTGATCACCTCGATCACCAAGCGCGACGACGGCAAGCTTGTCTCCGCGACAACGGCGAGCGGCGACATCGTCACTGACCAGATCATGTTCGCGATCGGCCGTGCGCCGAACACTAAGGGCTTGGGGTTAGAGGCCGCCGGCATCGAGACCGATCCCATCGGCGCCATCCCCGTCAGCGACGACAGCCAGACCTCGTGCCCATCGATCTACGCTGTGGGTGATGTGACCAACCGGGCGAACCTGACGCCCGTGGCCATCCGCGAGGGACACGCCTTCGCCGACAGCACCTATGGCGGCAAACCGTGGACGGTCGACCACAGCCTTATCCCCACGGCCGTGTTTTCGCAGCCTGAACTGGGGACCATCGGGCTCACCGAAGAGCAGGCCCGCGCCAAGTTCCCCAATATGGACTGCTACATGACCCGCTTCCGGGCCATGAAACACGCGTTTCCCGGCCGCGATGAATATATGATGATGAAGATCCTCGTCGACGCAGACACCGGCAAGGTCGTTGGCGTGCACCTCGCAGGCGAGGGGATGGGTGAAGTCATCCAGGCGGTTGGCATTGCTGTGGCCATGGGCGCCACGAAAGCTGACTTTGACCGGACGATCGCCGTCCACCCGACGGCGGCGGAAGAGCTGGTGACCATGCGCGTGCCGGCGATGAAGATCCGCGAGGCGGATCACCCCGACAATATGCTCGATATTGGGTTGACCCCCCGCGCGTAGGGAGCCCAGAGACAAACACAGAAGGCCGCGTCACGGTGTGTGACGCGGCCTTTTTTATGGTCTCAGCTTCGGTGCGCGGGCTGCTTACTCCGCAGCTTGCGGCAGGGCCGGCGCAGCGTCGCGCGGGTCCTCGCCGAGATCATTGGCGACACCTGCATAGCTGGGCCGCGACGTTGGCGCCGCCACATCTGCCTGCGCTTGAGGCTTGCGGACGATGCGGCCATAGGCCCGCATCAGTCCGCGATACGGCGCGACATGGCCGACAAGCCAGCGGTCCGCAGCAGCGAAGCTCGACGCCCACACCGTTGGCAGACACAGCATCACGGGGATGATCAGCAAGGTCAGCACCGTCGAGAAGGCGAGGCCCGAGATCACCGAAGTCGCAAGCTGGACCCACCAGATCGACGTGATCGAGCCAACCTGGATTACCCGGTCAACAAAGTTGAGGTTGATCTGCAGGGCCATCGGGATCAGGCCGGCGATGGTGGTGATAGTCGTCAGAAGGATCGGCCGCGAGCGTTGCGCGGCGGCCTTCAGTGCGGCCTCAATCACCTCCAGCCCGTCATGGCGGAACCGGTTGAACGTATCCATCAAAACAATGGCGTTGTTCACCACGATCCCCGCGAGCGCGAGAATGCCCGTGCCGGTCATGATGATCGAGAACGCCTGTCCGGTGATCGCCATACCAAGCAGCACGCCGAACACCGCCAGCACGACCGTGCCCAGGGTGAGCACCGTTTGGTAGAACGAGTTGAACTGCGTGAGCAGGATGATGAACATCAAGAACAGCGAGCCCGCCATAGCCTGCATGAGGAAGGCACCTGATTCCTGCTGCTCTTCGTCCGCGCCGCGGAAGCGGTAGGAGATGCCCGAGGGCAGGTCCTGCGTTTCGAGCCAAGCGCCGATCTCGGCGACCTTCTCATTGTAGTCGACGCCTTCCACCGCGTTGGCTTTGACGTTCATGGCGTACAGCCCGTCGATGCGGGTGATGGAGGCCACACGCTGCGCCGCTTCGCGGGTGACGAAGTTCGACAGCGGTACCTGGCCGTGGCTCGTTTCGAGCCGCATGGCGTCGAGCTGTTCCAAGGTCCGCTGGTCCTCGGGCAAGCGGATGCGGATGTCGAGCTCCTCATCGGTGTCATCGGGGCGATAGGTGTCGATCAGGATCCCGGTGGTGACGAGCTGCACCATCGGCCCAACCTGGGCGATGGAGGCCCCAAACCGGCCCGCTTCTTCCCGATCGATGGCGATCTGCCATTCGATGCCCGGCAGCGGCGTGTCGTCTTCGAGGTCCTGCAAACCGTCGACCGTGTCGACAAACTCGCGCACGAACCGCGTGGTCTCCAAGAGTGACGCGTAGTTTGTCGAGCGCAGCTCAAGCGTCACATCTTTGCCGGTGGGCGGCCCCCCTTCGATCTCGCGGATTTCCGTGCGGATGCCCGCAAGATCGGCGGTCAGCGCTTCGATTTCAGCGAAGATATCGACAGCCGAGCGGCGGTTGGAATAATCCGCCAGCTCAATCTGGATCTGGCCGATCATGTCCGGCGGCACATCGGTCAGGCCCAACGCATCGCCACCGCCGCCACCGCCGGCACCACCGACGGGCTGGGTGGTCGTCATCATCGTCTGGACGCCAGACACATTGATGATGCGATCTTCAACCTCGATGACGAGGTCGCGGCTCTCCTGCGCGGATAGGTTGCCGCGCGCGGAGATCAGCAGGACGGCGATATCGGGCTCTTCATCGACGAAGAACTCAACGCCCGTCCCCGCCCGCTGGAACATCATCAGGCTCATGCCAGCGATGGCGATCACGCAGCCAATGGCCACGACATTGCCGACCTTGGTGGTGGCAAAGCTCGCAAGCGTCCGCAGGTAAAGCCCGGTGATGCCCTTGATGGCTTTCGGGTCGAACCGCTCGCCGGCCGACAGTTTCCGAGCC
>JAHCMG010000203.1 GCA_019192585.1 Devosiaceae bacterium MH13
AATACAATCGGCGGCTGCGCGAACTGCAGGGCTATGCCGGGGTTTTGCCCGCCCAGGGCGACAAGCTGGTTTGCCTGCGAAACCGCTCAGAAAAAGGCCTTCTCAATGGCTCGCTGTGGAGCGTCTCGTCGATGGGCAAACGGCGAGGCAATACGCTGCAGGCGCTGGTCCGCTCCGAAGATGAAGGGGTGAGCCAGAAAGTCCGGCTCTCCGCGATGGCGTTTGAGGACCCCGAGAACGCGCCGCCCGTCCCGCGCTCGATGGACGCGTTTGACTTTGGCTACGCGCTGACGGTCCACAAGGCCCAGGGCTCGCAATGGGACCATGTGGTGCTGTTCGATGAAAGCTGGGCGTTCAAGGACTATCGCGATCGCTGGCTCTACACCGCGATCACCCGCGCGGCGGAGCGGCTGACGATCGTGCGGTAGGGGTGGTGCAGGCTGGCTAGAAGCCCGGGAAGAACCCGAGCCGGCGACGCACGGCGAAATAGCTCAACAGGTTCTGCGTGATGATGCCCGCCGCGCAGGCAAGGGCGATGCCGATGCCTCCATAGGTGCTGGCGAGCAGCAGCGTCAGGACGAGCGTCAAAAGGGCGGCGATCACCGTGACCCGCCGATAGTCTCTCTCGTGGCCCGACATAATCAAGAGCTGGCTGACCGAACCGGTCGCCAGGTTGATCGTCTGGGCGGCCGTGAACGCGATCAAAACCGCTCCGGCGGCACTGAATTCCGGGCCAAACAGAGACATGATTTGATCGGCAAGCAGCGTGATCCCGATCGCCAGAGGCACGGCGATCGACACCATGGCCCATGTTGTGAACCGCGCGAGCTGGCGCATGCCGGGCATATCACCGTCGACGAACAGCCGCGCGTAGCGGGGCGAAACGATGATGTCGCAGACGAGCAGAACAAAGATCACGAGGATGGCCACGCGCTGCGCTGCCGCCACCTGGGCCAACTCCGCGGCAGAGACGAAAACGCCGCCCACCAAGACGCCAGACCAGCTGACGGTGAGTGTCATCAGCATGGCCACCCACAGATCGAAGTTCGAGGCGCGCTCTTCGCCGGCCATGCGCATCTGAGGCTGGAAAGCGGCCCCCGGTTGGACGAACCAAACCAACAGCGCGATCAACAGGCTCAGCAGAACCGCACCGAACAGCGCGGCGGACGCGTCCTCTGCGTTAAGCGGCTGGCCCATGACGCTGTGGAGCACGAACACGGCAATCAGCGCGAAGGACAGAAAGCCGAGGTTCTGCCCAAACACGGTCATCAGCGGGCGGCCGACCCCTTGAAAGGCAAAGCCCATAAGGTTGAGCAGTGCCAGGAAGGGCAGGGCCAGGCTCACGTAGCGAAGGACCGGCGCCATTTCCGGCTTCGCGAACAGCCCAGCGGCCAGGGCGTCCGCGTTCAAATAGATCAGGGCGCAAACCACAGCCGCAACCAGTGCGGCGTTGGTGACGGCGAGGTTCAAGGTGCGGTTAGATGCCCCCGCGATGCCATTGGGGCCGAATGACCGGGCGAGCTTCCCATCGAAGCCGAGCCTGAAGACGGCGGATCCGACGTGCAGCAAGGTGAGGCCCAAGAACAGATAGCCGGCCTCGGTTGCCCCCAGTGCTCTGGCGGCCACAATCGAGAACACAACCGAGATGAGGGAACCCAGTGCCTTGGCACTGCCGGCGACCATGAAGCCTTGCAACAGCTTCGACTGGGCGAGAAGCGCCTGAACGGGCGGTGCGGACGATTGGGCCAGGGAACGGAGCATTCGGATACAAGCTCTTGGCAGCGTGCTAGTGAAAACTGCGCCGCGCCTAGACGCGCCAACAGTGTCGGCGTCGCCTTCGTGTGGGCTCGGTGCGCCGCGTAAGGCGGCATTCATCTTTTGCTGCTCAGTGTGCCCCTATTCCGTGAACGCTCCGTTACGTGGGCCCGTTCCGCCAGAAGCAACGAGCTATGCCTTGAAAATCGTTGTTCAATCTCACTTCTACTTCCCGCACGAGGTGGGTGGCGCTGAGCGTTCGTCGCGCGATCTGGCGCGCGGTTTGACCGCCCGTGGGCATGACGTGTCGGTCCTGGTGGCCGATGCATCGCGCAGCTATCCCGAGCGTGTTGATGATCTGCCGGTCTATCCGCTTTCAGGGCTGCCCCTGGGAAGAAGCCCGCTTTGGGCCGAGCGGTCGTTTGTTCAGCGCGCCCTGTGGAACGTGCGCAGCGAGATCGACCCGGTTCTGCTGGCCAAGCTCTACGCGCATCTAAAGCGCGAGAAGCCGGACTGCGTTGTGATGAACAACGCTGCCGGGCACGGTTCGGCGCTGGTGCTTGCCGCGCGGTTTGCGCGTGTGCCAATCGTGCCGGTGCTGCGCGACTATGGCTGGTTTTGCGCCTATGGCGTCATGGTGCGCGATGGCAAAAACTGCACGACTCTGTGCCGGTCTTGCCGCACCTTCAGCACGCTTCGGCGCCGGTTGCTTGCCGGGCTGCCCTGCATCGCCATCAGCGCGTATGTCGCCGAAACGGTGAAGCGGCACGTGCTGGGTGCGCGCGTGGAGGTCATACCCAATGCCGTCCCGGACGAGGTGGTTGAAGCGCCCAAGCCCAAACCATCAGGCGATCTTGCGGGCGGCCGGCCGCTCCAGTTCGGCTATATCGGCCGCATGCACCCGACCAAGGGCGTCGACGCGCTGATAGATGGCTGGCGCAAGTCTGAAATCTGGCGACAGGGCCACACGCTCAGCCTCGCCGGTGATGCGAGCAGCATGGAGCTTCCGGCGGACCTGCCCGAGATTGGCGTCATGGCCTTAGGCAAACAGGAGCCGATCGCCTTTCTTGACCAGCTTGATGCGCTGATCGTGCCCTCCAACTGGGGTGAACCCTTTGGGCGCACCGTCGTCGAAGGCCTTGCCCGCGGGCTCTACCTGATCGGCTCGCCCTATGGCGCGGTGCCAACGCTCATCCCCGAGGGTCATGGCGAAGTGCTCGCGGCGATCAACGCCGATGCGATCGCCGAGGTTTTTGGGCGCCTGGCCGACGATCCGGCGCCCATCGCGCAGGCCCAGGCCCGCGACCGCTTCGAGGCCGTTGCGCCGTTTCGGCAGGCCGAGATGTTCGCGCGCTACGAGGCCGCGCTGGAGGCCGTGGTTGCGGCCCACGCGCCGTCCTAGCCAGCCATCACATCAGTCAGCGCCGGTCTGTTTTTGCCGCGCGGCTTTGCCGGCACGGGCGCGCAGGCGCGCCACTTTCTGAAGGTCCGGCGCCTCGTCATGCTCATCGACAATCTCAGCGCCCAGAAGCGTTTCGAGAATGTCTTCCATCGTCGCGAGCCCAGCGGTGCCGCCAAAGTCGTCCTCGACCAGGGCGATCTGCGCCTCTTTGTCCATCAACAGGTCGAACAGGCTGTCGAGATCGGTGGCCTCAGGCACGCGTGGGATCGGTCGGGAAAACTCGGAGACCGGCTGATCCTTGTTGCCATTGATCATGGCCAGCAGCAGATCGCGGGTGAGGGCGAAGCCTTCCACCTGATCGATGCTCTCACCGGTGACAAGAAGCCGCGAGAACGGGAAACTCTGCTTCGACGCGATCGCTTGCTCGACCGTTTCGCTTGCGGGCACGTGCTCGATCACGGTACGGGGCGTCATCACGTCTTTGACGGGGATTTCGGGCAGCGCGAACAGGTTCTCGACCACCCGGCTCTCATCATCCTCGACGACGCCAAGGCGCTGGCCCGCGGTGGTGAGCGCGGTGATCTCTTCGCGTGAGACCTCCGACTGTTTGCCGCCGCGTGTCAGCACGCGTGTGATGGCCTGGCTCATCCAAACCAAGGGCAGTTGGGCGATGATCAAGATCGGCAGAACGCGCACGGTGAACGGCGCCAGGGCGCGCCAGTAGGTGGCGCCGAGCGTTTTGGGCACGATCTCGGAGAGGACGAGAATGCCTAAGGTCAGAAGCGCCGAGAAGATGCCCACGCCGGTGTCATCGAACACCACGGCAGCCTGCGCGCCGGCGCCCGTTGCGCCAACAGTGTGTGCGATGGTGTTGAGCGAGAGGATCGCGGCGAGGGGACGCTCAATGTCGGTGCGCAGCGCGCGGAGCTTTTCGGCGAGCTTGGGTCGTTCGTCTTGAGCCGCCTCAACGAAGGAGGGCGTGATCGATAGAAGCACCGCTTCTAGGATCGAGCACAAGAACGAGACACCGATGGCGAGGATGACGAAGATGATCAGAAGCGTCATATCCTGCCTCGCTTTGGTGCCTCGGCCCCTCGGAGGCCATAGGCCCCGCTCTGTTCGCGCAGATAGGGTGCGCGCCCGGATTGCCCAGGCGCGCTTATCGGGTGAGGGGGGCGGGTGGTCCGCCCCAAGAGCCCTAGTTCTTCGCCTTGTCGACGAGGGCCTTCTCGGAGATCCACGGCATCATGCCGCGAAGCCTCTCGCCGACTTCCTCGATCGGGTGGGCGGCGTTGCGGGCGCGGGTGGCTTTAAACGAGGTTTGGCCAACCTTATTCTCGAGCATCCAGTCGCGGGTGAACTTGCCAGACTGAATGTCTTCGAGCACGCGCTTCATCTCGGCCTTGGTTTCAGGCGTGATGATCCGCGGGCCGGTGACATACTCACCGTACTCGGCCGTGTTCGAGATCGAGTAGTTCATGTTGGCGATGCCGCCTTCATAGATCAGGTCGACGATCAGCTTGGTCTCGTGCAGGCACTCGAAATAGGCCATCTCGGGCGCGTAGCCGGCTTCCACCAGCGTTTCGAAGCCCGCGCGGATCAGCTCGACCATGCCGCCGCATAGGACAACCTGTTCGCCGAACAGGTCGGTCTCGCACTCTTCCTTGAACGTCGTTTCGATGATGCCGGCACGGCCGCCGCCGTTGGCCGATGCATAGGACAGAGCCAGATCATGGGCGTTGCCGGTCGCGTCCTGGTGGATCGCGATCAGTGTCGGCACACCGCCGCCGCGCAGATATTCGGAGCGCACGGTGTGGCCCGGGCCCTTGGGCGCGACCATGAAGACGTCGAGGTCGGCGCGCGGCTCGATCAGGTTGAAATGCACGTTCAGGCCGTGGGCGAACAGGAGCGCGGCGCCCTGCTTCATGTTGGCGGCCAGGCTCTCGGCGTAGATGTCGCCCTGCAGCTCATCGGGTGTGAGCATCATGACGATGTCGGCCCATTTGGCGCCTTCAGCCGGGGTCATGACGGTGAAGCCCGCGCCTTCTGCCTTCTTGGCGGTGGCCGAGCCTTCACGCAGCGCGATGCGGACGTCTTTGACGCCGGAATCGCGCAGGTTTTGGGCGTGAGCATGGCCTTGAGAGCCGTAGCCGACGATCAAAACGCCCTTGTCTTTGATCAGATTGATGTCCGCGTCGCGGTCGTAATACACGCGCATGGTTGCAACTCCGTGCGTTGGGCGCTCAGTCGAGCGCGTTTGCGAAAAGGGTGAGAAAACGGTCGATGGCCGCGCGGGTGCGGGCCTGGTGTTCGCTGTCATCAAGGTCTGGGTGATCGCCCAAAAGGGCGCGGATGTGCAGATCCCCGATGATGAGCCCGTACAGGGTCGTGTAGGCATCGGCGGCATCATCGAAGGTGATGAAGCGCTGGCGTTTGCCATGGGTGAGAAGATGGATGGCACGCGCTTCGATGCGCCGCTTGCCGCGATCGACCAGCACAGCGCCAAGGCCTGCGCTTTCGCCGCGGGCCGCTTCGCCGCGCACCTGGCCGATGGACAGCCGGTTGAGGGCCAGCGATGTCTCCGACAGAAGGACCGCCAGAAGATCTTCGGAAAAGGCTGACAGCGCCTGCTTGAAATCTTCCTTGGTTGTCGGGTTGGCCCGCTCGTCGGCGCCGCGAACCTTCGAGGCCTGGTAGGTGACGATCGCCGACAGGATGCCTTCGCGGTCGCCGAACCATTTGTACAGGCTCTCCTTGGAGCAGTTGGCCGCTTTGGCGAGCCCCGCCGTGGTCAGCGCCTTGTCGCCACCTTCAACCAGAAGGTTGAGCGCCACCTCGAGCACGGCGGCCTGCCGCTCTGTGAAGGCAGCGTCGGTGACCGGGTCGGGTGAGTGGGCAAGGGCCATGGAAGGGCTTGTCTTTAGGTACTGTACGGTTCGGTACGGCGTTCAAGCGGAAACCGGTCGGCGCGTCAAGGGGGGTGAGATGTCATGCCGGGCGAGGAAGGGGACCGGCGATCTGAAACAGCCCACCAGTGGCCAGATCCCGGCTCAAGGCCGGGATGACACAGGGTGCGTTTGTTAGACGGCCTGCCCGCAGGCTTTGCGGTAGAGGCGCACAGCTTCGGCGTAGCCATGGGTCAAGGCGTCCGCCGTGAGGGCGTGGCCTATAGAGGCTTCGGCGATCATCGGGGCAGCCCTAACCAGGGGCGGTAGGTTGTCGAGGGTCAGATCGTGCCCGGCATTAACGCCCAGCCCGGCGGTATCCGCCGCTTGTGCCGCTTCAACCAGCTTAGCCAGTTCGGCTGCTTTGGCCTCGGGGTCGAACGTGTGTCCGTAGGGGCCGGTGTAGAGCTCCACCCGGTCGGCGCCGACGCGCTCCGCGGGGTCCATTTGGGTGGGATCTGCATCGACGAACAGCGCTGGGCGGGCGCCCATGGCGCGAATGCGTTGGCACACTTCGCCAAGCATCGCGTAGTGCTCAAGCACCTCCCAGCCATGATCGGACGTCGCCTGGGCGGGGTCGTCGGGAACGAGGGTGACCTGATCGGGCGATGAGGCTTCGCAAAGCGCCAGGAACCGTTCGTCTGGATAGCCTTCAATGTTCAACTCGCGGCCCTTGTAAGCGGGTTCCGCCAGAAGCGCGGCAATGGCTTCCACATCGGTCGCCCTGATATGACGCTCGTCCGGTCGCGGGTGGACCGTGATGCCGACAGCGCCGGCATCAAGACAGATGCGGCATAGATCGATGATCGAGGGCCAAGGCAGGTCGCGCCGGTTGCGCAGGTAGGCGATGGCGTTGACATTGACGGACAGTTCGGTCGGCATTTTCGGCTCTTACAGTTCGGTGTGCCCCATCAATGAGGCTTCAGGGCCGCGCACAGATGCGCCGCCGCATCCCAATCGTCAACAGGCCGCGAGGTACCCGCGCTGGAGTCACGGGCGCGATGGGCCTATGGCTCGGGCGATGAGCACAGATGTGACCTCCCTTGATTCCGGGCTGACCGCCACGGTTTTGGTCGTCTTCTTTCTGGCCGGCGTGATCAAAGGCACGGTGGGTTTCGGCATGCCGCTGTTCGCGCTGACCGTTCTCGCGGTGATTATGCCGCTGACAACGGCGATTGCGGCAAATGTCGGCCCATCGCTGATCACCAACCTGGTGCAAGCGGTGAAGGGGCCGTATCTGCGTGCGCTTTTCCGGCGCCTGTGGCCGTTTTTGGTGCCAGCGATTGGGCTGATCGGCGTTGGTATCGCGATCCAAGTGCGGGTTGATCCGGCCATTCCTGGCCTCCTGCTCGGCCTCCTTGCACTGGCTTTTGCGGCGGTGAGCCTTGCGGGTTGGCGACCCTCGATCCCGGCCAATCGGGAAGGTCCGCTGGGCTTCGCCATTGGCTTGATCAACGGGGTCGTGACGGGGGTGACGGGCGTGTTCATCATCCCAGGCGGGCTGTACATCCAGTCGCTGGGCCTCAAGCGCGACGAGTTGGTGCAAGCGCTGGGGCTGTTGTTCTTCTTGTCGACAGCCACCATCGGCGCGCTTTTCGTTTTAGGCGGGTTGATGACGCGGGAGCTCGCCGCCCTCTCCGCGCTCGCCATCGTGCCGGCCCTGATCGGGCAGTGGCTCGGTGAGCGGCTGCGGCGGCACCTCTCTGAGGCTCTGTTCCGAAAGTTGTTTCTGGTTGGCATCGCGACGATCGGCGTGTCGCTGATTGTTCGCAATGGGGCGGTGCTGTTCACCTAAGCGACCCTGCAGCACTCAGGCCGGTTGCTTTATCGGAAACTACGAAGGCGCCTGTTGGTTAACAGTGTGCTAATGTCTCGACCTGAGGGCGTATTCACCTAGGGGATTTGAGGAGACCTACCATTATGAAGACCATGCTTTTCGCCGCTTGCGCCTTGGTGCTGGCTGGCGCGATGACATTGGCAACTGTTGAGCCCACCCAAGCGCACAACCATCGCGGCGCCTTTGTTGCCGGCCTGATCATCGGCGGCGTCGCCGGCGCGATCTCGGCCAACCAGGTGCGCCGCTATCATGGGCGCCAGTACTACACCTATGGCGGCCATCGCTACGCGTTTGGGCGCGGGCAGGTGTGGAACCAGCATGTGCAATATTGCTATGGCCGATACCGGTCCTACAACCACCGGACCAACCTGTTCCTGGCCTATTCGGGCAATTATCGGCACTGCCGCAGCCCGTGGATCCGCTAAGCGCTTTTTAGCGCTGTCCCTGGGGCGGTTGATCTGCCCCGGGCCGATGAACTAGGGCAGGGCCCTCTTTTTTGATTTGAGGGCCCCGCCGTGCCGCTTGCCTACGCCATCTATGATGTTTTCACCGACGAAGCGTTGGCGGGCAATCCGCTGGCCGTCGTCGACCTGCGCGATGCTGCGCTTGATGAGGCGCGGATGCAGGCGCTGGCGCGCGAGTTCAACCTGTCCGAGACGGTCTATCTGATGCCGCCGGACAATGCCGTCCACACGGCGCGGCTGCGCATCTTCACGCCCGACCGCGAACTGCCTTTTGCCGGCCACCCGACGGTTGGCGCAGCGGTGGCGCTAGGCTGTGACACGCTGGTCGACGGCATCGATGCGGGCCTGTTGCTGCTTGAAGAGCAGGTCGGCCTGATCCGCTCCGCCGTCCGGGTCGCCGCAGACGCGGACGCGCGCAAAGGCGGCTATGCGGAGTTTGACCTTGCGGCGCTTCCCAAACGCAAAGCGTGGGATGTCGACAAGGAAGACATCGCCTTGGCGCTCGGCCTGTCGCCGTCTCAAATCGGCTTTGAGAACCATCTGCCATCAGACTTCGATGCCGGCGTGCCCTATTTCTGCGTGCCGCTGCACGATCTTGAAGCGCTCAGCAGCGTGCAGCCCAACGCGCCCTTGTTCGCCAAACTGTTTGAGGGCGGGCGCGGGCATGACTCGGCCTACATGTACACCCGAGAGACCATCGGCGCGGATAGCGCCTTTGCCGCGCGGATGATGTGGCCGGTCGGCGGCGTGGTGCGCGAAGACCCTGCAACCGGCTCGGCAGCCGCCGCGCTTGCCGGCGCGATCATGACGTTCGATGCACCCCTTGAAGGCATGCATCGGCTGACCATCGAGCAAGGCTTCGCCATGGGCCGGCCCTCGCTGATCGAACTTGAGCTTGAAGTGGATGCCCATGGCACACTCAGCATGGCTCGGCTTGGCGGCAACGCTGTGTGCATCGCGCGCGGGACGCTCGACATCGGCTAGCTGCAGGGCGTCGCCGAAAGCCAGCTCTTGCCAGCGCCTTAAGGAATGGGTAACGCTGCCGGCGCACCATCTTAAGGCAGATGGAGGGCGCGTTAGCGCCTGGAGCATCAAGAGGGGAAAGCCATGCGCCTTGCCGCATGCACAGATCAGACGCTTGACGCGCGCGCGGACCGCGCCGGCCTTGCCCTGCGTCTTCTCCTTATCAGCCCCTAGGTGCCGGCGGCCTCACAAGAGGCCGGGCGTCTGGGGGATATCAAAAGCCGACCCAACACCTTTTGATACGCGTGGCCCGATGCGCCCGCAGGAGACATTTCCATGGCAGACAGTGCTGTAGAGCCTTCCCACCGCGACTATGTGCGGATTTTTGACACCACTTTGCGCGACGGTGAGCAATCGCCAGGCGCCTCGATGACGCTCGATGAAAAGCTGCAGGTGGCCGAGCTTCTCGAAAGCATGGGCGTCGACATTATCGAGGCGGGTTTCCCCATCGCGTCGAACGGCGATTTTGAAGCGGTCAGCGAGATCGCCCGCCGGTCGAGCGGCGCGATTATTGCGGGCCTGGCGCGCGCGATCAACGCCGATATTGACCGCGCGGGCGAAGCGGTGCGCCAAGCGCAGCGCGGCCGCATCCACACGTTTATCTCCACATCGCCCATTCACTTGGCCCACCAGATGCGCAAGAGCGAAGATGAGGTGCTTGAGATCGTCAAAGCCACCGTCTCGCGGGCCCGTAACCTGATCGACGATGTGGAATGGTCGGCGATGGACGCGACGCGCACGCCGATCGAGTTTCTCGCCAAATGCGTTGATGCGGCGATTGCCAATGGTGCGACGACGATCAACCTGCCCGATACGGTGGGCTACGCGACCCCGGAAGAGTACAAAAAGCTCTTTGAAGACATTCGGGCGATGGTCCCGAGCTCCGACAAAGCGATCTTCTCGGTCCACTGCCATGATGATTTGGGCATGGCGGTCGCCAATTCGCTCGCTGGCGTCGCGGGCGGCGCGCGGCAGGTGGAGTGCACTATCAATGGCCTCGGCGAGCGGGCCGGCAATGCGGCGCTTGAAGAGATCGTGATGGCGATCCGCACCCGCGGCGATGCCTTGCCCTACGCGTCCGCTGTCGACCCCAGCTTCCTGACCCGGGCCTCAAAGCTCGTGTCTGCGGTCTCGGGCTTTCCGGTCCAATACAACAAGGCGATTGTTGGCAAGAACGCGTTCGCCCACGAGAGTGGCATCCACCAGGATGGCATGCTCAAGAACGCGGAAACCTACGAGATCATGCGCCCCGAAGATGTCGGCGTGCGCGAGACGAGCCTGGTGATGGGCAAGCATTCGGGCCGTCATGCGTTCAAAGAGAAGCTGACCTCACTGGGTCTTGAGCTGGGCGACAATGCCTTTGAGGACGCGTTCAACCGGTTCAAAGACCTCGCAGACCGCAAAAAGCATGTCTATGACGAGGATATTGAGGCGCTGGTCGAGACCGAGATCACCGAGCGTTCGGAAACTAACCATGTTCTGTCGCTGACGGTGATCGCTGGGACCGGCGGGCCGCAGAAGGCCATACTGACGATGGATATGGGCGGTTCGCACGACACAGTCGAAGCGACGGGCACGGGGCCCGTCGACGCCGTGTTCAACGCCATCAAGTCGCTCATGCCGCATGAGGCCAGCTTGTCGCTCTATCAGGTGCACGCGGTGACCGAAGGCACTGACGCGCAGGCCGAAGTGTCGGTGCGGCTTGAGGAAGATGGGCGCATCGTCACCGGTCGCTCGGCGGATGCTGACACGCTGGTTGCGTCGGCGAAGGCCTATGTGTCGGCGCTCAATAAGCTTGCGATGCGCCGTGACCGCCCGCCGGTGGATGTGCTGCAGGCCAGCTAACCGGGCCCACTTGCAAACAGACAGGCGCGGGCGTATATCCCGCGCCTTCCCAGAAATAGTCTGGCCTTTGGGTGATTAGCTCAGTTGGTAGAGCAGCTGACTCTTAA
>JAHCMG010000204.1 GCA_019192585.1 Devosiaceae bacterium MH13
GGGCTCGTGCATGATCGTGGCCATGTCCTCCTGGCTCAACGCGGCTGCCCTTGCGGGCGGCGCGGCGATTGAGCAGCACCTCGCAGAGACAACGGAAGAGTACCAGCAGCGCCTGTCCGAAGCGCATGAAAATGCTTTGGCAGCGCAGGGCCTGTTGCCCGATATCCAGCTCGCTTCTGATAGGTTCCGCCGCCTCGCCCGCGAGGAGCTTGCGACCGGTTCGCTGACCGGCACGTCCGGGTCCGGGACCGTTGTCGAGCTGCTCAACCAGATGGCGGGCCAGCTTGAAGGGCTCGCCACCGAGGTGCGTGCGGCGCGCGTCAAATCCGAAACGCTGTTCGAAGAGGGCGGGCGCTATTTGGGCGAGATGCGTCGCATCGTGACCGCCGCGGGACCCATCGAGCCGCGCGCCATCGCTTACGCTGAAGAAGCCGTCGCGCTCGCCGGCATCATCACCGCGCTGTCGGAAACCTCGATTGCGCCAGCGGTGAAGCGCGCGGCAGAAGACCTCAGCGCCGCCTTTGTCGCGCCGGAGGTTGATGGCGGCACCGTCGATCTGGCCCAGCGCCAGGCGGCCATTGTCGAGCGCGTTGAAAGTGCCATTGGCGTCCAGTCTGGCGCATTGGCGGGAGCCGCCGATGCGATCCTGCGCCGCGAGCCGGTGCAGCCGGTGCGCTTTGTGCCCCTGTCGACGCCCGAAGCCGTGCTGAAATATGCAAGCGACTTCCTGCCCTCGTGGGCGGGCGCGATCTCGATCGACCTACTACCAGCCGTCCTGATCATCATCCTCGCGGGTGTGCATTCCGCCATCCGGCGCGAGGAAGGCTCGGAACTGGACGCGCACCACGTGACTGTTGCCCAGATGGAGCAGGCCTTGCGGCTCTACAGCGCAATGCAGCCAGCCCAGCACGCTGAGCCCGCGCCAACCGCAGAACCTCAACCGCAAGAGCCGGCTCAACCCGCCACCCCGCCGGCCGCTGCTGCGGCGCCAAAACCTGCCAGCACACAGTCAGACAGCGGGGCAGATGTCACGCCGCTGCCAACGGCCAAGCGAGACCGCTAAGCCGTGGCCGCGAGCAATGACAACACCGAAGAGACCGTCGAGAGAGGCGCGTTCGCCCTGAGCGATCTGGTGCTCGGCATGATGTTTGCAGCGCTGGTGATCGGCTCCGCGGTCGCACTGGCCTATGACTTTCGCACGCTCAGCGCCGAGGCCGCCCGGTTCGCGCCCGGCGAACCCGGCACGCCTGGGCGCCTTGCCCCCTCGGCGCCGCCGATGCCGGGGCGCGATGAGCAGCTGCGCCGCTATGATCCGGCGTCCGCGCCAACCCGCCGGGCGGGCCAGACGATCACGCTGCCCGGGTTTGACGGCAACCCCGATGAAGCGCTTGCCGCGCCCATGGTGTTTGCCGTGGGCACCGATGGCGCCGCGACGGCCGTTGGTCGCATCACGCTGACCACCTACGATGATTTCGAGGTGTTTTTGGCCGCCAACCCCTTGGTTCAAACGCTCACGTTCCACTCGCCGGGCGGTAGCGTTCGCGATGCGATGGGCATGGCGCTGCTGATCCGCGAGCAAGGCATCGACACGGCCCTCGCCGAGCATGGCTATTGCGCATCGTCCTGCCCGCTGGCCTTTTCCGGCGGCATCGACCGCTCGCTGCCCGACAGCGCGACCTTTGGCGTGCACCAGGTCTTCACGACCGAAGGCGCCATCGGCACCGTGCAAGACGGCATGCAGGGCGCCCAGTTCGTGTCGTCGCAAGCGCAGCAGCTTCTCGACGATATGGGCGTCGATGCGCGGGCCTGGATCCACGCCATGGCAACACCGCCTCAGCAGCTCTACGTCTTCACGCCAGACGAGTTCTCCGACTATGCCTGGTCGACCGAGGATGGCGCGTCCGAAGGCTGACGTGACACTCTTTGCGGGCTGTTCGGGCGATCCCCAAACCTGATTGACGTACCTCAGAAAAGCGGCCACCCTTTGCGCGCTGACACATGTCAGCAGCCGGGAGTGCGGCGTTTGGGCTGTGGCGCATCGCATGATGCGACGAGCACGGCGCCGTAAGAGGCCACACAGTGAGCGAGACAATGGGAAAACCCACCGTTCACGATATCGCGCAAGAGGCCGGGGTGAGCCTCGCCACCGTTGACCGCGTGCTCAACGACCGCCCAGGCGTGCGGCAACCCACGGCGCTGCGGGTCCGCGAGGCCATCGAGAAACTGGGCTATGTGCGCGATGTGCACGCCGCGAACCTGGCGCGCGGCCGGCACTACCGCTTCGCCTTCATCCTGCCCGACAGCAAAACGCAGTTCATGGATGCCCTGCGGGACGCCATCGCTGAGGCATCCGAGGCCATGCGCATCGACCGGGCCGATCTGCGTATTGTCGATGTCCCGCTGGGCGATCCAGACGCTATGGTTCGGGCGCTCGATGAGATCATCGAGGCGGGGCTTGATGGCATCGCGATCATGGCGAACGAGACCCCGGCGGTGCGGGATATGATCGCCCACCTTAAGGAATGCGGGGTTGCGGTCGCGACGCTCGTGACCGACCAACCCAACGCGCAGCGCGACCATTTCGTGGGCATCGACAATGTCGCCGCCGGGCGGACGGCGGGCGCGCTGATGGGGCGTTATGTCGGCCAGCGGCGCGGCAAGATCATGGTGGTCGTCAACACCACCCTCGCCCGCGATATGGTGCAGCGCCGCCAAGGGTTCGACGCGGTTCTGGCGCGCGATTTTCCGCACCTGACCGCCCTGCCCTCCCTTGAAGGCCAAGATGACCGGGAAATCACGGCCCAGGTGACCAAGCAAGGCCTTGCCGACCATGATGATGTGGTGGGCATCTATCTGGTGGGTGCTGGCACAAGGGGGCTGACGCATACGTTAAGGGAAACCCCCGGCGCCGACCGCCTCACCGTGATCGCGCACGAGCTGACCGAGCACACACGCCAAGCGCTGGAAACGGGCGTGATCGATGTGGTGATCAACCAAAATGTCGGCCACCTTGTGCGTTCGGCGGCCCGCGTTCTGCGCGCGCGGTGCGACGGGCGCAGCATCATCGAAAGCCAGGAGCGCATTCGCATTGAGATCGTGCTCAGGGAGAACCTGCCCTAGCGACATCAGACCATTGTGCGCATCGTTCATACGAAGCGCATCTGGCAGCACTAAGAACCAAACAAAACATCGTCTGGGAGGACGCAATGAAGGCAATCAAGGGACCGGCGCTGTTTCTGGCGCAGTTCGCCGGGGACGACGCCCCGTTCAATTCGTGGGATGCGATCACAAAATGGGCGGCGGACTGCGGCTATATCGGCGTGCAAGTGCCCAGCTGGGACGGGCGGCTGTTCGATCTCGCGACCGCCGCCAGCTCCAAAACCTATTGCGATGAGTTCAAGGGGCAGGCCGCGGCCAACGGGATCGCCGTCACGGAACTTTCAACGCATTTGCAGGGGCAGCTGGTCGCGGTGCACCCCGCCTATGATGCGGCGTTCGATGGGTTTGCGGACCCCTCGGTGCGTGGCAATCCTGCCGCCCGCCAGGCCTGGGCGACCGACCAGGTGATGAAGGCGATCAGCGCCTCGCAGAATATGGGCATCAGCGCCCACGCGACCTTCTCGGGTGCGCTGGCGTGGCCCTATGTCTACCCCTGGCCGCAGCGGCCAGCCGGGCTGGTTGAGGCGGCCTTTGATGAGCTGGCCGCGCGCTGGAAGCCCATCCTCGATCATGCCGACGCGTGCGGGGTGGACGTGTGCTACGAGATCCACCCGGGCGAAGATCTGCACGATGGCGCAAGCTTCGAGATGTTCCTCGACCGGGTCGGCGGGCACGTCCGCGCGAACATGCTCTACGATCCCTCGCACTATGTGCTGCAGGCGCTCAACTATCTCGACAATATTGATATCTACCACGAGCGCATCAAAATGTTCCACGTCAAGGATGCCGAGCTGAACCCAACGGGGCGGCAGGGCGTCTATGGCGGCTACCAAAGCTGGGTGGACCGCGCGGGGCGCTTCCGCTCGCTAGGCGACGGCCAGGTGGACTTTAAACAGGTCTTCTCCAAGCTCACACAATACGGCTTTGACGGTTGGGCCGTGGTGGAATGGGAGTGCGCGATCAAGCACCCCGAAGATGGGGCCCGCGAGGGCGCGCAGTTCGTCAAAGATCACATCATCCGGCCCACCGAGGTGGCGTTTGATGACTTTGCCGATGGCGGCACCGACGATGCGGCCAACCGAACGATGCTGGGTTTGAGGGGTTAGGCGATGGCAATCGAAGGCAAACACGCAGACAGCGCGCACCGCTTGCGCTTGGGCATGGTCGGTGGGGGGCGCGACGCGTTTATCGGCGGCGTCCACCGCATCGCCGCGCGGATAGATGACAAGTTTGAGCTCGTCGCCGGCTGCTTCTCCTCAACGCCCGAAAAATCGCGGGCGTCGGGAGCCGATCTGGGGCTCGATCCGTCGCGGGTCTATGATGATTTTATCGAGATGGCCAAGCGCGAGGGCCGGCTGAAAACGGGCATTGATGCCGTCGCCATCGTCACGCCGAACCATATGCACTATCCGGTGGCGCGCGAGTTCCTCAAACGCGGCGTGCATGTGATCTGTGATAAGCCGCTTACGTCAACGTTAGCCGATGCCAAAAAACTGGTTGCTGCTGCCGAGAAGTCCGGCGCGGTGTTCGTGCTCACCCACAATTACACAGGCTACCCGCTGGTTCGGCAGGCCAGGGAGATGGTGTCCGCGGGCGAGCTGGGAGACATTCGGGTTGTGCAGGCCGAGTACCCGCAAGACTGGCTCGCCGAGCCGCTCGAGCAGACCGGCATGAAGCAGGCCGCTTGGCGCACCGATCCTGCCCAATCGGGCGCGGGCGGCTCGATCGGCGATATCGGCACGCACGCGTTCAACCTCGCGTCCTTCGTGACCGGCCTCGAACTGGCTGAACTGTCCGCCGAGCTGACCACATTCGTTGAAGGCCGGCGGCTCGATGACAATGCCCAAGTGATGCTGCGCTTTGAAGGCGGCGCGCGCGGCATGTTGTGGTCGAGCCAGGTTGCCACCGGCAATGAGAACGCCCTGAAGCTGCGGGTGTACGGCACCAAGGGCGGGCTCGAATGGAGCCAGGAAGACCCGAATTATCTGTGGTTCACGCCGCTGGGTGAACCCAAACGTCTGATCACGCGCGGCGGCGCGGGTGCCGGCGAGGCGGCTGGCCGCGCGACCCGGATCCCACCCGGCCATCCCGAAGGTTATTTGGAAGGCTTCGCCACCATCTACAGCGAGGCGGCCGACGCCATCCGCGCGGCGCAAGCGGGCACCGATCCGGACCCGACGATCAGCTTCCCCACCGTGCGCGACGGTCTTGTCGGCGTCGCGTTCGTCGATGCGTGCGTTCGGTCATCGGCGCGCAATGGCGCGTGGGTTAAACTGGCGATCTAGGCGGCCCGCCCGCTAGGGCGCCTACCAAGAACGCCAATAAGAAAGGGAGTTTCACCATGCGCCTCACCGGACTTTGCCTGCTCTGTGCCCTCACCGCCTCCGCGTCGCCCGCCCTCGCGACAAGCTCGCTGGAGTGCCAGGGCGTCGACAATGAGGATGTGTCGCTGCTGCTGACGCTTGGCAGCGTGCCGGTGCTGGCCGTTGTCGGCGCCCACATTTCGACGCCGACGGAAACTTTCTCCATGCGCGCCGAGGGCGGTGAAACCAGCATCCTTGTCGGCCAGGGCTTTCAGGACACAGACAGCCTGATGGTCGACTTTGTGGATGACAATGTGGAAGCCGTGCTGGTCTCGCTGCGGTTGGCCCGCGCCGAGGGCGACAAGCAGCTCGTTGAAGCCGGCGTTCTAACGGTGCGGCAGACCGAAGCCTACGCCGTCAACTGTTTCAGCTAGCGGGCCAAAGGCCGGCCAACACAGGCGCGGCCGGCGCTTTTGAGGTTTACTTGAGGTACGCACCTCAATAATGCTTGTGGCCGGTTCCGATAGCCAAAAAACAATGGCGAGGAACCAAACCGGGAGACATGCCATGACCTGTGCAAATCTGTTCGCGGCCGCGACGGTTCCGTCCGCTGCGAAGGCCGTTGCCCCTACGCGGCGAGGCTGACCATCATGCATCTTGGACTTGATCTGGGCACCTCCGGCCTCAAAGGCGTCGTGATCGACGATGCGCAAGCCGTCATGGCCAGCGCCAGCGCTCCCTTGGAGGTTTCGCGGCCAGAAAGCGGCTGGTCGGAACAGGACCCGGCGCACTGGATCGCGGCGTGTGAGACGGTGTTGGAAGCGCTGCGGACGCAAATCGATCTCATTGCGGTTCAGAGTATCGGGCTGTCTGGCCAGATGCACGGCGCCACCGCGCTCGACGTGCGCGACCAGCCGCTCTGGCCGTCCATCCTGTGGAACGATACGCGCGCCGCCGATGAAGCGGCAGCCATGGATGCAGAGCCAACGTTCCGCTCCATCACCGGCAACATCGTGTTCGCCGGCTTTACGGCGCCGAAGGTCGAGTGGCTGCGGCGCACCCATCCAAGCGTTTTCGAGCGGATCGCGAAAGTGTTGCTGCCGAAGGACTATCTTCGGCTCTGGCTGACTGGCGAGCATGTCTCCGAAATGTCTGATGCGGCGGGAACCGCCTGGCTCGACACCGGCGCCCGCGACTGGTCGGACGATCTGCTTGAGCATTGCCATCTGACCCGCAACCACATGCCGCGCCTCGTTGAAGGCTCCGACGCGTCGGGGCACCTGCGCGGTGAATTGTGCCAACGGTTCGGCTTCAGATCCGGTGTTGTGGTGGCGGGCGGTGGTGGCGACAACGCCGCCTCGGCCATGGGTGTCGGCGTCGTCAGCGAAGGCGACGCCTTTGTCTCACTGGGCACGTCGGGCGTGTTGTTTGCCGCCAATGGCGCCTATCAGCCCGACCCCGAAACGGCGGTCCACACGTTTTGCCACGCGGTGCCGGGCACCTGGCATCAAATGGGTGTGATCCTTGCCGCCACCGACACGCTCAACTGGTTTGCCGGCCTGACAGGAAGCGATGCGGCCACGCTGACGCGGGACTTGGGCGCCTTGCACGCGCCCGGCAAAGCCCTGTTTCTGCCCTATCTGAGCGGCGAGCGGACGCCGATCAACGATGCTGCCATCCGGGGCGCGTTTGTGGGCCTCGAACACGCGACCGACCGGCAAGCGGCCACCCGCGCCGTGCTCGAAGGCGTGTGCTTCGCACTGCGCGACTGCCAGGTGGCTTTGGAAGCGACCGGCACGCGCTACGCGTCCCTCCTCGCGGTCGGCGGCGGCAGCCAATCGACCTATTGGCTCACCGCGCTCGCGACAGCGCTCGACAAGCCCATCGCGATCCCAGCGGGCAGCGAGTTGGGCGGCGCGTTTGGCGCGGCGCGGCTGGGCCTGATGGCCGCAAAGGGCGCCGGTATAGAGATCGCGACAAAGCCCGCCACTGAGCGGCTGATCGAGCCCGACCCCGCCCTTAAAGCAGCCTTCGATGACGGCTACGCCCGTTACGTCCAGGCCCGGACGGCCATAGGAGACCTTTCATGACCGACTTTTTCGCTGGCCTGTCAAAACTGGGCTTTAACCCCGATGCCGCATGGGACGATCTGGCGTTCCGCCACTACAACCCCGATGAGATCGTGATGGGTAAGCCGATGGCGGAGCATTTGCGCTTCGCGGTTGCCTATTGGCACTCGTTCGCTTGGCCCGGTGGTGACCCGTTTGGCGGGCAGACCTTCGACCGGCCGTGGTTCGGCGATCGGATGGAGTTGGCGAAGTTGAAAGCCGATGTCGCGTTCGAGATGTTCGACCTTCTTGGCGTGCCGTTCTTCTGCTTCCACGATGCGGATGTCCGGCCGGAGGGCGAGAGTTTCGCCGAGAACCAGCGCAACCTTGAAGAGATTGTCGACTATTTTGCAGACAAGATGGAGCAAACGGGCACGCGCCTTCTTTGGGGCACGGCGAACCTGTTCTCCCACCGCCGGTTCATGTCCGGGGCGGCGACTAACCCGGACCCCGATGTGTTTGCCTGGTCGGCTGCGACGATCAAAACCTGCCTTGACGCCACCCACAAGCTTGGCGGCGAGAACTATGTTCTGTGGGGCGGCCGCGAGGGCTACGAGACGCTGCTGAACACCGATCTTGGCCGCGAAGCCGAACAGGCCGCGCGCATGCTCAGCAAGGTGATCGATTACAAGCACAAGATCGGGTTCAAAGGGACCATTTTGATCGAGCCCAAGCCGCAAGAGCCGACGAAACACCAGTACGATTATGACGTCGCGACCGTGTACGGCTTCCTCAAGCGTTTCGGGCTCGAGAATGAGGTCAAGCTGAACATCGAGCAGGGCCACGCGATCCTCGCTGGCCATAGTTTTGAGCACGAGCTGGCGATGGCGGCGAGCCTTGGGGTGCTGGGGTCGATCGACATGAACCGCAATGACTATCAGTCCGGCTGGGATACCGACCAGTTCCCCAACAATGTGCCCGAAGTGGCGCTCGCCTATTACGAGATCCTCAGGGACGGTGGGTTCACCACGGGCGGCACGAATTTCGACGCCAAGCTGCGCCGGCAATCGCTCGATCCGGTCGACTTGATCGCTGGCCATGCCGGCGCGATGGATGTTTGTGCCCAAGGGCTCAAAGCCGCGGCACGCATGCTTGAAGATGGAACGCTGGAGGCCTTGCGGGCCGAACGGTACGCGGGTTGGGAGGGCGATGCCGCCAAGGCCATGCTGGCCGATGAGGGGCTCGATGCCATCCATGCACGGGTCATCGGCGATGACATTCGCCCCGAGCCGCGTTCAGGCAAGCAAGAACGCCTTGAGAACCTGGTGAACAGCTACCTCTAACCGGCTAGAGCCCGGGTGCAGGTGCCGCTTACGGCCTCAGGGGCGCTGGCCCTTTGACGGTCCGCGCGGTGGCAACCATCAGCTCGTGGGTCCCATCTTCAACAATCAGGCAGGCGAGCCGGTTGGTGGCGTGGGCGCCAATGTCGATCCCGATCCTGTTGGCGCGCACTTCAACAGTGTCGGTGGGCGTGTGACCGTGCACGATGATGGCGCCATGGTCCGCATCGCTGTCGAGAAACGCATGACGGATCCACATCAGCTCCTTAGGGTCTTGCTCGGCGAGCGGCACACCAGGCCTGACGCCAGCATGGACAAAGGCGTAGCCGGGCAGCAACGCCATGGCCGGCAAGGATCGCAAAAAGCCTAGATGGTCGGGCGGAACGGCGGCCTTGAACGCGTCGATCACCTCTGGCGCCGGCACGCGCGCGGTGACGCTGATCGGCACCTTTACGCCATAGGACATGGCCGTCTCGCGGCCACCATGCTCCCACCAGCTGCCTAGATGCCCCGTCTCGCCTTCAAGCGCCCGAAGCATCCAATCATCATGGTTGCCGCGCAGGGTGATGACCGGCAGGTCCGGGCGGTCGGCGGCGAGAAGCACGTCGAGAACGGTGCGGGAGCCGGGCCCGCGATCAACCAGATCGCCGAGGGGAACGATGCATGCGCCATGCGCCGGCGGGCGGGCGGCAAGGTCCGCATCGATCGCGTCGAGCAGGCGCAACAACAGGTCGGCGCGCCCGTGCACATCGCCGATTGCATAGACGCGTGTGCCGGCGGACAGAACGCGCGGTGGAGGAAATGGGTCGCTCATCGGGTCTAAAGGGATGCAGCCCGCCTGACTTCGCGCACAAAGATGCTTTGGACGCTGGCCTCAAGTTGCTCGACCACACGCTCGATCCGCGCGCGCACCGGTTCCTCGGAATTGAGGTACAAAACCGCTAGCGGGTAGGTGTCACGAGCTTGCGGGTAGTCGCGAAAGTGCAGCGCGAGGGTCTCCACATCGCGGTCAATGAGTGCGGCAAGGCGCGCCGCGAGGCCAGGGTCGGCAATGCCCACCTGTTCGGTGCGCAGTGCGGCCGAGGTGCGCCGACGAACGACGGCGGCCTCAAACGGCGCCGTCTCCGATGAGCGCAAAAGGTGGATGGCTA
>JAHCMG010000205.1 GCA_019192585.1 Devosiaceae bacterium MH13
GAGAAGATGCCCATCATCAGCGTCGGGAACAGCGTTGCAGCTGCCAGACCGAAGGCCAGCGCCACAACCTGCGCCGCGAAGCCCGGCGGGTTGAGACCCAGATAGACAGCCACACAGATCGCGACCGCCATCGACACACGCGCCGCCCAAAGTTCGCCGCCCTCAGAGATGTTCGGATTGAACACCGACTTGATAAGGTCGTGCGAGATGGCCGACGAGATCGCGAGCAAGAGCCCGGCCGCTGTCGACAGCGCGGCGGCGATACCACCGGCGGCGATCAGCGCAATCACCCAGCCCGGAAGCTGCGCAATCTCTGGGTTTGCAAGCACGAGGATGTCGCGGTTGAAGGTCACCAGCTCGTTGCCAGCCCAGCCACGCTCTTCGGCAAGGGCCTGCATGTCGGGGTTGGCGTCGTTGTAGTACTGGATCCGGCCGTCGCCGTTCTTGTCCTCAACGCCAAGCAGACCTGTCTGCTCCCACGTTGCGAACCAGTCAGGCAGTTCAGCCTGCTGCACCGCTTCGCCCTCAATACCAGCCGGCCACATGGTGGTGGTAATGTTGAGGCGCGCCATCGCACCCACAGCCGGAGCGGTGAGGTACAGAAGCGCAATGAACACCAGCGCCCAGCCAGCGGACCAACGCGCGTCGGCCACTTTGGGAACGGTGAAGAAGCGGATGATAACGTGCGGCAGACCAGCCGTACCGATCATCAGCGACAGAGTGTACAAGGCCATAAGCCACGGGTTCGTGGTGGCTGTGTATTCTCTAAAGCCGAGATCCGTCAGCAAGCCATCAAGCGTCACCAGAAGCGGCGTCCCCGCCCCCGCCTGGCCATCAGCCATGGTGGAGAACAGGCCAAGACCCGGGATCGGGTTGCCGGTCAGGTTCAGCGAGATGAAGATCGCCGGAATGGTATAGGCCGTGATCAGCACGATATACTGCGCCACCTGGGTGTAGGTGATGCCCTTCATGCCGCCCAAAACCGCGTACACGAACACAACCGCCCCAGCCGTGAACAGGCCAGCGGTGATGTCGATCTCCAGGAAGCGCGAGAAGGCAATGCCCGCACCACGCATCTGGCCGATCACGTAGGTCACCGAAATCACGATAAGGCAGATAACGGCAACAACGCGCGCAGCGTTGGAGTAGTAGCGGTCACCCACAAACTCCGGCACCGTGAACTTGCCGAACTTACGCAGATACGGCGCAAGCAGCATGGCCATCAGCACGTAGCCGCCGGTCCAGCCCATCAGGAACAGAGAGTTGTTGTAACCAACGAAGGCGATGAGACCCGCCATCGAAATGAACGAAGCAGCCGACATCCAGTCCGCCGCCGTGGCCATCCCGTTGACGATCGGGTTCACACCGCGACCAGCGGCGTAGAACTCGCTCGTGGACGCAGCGCGCGCCCAGATGGCGATACCGAAGTAAAGCGCGAACGACGCGCCCACCACGATAAAGTTGAGTGTTGTTTGATCCATTGATCCGTGGCTCCCGGTCTATTCTTCGTCCACGCCGTGCTCACGGTCGATCGCATTCATGCGCCAGGCATAAAAGAAGATCAGGACCAGGAACACGAGAATGGAGCCCTGCTGGGCGAACCAGAAGCCGAGGTCGGTGCCCCCAACCTCAATGCCAGCCACCAACGGCCGCAACAAAATTGCGAAACCGAAGGATGCCAGCGCCCATATTACGAGACTGATGCCCACGAGGCGCAGGTTTGCGCTCCAGTAAGCAGATCCATCAGAGTTGTCAGACAAGTTGCGTCCTCCCAAAGACGTTTCCAAGCTCTGGGATCAGACAGCCAAAGTCTGCACAAGGCAGGTGTGAGAGACTGAGCCGCACGACACGCAACAACCATCGCGCCCGAACGGCGGCGATCCAAAGCTTCACGAACGCTAAAGGAAGGCCCTGGATTCTTGAAGCGGGTACGTACGGATTACCCCTTAGACTTGTTGCTAATAACCGAAGGGCTCCCGCCTTTCGGATGACCAGCCTAACGTACTGATATAAAACAAATATTTATATTAGAAAACCGGCATATCTTGTGCGCCGCAACATCTTGCTGCGACGCACAACGCCTCTCTGCGTACAAGCCCTTATGGTCATCGCCCAAAGGCATCCCATGGCCAACGAAGCGGGCAGACTAGCCCTTCATCGCCGGGATAACCTTGTCGCCATAGGTCTCGATGATCTCCGCTTCGCGGCCATTGTCGAGATAGATGTTGAACTGCGTCACGCCCACCGCTTCGAGCTCTTTGAGCTTGGCGACATGGTCGTCCGGCGTGCCCAAAACGGCAAAGCCATCGACAATGTCATCGGTGATGAAATCGAGATACGGGTTATCCGACTGGCCGTGCTTGGAATAGTCGTAGCCGCGCCGCTTCTCGATGTAGCTGGTCAGGCTCGCGGGCACGAGATCGGTGTCCGCGCCATACTTCTCCACAATGTCCGCCACATGGTTGCCGACCATCGCCGGGAACCACTTGGTGGCCTCGCGGCACTCATCCATCGAGCCAAAATAGGCCGGCGCCGCTGACATGACTTTGTAGCCTGCCATATCGCGGCCCGCTTCCTTGCCGGCGGCCACGGCCTGGTCAGTCAGCCATTTGCAGATGCCCGGCTCGGCGATCTGGAGGATGAGCCCTTGGCCCACCTTGCCCGCCGACGCGAGGGCCATCGGCCCATAGGCCGCGATCCATGCCGGCAACTCGTACCCCGTCGCCCAGGGAAACTGGATCGGCGCCGGCACATCGCCATAGGTGACCTCTTCACCGCGCACGAGCGCCTGAACCTTCAGCACGAACTCTTCGAGGGTGGCCAGCTTGGCGGGCTTTTTGCCCATCACCCGCACCGCGCTGTCGCCCCGGCCCACGCCGATGTCGAAACGGCCACCTGATTGCTTGGCGAGCGAGCCAAACATGGACGCGGCAAGCGACCAATCGCGCGTGTTCGGGTTCGTCACACATGGGCCAAAGCGCATGGTCTCGGTGTGCTCCATCAGCATCGCCATCGCCATGTAGCTTTCGCGCCAGAGGATGTGGCTGTCGTAGAACCAGCAATAGCTAAAGCCCGAATACTCGGCGAGCCGGACCAGCGCCTTCGCGCGATCGGGGTCCACGACCCCCTTAAAGGTGATGCCAAATTCCATGGAATGGTCCTCTCGGTCGATTTCAGGTCAAATGATGTGGCGCTGAGCAAGGGCCGGCCGCAAAGTCTGCCAGCCAATGATCAGCGGATGAATCAGCGCTCAGGCGGCCAGATCTTGATGCCCGCATGCGTAAACGGCACCTGCTTGGAGATGTTGATCCGGATCAGGATCGGCGTGATCGCCTCAACGCAGCGCGCCGAATTGGCAGCGCCGGCGTTGAAACAGGTCACACCCAGCTTTGAGACCAGCGCCATCACCTGTTTGCGGGCATCAAGCGAGTTGCCGCAGACCAGCACATCGCAATTGATGTCCCAATCGAGACTGTTCAGCGTGTGCGCCGACACATTGTGAAGCGCGCCAACCACTGGAATGTCCGGGCCCAGCAAGGCTTGCGCCGCTTCGGTGGCAGAGCCCTCAGGCGGCATGGAAACCACCTTTGGATCGTCGGGTGAAAGCGGCACCACAATGTCGATCAGCGTCTTGCTGGCCAGCAGCGGCTTGAGCGCTTCAAGCGTCGCGTTGTGGCCAGCGTAGGGGACCGACAGGATCACCATCTCCTCGGCCGCCTGCGTCGCCTCTTCATTGCTGTGCCCGCTGATCGGGGCCGCGCCCTCGCCGAGCATCCCCGTCAGTTCGGCGGCGACTTCGGCCGCCCGAGCGCCGTCGCGTGAGCCGATGGCGATGGGCACGCCCGCCCGCGCAAACCGCAAGGCAAGCCCGCGCCCCTGGGGGCCGGTTCCACCGATGATCGCGACAGTCATCGAAACATATCCTCTGCTTTGGCGCGGATCAGATGCCGACCCGATGTGTGTGTGTCTGCGTCCCAAGCCAGCCCGCGGAACAAAACCGCCGGTGTTTGGGCCGCTTTACCAACTAGGAGCCCGGACGCCGCAGCCAACTCATCGGCAAACGCCGGCTCGGTCACTTTCAGCGGACGTCCGCGTGCATCGTGCCCGCCGATCTCGCTGCGCGTTGCCGGCACGCCCGCCAGCCCGATGGCCACATTCACCTGGCCCAGGCGCCAAGGCCGGCCGAACGTATCGGTGATCACGACACCAACCACGGCACCAAACCGCGCGCTGAGGCCCTCCGCCAGCGTGGCAGCGCTCGCATCGGGGTTTTCGGGCAGCAAGATCGCTTCGCCGGTCTGGGCGGTGTTGGATTCATCGACGCCGGCATTGGCTGAGATCAGCCCCAGCCGATGTTCGCAGATCAATGTGCCTTCCTCAGCGCCGCGGTGCTTGAAGGCGCGCAGCACATCGGTCGTCTCATCGAGAACAACCTGCACCTTGCGCGCATCCTTGCTCAGCTTCTCGGCATAAAACTGCGCTTCAGGGCCTGGCGACACGTCAGCCAGCTTGCGCACGCGGCCCTCGGCCTTGGAGACCACTTTGTGCGCCACCGTCAGGATGTCGCCCGTCTGGAGGCCCAGTCCGGAGCCTTCCAGTGCGTCACCCAGCAGCTGTGCCAGATCATCGCCCTCGCGCACCTCACCAAGGCCCGGCACCACGTGCAGGCTGATAGCGGTCTGGCTTTGCACTGCGGGGGCCAGCATTAGCGATCTCCCCCCAATCCTTGGCCAATCCGCCGGACAACAGCGGCATTGAGATCAGCGGCCACGTCCACATCGTGCCGAAGGCTTGCGAACGGCGCGATCACAACAGCGCGGCCCGCATCGCGGGCGGCTTTCTCATGGGCCGCACTGGAGTTTGGCCCATAGCGAAAGGTGAAACCAGATGGAGGGTTGAGCACCAGTGCGTTTGTGCCGCCATCATAAGAGGGCGCAACCACCGCCGAGCCTTCCTGGCTCGGCAAGGCGAGGAGCTGGGCGATCTCATCGGCTTTGGGGTCCGCGAGGTCCCCGGGCAGAACGATCAAGCGGTCATAGCCGCTGCGTGTGGCATCCTGAGCCGCCGCATCGAGGGCGGCATTCAACCCGCCGCCCGGATCGG
>JAHCMG010000206.1 GCA_019192585.1 Devosiaceae bacterium MH13
CTCCGTAAGACACCTTACTTCGCCTAATCAGCATTGACTTATGTCTCAATTGGGCGCGCATTTCTGTCATCTACGACCGTTATGTGAGCGGCGTTGTCACAAAGCGTCGGAGTGGGGGCTCCGGCCAAAACGGGGGAGGCAGTATGCCCATCAAACTTAATCGTCGTTCGTTTCTTGCCGGTTCAGCGCTTGCGGGCGCCAGCGGGCTCATCGCGTTGCACCCATTTTCGGCGCGCGCCATGGCGAACCAGGCCCACTTGCGGATCATGGAAACGACAGACCTGCACGTGCACGTCTTCCCGTATGATTATTACTCCGACCGCCCTCGCGACACGGTTGGCCTCGCCCGCACCGCAGCCCTGATCCAGGACGTGCGCAACGAGAGCACGAACTCGCTGTTGATCGACAATGGTGACTTTTTGCAGGGCAACCCGATGGGCGATTACATCGCCTATGAGCGCGGGATGAATGAGGGCGACACGCACCCGATCATCGATGCGATGAACGTGCTTGGCTTCGATGCGTCGACACTCGGCAATCACGAGTTCAACTACGGCCTGTCGTTCCTTGAGAAGTCGCTGATGGGCGCCTCGTTCCCGGTGGTCTGCGCCAATGTGGCAATGGAACTGGGTTCCACAGCGCGCGACGACCGAACGTTCGTGCCGCCTTACGTGATCATGGACACGCAGGTCACCGATGGTGCCGGTGAAAGCCACCCGATCAAGGTGGGGCTCATCGGTTTCGTGCCGCCGCAGATCATGAACTGGGATCGCCGGCACCTCGAAGGCAATGTGCAGGCGCGCGACATTCTCGATGCTGCCAATGCTTACATCCCGCAGATGAAGGAAGAGGGCGCTGACATCATCATCGCGCTGTCGCACTCAGGGATCGGTGAAGCAAACGCGTCTGAGGGCATGGAGAACGCGTCGGTGCCATTGGCGGCGATCGATGGCATCGATGCGATCCTGACCGGTCACCACCACCGCGTCTTCCCAGGTCCGGACTATGATGAGACGCCAGGCGTCGACTCCGCCGCGGGCACCATCATGGGCAAGCCGGCTGCGATGGGCGGCTTCTGGGGCAGCCATATGGGGCTCGTCGACCTGATGCTCGAGCGCGATGGCGGCAGCTGGAAGATTGCTGCGCACACGTCTGAAGCGCGGCCGATCTCGATGCGTAACGAAGACCGTTCGGTCACCGCGCTGGTTGAGAGCGTGGCAGAGGTTGAGGCCTCGGTGCAGGCCGAGCATGACGAGACGCTGGCCTATGTCCGCCGGGCCGTCGGCCGCACGGACTCGGCACTGCACAGCTACTTCGCGCTGGTTGCCGATGACCCCTCGGTGCAAGTCGTGTCCATCGCGCAGACCTGGTACATTGAGCAGATGATGCAGGGCACCGAGTATGAAGGTTTGCCCATCCTGTCGGCGGCGGCGCCGTTCAAGGCTGGTGGTCGTGGCGGCCCGGAATATTACACCGATGTGCCGGTGGGCGACGTGGCCATCAAGAACGTCGCCGATCTGTACCTCTACCCCAACACCGCGCGCGCCGTGCTGGTGACCGGCCAGGAGGTCAAGGATTGGCTAGAGCGTTCGGCCGGGATCTTCAACCAGATCGAACCCGGCGTGGCCGATCAGGTGCTGCTGAACCCCTCGTTCCCGAGCTACAATTTCGATGTGATCGACGGGGTGACCTACCAGATCGATCTGTCGCAGCCCTCGAAGTTCGACAATGATGGCAACCTCGCCAACCCTGACGCGAACCGCATTGTGGGCCTGACCTTCAACGGTGAGCCGGTGACGCCGGATCAGCAATTTGTCATCGCCTCCAACAATTATCGCGCTGGCGGCGGCGGCAACTTCCCAGGGGCTTCGCCTGAGACCACCATCTTTGAGGGTCCGGACACCAACCGGGACGTGATCGTGCGTTACATTGTCGAGCAAGGCACCATCAGCCCGCGGGCGGACGCCAACTGGTCTTTTGCCCCGCTGCCGGGCACCACGGTGCTGTTCGACACGGGCCCGGGTGGCGCCCAATATGCCGACCAGGTGCCTGGCGTGACGATCGAGCCCGCGGGCGAGGGGCCAGACGGCTTCGCGCGGTTCCGCATCAGCCTGTAGGGGCTATCCGCTCCCTGCTTCGGCGGCGCGCGGTTGGTTCAACCGCGCGCCGTTTGCTTTTGTGGCGCTCGCAGCGCTGCTCGCGGACGCGACCTAGCTCGCTGATGGGCGCTGGCGGCGCGGAAGGCTAAAGCGACCCGTGGAAGCGCTGCAGCTCTGCAAGCGTTTCCTTAGGGTGCGTGTCGATGAAAAAGTGGCCGCCAGGCATGGGCTTGGCGGTCACCGGGCCTGCAGCCTCGACGCGCCAGACACCTTCCACATCGAACAGTTCGCCCATGACGCCCGTGCCGCCATAAAGGACGAGCAGCGGGCATTGGATTCTGGTGGCTGCGTCTTCGGCGTCATCGTGCCGGTCGAGGGTCGCGGCGGCGCGGTAGTCCGCCGTTGACCCCGCGATCATGGCGGGATCGCGCCAGGCTTGCCGATACGCTTCAAGCTGTGCGGGCTCGAACTGATCAAGCTTGGCTCTGCCCCAGCTGGTGAGGCAGTGCTCGAAGAAAAAATCGGGGTCCGCGCCGATCAGCGCTTCTGCAAAGGCCGCAGGCTGGCTCAGCAACAGCCAATGCCAATAGGATTTGGCCAGCTGATGCCCCATCTGCTCCCAGATCGCCTCGGTTGGCACGATATCGAGGACGGCGAGCGACAAGAGCCGCTCCGGGCTGTCTTTCGCGAGCCGGTGGCCGGCGCGGGCGCCGCGATCGTGGCCGACATAGTGGAAGGTCTCGTGCCCCAGCGCGTGCATCAGGCGCGCCATATCCCGCGCCATGGCGCGGAACGCGTAGGGCGCGCCGTCATCGCCAGGGTCTGGCTTTGACGAAGCGCCATAGCCTCGGAGGTCAGCGGCGACCACGGTGAACTCCTGCGCCAGCGCCGGCGCCAGTTTCGCCCACAGGGCTTTGGTCTGCGGGTAGCCATGCGCGAGCAGAAGCGCCGGGCCTGACCCTGCGGTGACGTAGGAGATGGAAACCACATCGTCGGTTTGGACCGACCCCGCCTCAAAGCCAGGAAAGACCGGATCAGCGCTCAAGGGTTATCTCGAGTGTGGCGCCGCCCAGGCCGTGGACGCTGTCATGCGCGCGCAGCGTGATCGTGTCCACATCATCGGGGATCGTGGCCCGAACCGAGCGTGTGAACGGTTGCTCGTTCACATGCGGGTGCAGCAACACCCGCTCAGCCAGCACGGTGCCATCGGGCGCGAGCACGTCGAACCGGTCGGCATAATGCTCCCAGCCGGTGTCCGCATGGGCGACGGTGGCGCTGACGGTCCAGCTGCCGTCGCCGTTAAGGGTGGCGCTGCCGCCGACAATATCGGCTTCGCCGGCCCAAACCGCACCAGTGGCGGCGGCGGCAAGGCCGACGGCGACCAGCGCTCTAGTGGCCCAGCGCATCAAGGCCTGAATCCAGATAGTCAGCCAGCAGAGGCATGCCCAAAAGATAGGTGCTCGTCGCGCCCTCCGCGCGGTCCCGCGCTTCGGACACAGCGGTGGCGAAATCGGAGGCTTCAAAGTCGCCGCGTCCGACCCAGACGATTGCGACCAGGCTGGCCGCTTCATCATCATTGAGATCGTCGATCAGTTCCTGAAGCTCGACGCTTGTCAGGTCCTCGGTTTCCTCTTCGGCGAGGCCGTCATGATGGTGGCTGTCTTCGAGCCGCTCGATGTCGAACTCCACCGTGTCGGCGGACTGATCGAGGTTCTCGAGGTCAAGATCCGCGGCGACCGCCTTCGCTTTGGCGACGAACAGGCGCACGGTGGCCGGATCGATTGCCAGATCGGCTTTCGGTGGCGCTTGCATGGCTGGTTGCTCCCTCATCCTTTGCGGTTGGCCTGCCCTCTCGATACGCCCCACCTTCGCGTGTTGCGCGGCACGAGGGCAAGCGCTCAGTTGTCTGTTTGCCCGGTGCTTGTTGGCTGATCCGCCAAGAGCGCGACCCAGCTTTCAAGCCTTTTGCGGTTCATGCCCAGATCCGATTGGCCCAACTGCGCGGCGGCGTACAGAAACAGTGCCGAGCCTCCATCTTCCGTCGCCACAACCCAGATATGGTTGGTGTCGGGGAATTTCATGACCGGCGAGAAGGTGAGGGCGCGCGCGTAGAGGCCCTCGGTGTCGCGCTCAACCCAGCGGACCGCGCCGGTCGCTTCAATGCGCCCGATCAAAGTTGAGAACAGCTCGTCGGGCGGCACGGCATAGGCGCCGATCGTCTGCGTGTCGGGCAGGTCCGCGGCGAAGGGCGGCACCAGCAGCGCATCGTTCGGTTTGCCGGTGCGCACGATGTTGGAGGTTTCCAGCCGCCCCATATCAGGATCGCCGGCGACGGTGCGCCAGATCCGCTCCGGGCCCACCAGAAAGAACGCGATGATGGCGACGAGTATCGCGCCCATAAGCCAAGCCAGCATGCGAATAAACCCCGTGATCATGATGGTCTGCCCGTTCAGTTTGCTATCAGCGTCGCTGATATCTGCGTGCAGAACTATTCGTTTTTTCCAAGGCGACGGCCACGGCACAAATCAAACCGCCGCCGTTTGAGGACGACACTATGAAGCTGATCATCGGAAACAAGAACTATTCGTCCTGGTCGTTTCGGCCATGGATCGCCCTCACCGTGGGCGGCGTCGCGTTCGACGAAGAGCTGATCCCCTTCAACACTGAGGGGCGGAACCCCGACTATGCCGCTTTCTCGCCGACGAGCCAGGTGCCTGTGTTGATCGATGGCGATGTGACGATCTGGCAGTCGCTGGCGATCATCGATCACGTGGCGCGCAAACATCCTCAAGCGGGTCTCTGGCCGGATGACGCCAATGCGCGCTCACGGGCGATGGCGATGAGCTGTGAGATGCTGGCGTCGTTCTTCGCGCTGCGCGGCGCTTGTCCGATGAACATGCGGCGGCCGCGGGCGGCGATTGAGGTCACGGATGCGATCCGGGCCGATATCGACCGGATCGAAGTCATGTGGGCCGACGCCTTGGCCGCCAGTGGCGGGCCCTTTCTGTTCGGTGACCGGTTCACGGCGGCTGACGCGATGTATGCGCCGGTGGTCAACCGCCTTGATGTGTATGCCCACACGGTGACGCAGACGTCCGAAACCTACATGAACACCATCAAGGCCCTGCCGGCGTGGCAGGCTTGGGAGGCCGCGGGGCGGGCGGAGCCTTGGATTGTCGAGGCCGATGAAGCCTAGCGGTCAGCAGGTGCCGTTTGTGGGCGTGACGCGGTAAAGCGAGCCGTTGGGCTCGTCCGTCAGAAGCCATATGGCGCCATCAGGGCCCTGGCGCACGTCGCGGATCCGACCAAGCATCCCGTCAAAGAGCCGCTCTTCGCTGACGATCTGGCCCGCTTGCCGGTCCAGCCGCACCAGCGTTTGCGCCCGCAGCGCGCCTACCAGCATGTCGCCGTCCCACCCAGCGAAGGGCTCGCTGTCGCGCATGATGGCCATGCCCGAGGGCGCAATCGACGGATCCCAAAAATAGACCGGCTGCTGCAGACCGTCAGCTTCGGTGCCGACACCGATGCTGCGCCCCGAATAGTGGACGCCATAGGAGATGGTCGGCCACCCATAATTGAGGCCGGCTTGCGGTTGGTTGATTTCATCGCCGCCGCGCGCGCCGTGCTCGACGGTCCACAGAACGCCGGTCTGTGCATCGAGCGCGGCCCCTTGCGGGTTGCGGTGGCCGGTGGACCAGATCTCCGGCGCGGCCTCGGCGCCATCAGCAAACGGGTTGTCGGCGGGGACAGAGCCATCCGCTGCGATCCGCAGGACCGCGCCAGCATGATCGAACGGGTCCTGCGCCCGCTCGTCAGTCCCACGATCGCCGATGGTGAAGGCCAGCGTGCCATCGGGCAGCGCCACGATGCGTGAGCCGAAATGGAAGCCGGACCCGTCTGGATCGTTCTGTTGGAACAGGATCTGTGTGTCTTCGAGTGTGGGCGCGGCCCCATCCCACTGGGCTAAGGTTGCGCGGGCGATCGAGGTGCCCGTGTTGCCGCCGCCGCGCGGCTCTGCGAAGGAGAAGAAGACGGTGCCTGAGGTGGCGAAGTCCGGTGCGGTGATGAGGTCGAGAAGGCCGCCTTGCCGGTTGTCCGTCACCGCCGGTACGCCCGCCACTTCGGTCAACTCTCCGGTGGTCAGATCAACCACCCACAGCGTCCCGCCGCGCTCGGTCACAGCGGCATGGCCATCCCCCAGAAAAGCGACCGCCCAAGGATGCTCGATGCCAGAAGCGATGGGCGTCGCGGTGAGGGCGCAGCTGCCGGCGCTATCGTCGACGGTTTGCTGGGCAACGGCACCGGTTGCGAAGGGAAGGGCTGTGCTGATCACACATAGGGCGGCCAGTGAGGTCAGGCGCATGGTTCATCTCTGCTTGCGATTGGCGCGAAAGCATGGGTGCCCTTAACCCTAGGACGCGGCGCGCCCGGGTAAAGCTTTAACCCCAAATTCACCTTTCGCTTGAGCTTTCAGGGGCCGCTAACACAATGGCAAGCGGGGACGTCTACGGGACGAGATCACATCCAAATCTGGCAAAGCTGGAGAAACCGAATGATCTTCAAAGCGTTCACCGAACAAGACAAAGCGATGTGGGGCCACCACACCGTGCAGCTCGACCACACGCTGCACGAGCATGACTTGTTCGAAAAAGACGCGCTGATCGAGCTGATCGAGAACTATCCGCGCAGCCATTACGACCTTATCACCATGCCGAAGCCTGGGTCGCCCAAGGCGTACTGGCGCGAGGGTGAATTGGGGGGCGCGGATGGTGCCGAAGTGGTCGAAGCCATCGAGCGTGGGCAGCTGTGGATCAATCTGCGCAACGCGATGGATGTTGATGATCGCTACGCGAAGCTCCTGGACGCGATGTTCGAAGAGATGCGCGCCAACGTTCCCGGCTTTGAAACTTTTAAGCGCACGATGGGGATCCTCATCTCGTCACCGGGCGCGCAGGTCTACTACCATTGCGATGTTCCCGGGCAGGCGCTGTGGCAGATCCGCGGCGAAAAGAACGTCTACGTCTATCCAAACACCGAGCCGTTCCTGACGGAAATGGCGATGGAGAAGATCATCACCGGCGAGACCGAGGAAGAGATCCACTACGAGCAATGGTACGATGACCACGCCAAAGTCGTGCGTCTCAAGCCGGGCGAGATGCTGCATTGGCCGCTCAACGCACCGCACCGGGTCGAGAACCTGGGCATGCTCAACGTGTCGGTGACGACCGAGCACTACACCAAGGCGATCGCCAAGCAGTATGCGGTTCGCTATGCCAATGGCATTCTGCGCCAGCGCATGGGGCTTCAGAAGCTGTCGGCCAACATCGAATCGCCGACCGTTTATCCCAAGCTCGCACTTGCGGCCGCCTTCAAATATGGCGGGCTGCAAAAGGCCCGGGCCGTCAAGCGGATGGTGGACTTTCGGGTGGCAAAAGACGCCCCCGATGGCACCGTCGATATTCCAAGCTACGCGCTGTAACGGCTGCGATAGTGGCGCAACAAAAGGCGCCCAAGTGGGCGCCTTTTTTGCGTTCGCCGTTGGGCCGTGGGCTAGCCCACGCGATGCGAACGCGTGTTGGTTGTTTCAATGCGCTTGGTGGTCTTCCGCCAGGTCTGCCGCACGATCATCACCATCATGGCGAACATGGCCAGCATGGCTGTCATCAACACAGCATTGTGGTCGGCTGTCGCGGCGGCCATGGGCTCTTGCGCCCGCGCCCCGGAGGTGAAGGCGATGATGGCAAGGGTGAGGCCGAGTGCAACCAAGCCCGCGCCATCAAGCACGCGCCCCATAAATCCAAACCGGCGCAATTTGCGCGGCGAGTTCTGACCCTCATGTTCGGATTGGAAGTGGTTGAAGCTCTTGCTCATGGTTCGGTCTCAGTCGGGTTGCTTCGGACGAAGCGTCTTGGTGGTGGCCCATCTGTCCGGTGTGTCGGAAACGGGCCTGTTTGATGATTGCATTCAAACGGTTGTTTGGGGCGACCCAAGGGAAAGGATGCGGCGGTTTACGGAAGCTTTGATGACCCAATTGTGGCAACGCGGCTGTGCTTTGCGTCACAGGCGGGCGCTGTTCGTCTTTGGACGTATGTGTTGGGGCTGTTGCGCGCTTGAAGCGCTGGGCGCCGCCGATTAGACCGGTAGCCCCAAACCGTTTTCCGCAAAGGACCCGACCGATGGCCTTCCTCGCCGACTCGCTTGCCCGCATCAAACCATCCGCCACTATCGCGGTGACCAACAAGGCGCGCGAACTCAAGGCTGCCGGCCGCGATGTGATCGGCCTGGGCGCGGGCGAGCCGGATTTTGATACGCCGGAGAACATCAAAGAGGCGGCCATCGCGGCGATCCGCGATGGTAAGACCAAGTACACTGCGGTCGACGGCATCCCCGAATTGAAGGCGGCCATCTCGGCGAAATTCGCGCGCGACAACGATCTTAGCTACGAGCCCGCGCAGATCACGGTCGGAACGGGCGGTAAGCAGGTGCTTTACAATGCGCTGGTCGCGACCCTGAACCCTGGCGATGAGGTGCTGATCCCGACGCCCTATTGGGTGAGCTACCCCGATATGGTGCTGCTGGCCGGCGGCACGCCGACATTCGTTGAGACAACCATCGAGACCAGCTTCAAGCTGACGGCCGAGGCGCTTGATGCGGCGATCACGCCGAAAACCAAGTGGTTTATCTTCAACTCGCCGTCGAACCCGTCGGGCGCGGCCTACTCGCAGGCCGAGCTCAAAGCGCTGACCGATGTGCTCGCCAAGCACCCCCATGTCTGGGTGATGACCGACGATATGTACGAGCACCTGGTCTACGATGACTTCGTCTTTGCGACGCCCGCTCAGGTGGAGCCGGCGCTTTACGAGCGCACGCTGACCGTCAACGGCGTCTCCAAAGCCTACGCGATGACCGGCTGGCGCATCGGCTATGCGGGCGGCCCGGCGCATCTGATCAAGGCGATGGCCAAGATCCAGTCGCAGTCGACATCGAACCCGTCGTCGATCTCACAATGGGCGGCCGTTGAGGCGCTTGGCGGGACGCAGGAGTTCATCGCGCCCAACAATGAGATTTTCAAAGGGCGACGCGACTTGGTAGTCTCGATGCTGAACCAGGCGAACGGGCTTTCCTGCCCGACGCCGGAAGGCGCGTTCTACGTCTATCCCTCGTGCGCGGGGACCATGGGAAAGACGGCGCCATCGGGCAAAACCTTGCAGACAGATGAGGATTTCGTCACCGAGCTTCTGGAAAGCGAAGGCGTTGCGGTGGTGCAGGGCTCGGCATTTGGGCTGGGCCCGAACTTCCGGGTTTCCTATGCCACGTCGAATGCGGCGCTTGAAGAAGCGTGCACCCGCATTCAGCGCTTCTGCGGCAGCCTCAGCTAGCTTGACTCGGGGTTGCGGCGGCCATATCCGCCGCGCCCCAATCTCGCATGGCCTGAATAATCGGTAGGACCGATTTGCCACGTGCTGTGAGGGCATACTCGACGCGTGGCGGCACCTCGGCAAACACCGTTCGGTCGATCAAGCCATCGGCCTCAAGTTCACGCAATTGTTGCGTGAGCATCTGTTTAGTGACGGCTGGGATCGCGCGCCGCATCGCGCCAAAACGGGTGACGCCGCCATCAATGCAGAACAGGATAACTGGCTTCCACTTGCCACCGATGAGCTGAAGGCAGTGGGTCACTGGGCAGCCAATGCCCTGGTCGGGAGCCAATAGTTCAAATTTCATGACTATATCAGAAAATTGTGTCTAGTTGTGTTTGTCGAATTTATGCGCTGAATGGGTAGCCATCGTCAATCAATCGATGGAGATCCACCATGACTCGCCGTACCAAAGGCTCACGACTCAATGCTCTGCTCGCTTGTGTGAGCTTGCTCCAAATCGCCTCCACACCCGCTTCGGCTGACACCAGCCTTGAAGCCCTCCAAAGCCGTATTGTTGGAAGCTGGACGTCCATCTCGTGCGAGCTGCGACCTTCACCAAATCCCCAAGACCCCAGTGGGACCCCCGTTCCCACCTATCTCACACGCGACTTTTCCTACGGTGCTGAAGGTGGGTTTGATGCCACCATCACTGTTTTTGCCGACAGCGCCTGCCAGGTGCCGGCAATTGCCTATGACTTTTCAGGTCACGTGGTTTGGCATGACGCCAACCCGGCGGTGGAGGGCGCTTGGTCCCAGGATTATGTGCTTGATGAGCGGCTGGTCCTGCGTGTGCTTGCCGAACCGATGGCCGAGCAGCTCAATGGGTTGCCTGATCGTGCTTGTGGCAACGGCCCGTTTGTCGTGGGCGAGGCCAGAGACATCTTGGGCGAGCCGTGCGCTCTGCTGAACTTCGTTGAAGGGTCACAGTTCGTGATCGACCATGATTTTCTGTACGTGCGTGCCGACACGCCCAACATGCTGTTCATGGGAGGTAAGCATGTTGATGGGACAGGCTTCTACTATCCCCAGAACCGCCCCACTGTTGGCCTGCAGCAGCCGCTCATTAGTGTGGAGTAGGGGCGCGTCCTCGGGTCTATAGTTCGGTTTCACACGCCGCGCCGGTTTGGCGCACGCGGTTGTGAGTGGACGGTGAAGGGTTGCGCGCCTATCTGCATGACACTGCAATGCGGGGACCGCAAAAAGAAGGTGCGCAACCATGCTGATCCGATCACCCAAACGCTGGCAGCTGCCTGAAAGCGCCGCGACGCCGGAAGATGTGTTTCTCAATCGCCGTGTACTGATGAAGGGCGCGCTGGCGCTCGGCACGGCTGGTGTGGCGTACGGCGCCGCGACGCGCGATGCCAACGCGCTGTTCGGCCTGTTTGATGGCGATGGCGGCAATGATGTGCCGCTGACGGTCGAAGGCGACCCAACGGCCGATCTCTACCCCGCGTTCGCCAACCCGGATTTTGCCAATGGCGGCCGCGCGCTGACGAATGAGATCGATGCGGCGACCTACAACAATTTCTACGAATTCGGTTCCCACAAGGGCATCTGGCGCGCCGCGCAGGACCTGCAAACACGGCCCTGGGCGGTGGTGTTCGACGGCATGGTCGAAGAAGAGCGCACTGTCGACATCGATACGCTGATCCGCGCGATGCAGCTTGAAGAGCGCGTTTACCGCCACCGCTGCGTAGAAGCCTGGGCGATGACCGTGCCGTGGACCGGTTTTCCGATGCGCGATCTGGTGGAGTATGCCCGCCCGCTCTCGTCGGCCCGCTATGTCCGCATGGAAACCTTCAACGATTCGTCCATGGCATCCGGCCAGCGGCAAACTTGGTACTCGTGGCCCTACACCGAAGGGCTGACGATGGAAGAGGCGACGCACGATTTGGCGTTCATGGTCACGGGCGTGTACGGCAAGCCGATCGCCAAACAGTATGGGGCGCCCATCCGGCTGGCTGTGCCGTGGAAATATGGCTTCAAAAGCGCCAAGAGCTTGGTGCGGTTCACCTTCACCGATGAGCGGCCAGTCACCTTCTGGGAAGAAGCCAATGCCAACGAGTATGGCTTCTGGGCCAATGTGAACCCCGAGGTGCCGCACCCGCGCTGGAGTCAGGCATCCGAACGCCTTCTGGGCGGTGAAGAGCGCGTGCCGACGCAGCTTTACAATGGTTATGCCGAAGAGGTGGCCGGCCTTTACAGCGATGTGAGCGGCGAGCCCCTGTTCATGTAGAGGCAAACAGTTTGCCTGTTGGCGACAGGCGGCCGCGCCGGAGCTTGTATGCTCTGGTGCGGCCTTTTTTGTACCCGCAGCGCCCAATAGGGTTTTGGGCGGAGGCGGGCTCCGCTGACTTTGGGACGGTGAGGCACCGACGATGACGGCTTTGGGCGCGTCTCAAACCGAGCCCACAGCTCCCGCAACCGCATTGCGTACAGGCCAGTTTTTGCGCAAAGCCGTTGCGTCATTGCGCGGCAACGCGCTGGTCTTGATCTGGCTTTTTGGGCTTGGCGTGCGTACCGCTGACGTACCACGAACGGAGCTTGCGCCATGACCATCCATTCCGATCTTGCCGATGCTATTGGCAACACGCCGCTGATCAAATTGCGCGGGCCTTCGGAGGCGACCGGCTGCACCATTTTGGGCAAAGCGGAGTTCCTCAACCCTGGCCAATCGGTGAAAGACCGGGCGGCGCTGTTCATCATCCGCGATGCGGTGGCCAAAGGCGCGCTGCGTCCCGGCGGCACCATCGTTGAAGGCACCGCCGGCAACACCGGCATTGGGCTGGCGCTGGTCGGCGCGTCGATGGGCTTTCAAAGCGTCATCGTGATCCCGGAGACGCAGTCGCAAGAGAAGAAGGACATGTTGCGGCTCGCCGGTGCGCGCCTCGTAGAGGTGCCCGCAGTGCCCTACAAGAACCCTAACAATTATGTGCGCTACTCGGAGCGGCTGGCGGCGGCTCTCAATGAGAGCGAGCCCAATGGCGCGATCTGGGCCAACCAGTTCGACAATGTCGCCAATCGGCAGGCCCATATCGAGATGACGGGCCCTGAAGTCTGGGCCCAAACCGACGGCAAGGTCGATGGCTTTACGTGCGCGGTGGGCACGGGCGGGACGCTTGCGGGCGTCGGCATGGCGCTCCAGCCCAAGGGCGTGACCATCGCCCTGTCAGACCCGCACGGCTCGGCCATCCATAGCTTCTACACCGATGGCGTGTTCAAAGCGGAAGGCAACTCGATCACCGAGGGGATCGGGCAGGGGCGTGAGACCGCGAACCTGGAGGGTTTCCGGCCGGACAAGAGCTACTCGATCTCCGACCATGAAGCCCTGCCGATCGTGTTTGACCTGCTGGCCCACGAAGGTCTGTGCCTTGGCGGATCATCGGGGATCAATGTCGCCGGCGCGATGCGGCTGGCGCGTGATCTCGGCCCCGGCAAAACCATCGTCACCATCCTGTGCGATTATGGTACGCGCTACCAGTCCAAGCTCTTCAACCCAAGCTTCCTGCGCGAGAAGAACTTGCCGGTTCCCGCGTGGCTTGAGGGCGTTGGCGCGGCTCCACCCGCCGTCTTTGAAGCCGTCTGAACAGCGGGCAGAAAAAAAGCCGGGCGATCAAGGTTCTTACGAACCGATCGAGCCCGGCTTTGCAGTTGCAGGCGATGCACCCGAGGGGTGGGCACTCGCCCTGAGGGGAACAGCGGTCGACGCAGGGAGGGAGCGTCATCTGACCGTGTCGAAACCATAGGTGTATAAGTATTTCCTAACCACAAGCCTCGAACTGACATGTCAGTTATGCGCCAAGCGCATGGCTCGGCGCGCATTGCCATCGAGGTGCATAGCTATCTGGTAAAAAAGGAAAAAATTCCGCCGACTGCTTCCACAGTTTTGCACAAGCGTTGGTCACTTGTGGTTTCTAGGCAGAAAATGTTGCTGATTTACAACGCCTAGAAGGACCAGCGCCGGGCGTTCGCGAGCAGGAAATCGCGGAAGACGACGACTCGCGCGGAGTTCCGCATCTCTTCTGGATAGACGAAATAGGTGTCGAAATAGGGCAGCTCTTCGCCATCAAGTGCGATTTGCACCAGGCCCTTATCATCTTCCACGATATAGTCGGGCAGCATCGCGATGCCGACGCCGCGCAGGCACGCTTTGCGCAAGCCGTAGACGTTGGTGATCCGCACATGGGCGCGGCGCGGATTGTCTTCATCGCGGCCCGCCGTCTCCAGGTGGTTGATGTTCCGCAGGTAGGGCGGCGCTGGATAGCCGTAGCTGAGGATCACATGGTCATCGAGGTCAGCGACTGAGGACGGCTGGCCGTGCCGTTTGATGTATTCGGGCGCGGCATAGATGTGGAAGTGCACGGTGAACAGGCGGCGCTGGATCAGGTCTGGCTGTACCGGTTTGCGAAGGCGGATGGCCACGTCGGCCTCGCGCATCGATAGGTCGAGTTCATCGTCGTTGAGGATCAGTTCGAGCTGGATGCCCGGATAGAGCTGGCGGAACTCTTGCAGCCGGGCGGTGAGCCAGGTTGACCCCAAGCCCACCGTGGTGGTGACGCGCAAGGTGCCGGTTGGCTGGTTCTTGGAATCCGACAGGCGCGTGCGCACCTGATCGAGCTTCTGCAGCACCTCGTGGGCGGTGCGGTACAGAAGCTCGCCCTGCTCGGTCAGCACCAGCCCGCGCGCGTGCCGGTGGAACAGTTTGACGTTGAGGTCTGCTTCGAGGGCCGAGACCTGCCGGCTGACGGCCGATTGGCTCATGTGCAGACCATCGCCCGCGTGCGTAAACGAGCCCGCTTCGGCCGCCGCATGGAAGATGCGCAGCTTATCCCAATCCATCACCGCGGCGGTATCGTCGTGGACAATCATGCGGCCGGACGTTGGCATGCTGGCATCCTCCTCTGGAGGGGTCGGCGCTAACGCGTTTGCGTGTCAGGAGCCGAAGACCTACTCGGCGGCCTGATGCATCGCAAGCCCACCTTCGGCCTCAAGCGTCCCGATATATTTGTCCGCTTCGAGCGCCGCCATGCAGCCCATGCCCGCGGCGGTGACCGCTTGGCGGTAGACATCGTCGGTCACGTCGCCGGCGGCGAAGATGCCCGGCACGGTGGTCGCGGTGGAATCGGCTTCGGTCCACAGATAGCCGCCCTCTTTCTGCTTGAGCTTGCCCT
>JAHCMG010000207.1 GCA_019192585.1 Devosiaceae bacterium MH13
CGTCGCCTCAACCAGCTGCAAGCCGAACTTGTGCACCTTGCCCGCGTTTCCGCCATGGACGAGATGGGCTCCGCCATTGCCCACGAGCTGAACCAGCCTCTCACGGCCGTGATGCTGTACTTACAGGCCGTCACGCGGCGCATGCATGCCCTCAACGGCGAAGGCCCGAAAGATCCGATGCTGCTTGAGACGCTCGACAAGGCCAAGCGCGAGGCTGAGCGGGCGGGCAACATCATCCAGCGCATGCGGCACTTTGTTGAAAAGCGTGAACCCGATCGTCGGACCGTTCAGATCGGCCCGCTGATCGACGACACGCTGGAGCTCACCCGCGTTGGCACCAATGCCGAGGGCATCGAGGTGCGCGTTGAGCTGCCCAAAGCCCTGCCATCCATCGAGGTCGACCCGGTCCAGATCCAACAGATCATGGTCAACTTGCTGCGCAACGCGTTTGAAGCCGTTCGCGGCAGCACCACGCCGCTTGTGGTGATTTCGGCCAGCGTCAATGAGCAGAGCCTGTCGCTCATCATGGAGGATTCCGGCCCCGGTATCCCCAAAGAGGTCCATGAGCGCCTGTTCAAAGCCTTCTCGACCTCCAAGCGCACCGGCATGGGCCTCGGCCTGTCGATCTCACGGTCGATCGCCCAGAACCATGGCGGTGACCTGACCGTCGACCCCGGTGGTCCCGATAGCGGGCGCGCCATGACAGGTGCGCGTTTCGTTCTGCGTCTCCCCTTGACCGAGCCGACCACCCCGAACGCACGCGGCCCCATGACAGAGGCCGATGCGCCGGGCACCTCGGCCACCCAACCCACTTCCACGTTCAAAGATCTCAAAGCAGGAGGCCGACAATGATGGCCCGTTCCATGAACCCCGATCAGGCGGTTTTTATTGTTGATGATGATCCGGCCGTTCGCGACGCCCTATCGGTGGTGTTCTCGCTCGAAGGCTATGACGTAGAGACCTTCGACAATGGCGATGCGTTCCTCAGCGCGCTGCCCAACCTGCCGCAAGCCTGCGTGCTGCTCGATGTGCACATGCCCGGCCGCTCTGGCATGGAAATCTTGCGCGCCTTGGGGCCAGACACCTACACCGCGCCGATCTTCATCATCTCCGGGCAAGGCGATATCCCGATGGCGGTCGCTGCCGTGAAAGCCGGCGCCTTCGATTTCATCGAAAAGCCGTTCGATGCCGAAACGGTCGTGGCCCGCGTGCGTGATGGGATCGATACCGTCAAACGCCGCATCGAAGCGGACCAGATGGGTGCCACCGAGCATCCCGATCTGCAACTACTCACACCGCGCGAGCGCGAAGTGCTCGAACAGATCACCGCCGGCGCCTCGAACAAGGAAGCGGGGCGGACGCTGGGCATCTCCCCGCGCACCATCGAGGTTCACCGTGCGCGCATCATGGAGAAACTGGGCGCCAAAAACGCCGCAGACCTGGTCCGGATCGTTCTGTCCGGTTCCGAGCGCGGCGCCGACGCGCGCTGACGCTACGACCCGTTGAACGTTTACCAACCGCGCATCTTTTGCGTACGCGGTAAGCGTTACGCGCTCGTCCTGATTCCCGTTTCAGCCAAACACGCCTACTAAAGGGTGACGTGAGCCCTACCTCTGACCGAGCCCTTTGCTTGGTCAGATGGGTTTGGCCGTCGAAAGAGAGCCCATCGTGACAGTTATCATTCTAGAGGACGACACCGCCGTTTGTGACGCCATCGCGACGTTCGCGAAGCAGATGGGCCACGACGTCGTGACGTTCCACGATGCGGAAAGTTTCTTTGCGGCCATGGTGCCGACGGGCGACGATATGTTGATCGTTGATATCGGCCTGCCCGGCATTGATGGCGCGCGCGTCATTCAATGGGTGCACGCCTTGGCCGAGCCGCCCCAGGTGCTGGCGATCACCGGCCAATCGCAGACCGCGATCCGGGATTTCCTCGAAGGCATGCCGTCGACAAACCTGCTGCGCAAGCCGCTGTCGGCCGTCGAACTGTCCCACTACTTCTAGTCAGACCGGCCCGTCCTTCCACGCCTCGCCCAACCCTCGGGCGCGGCGGGTTATCCCCATGTGTATAAGACGTTCGTTACGTGTTTTGCCGAAGCGGAAACGGGCGAAGGTGATTGTTAGCCTGTCGTCACATACTCCTCCGCAGGTTAGCTGATCGCCAAAGGCAACAGCAGGGTCTGATAGGGCGCAACCTGTGGGCGGTGTGGCTGGTAGAGGAACTAACACCGGGGGTGAAACCATGGCCCACGTGGATGCTGGCTTCGAGGCCAGATCAACCGTGTCCGACCAACCAAGGGCTGGCGCATCCGGCGAAGCCGGTTGGGAATCTGTTCGCCAATCGCAGTCGACGCGCCGCCAAACCTACCGCGCCCACGATGTGATCTATTTCGAGGGCGATGACGCCCGGCACCTGTATGAAATCGTGACCGGCGGCGCCATGCTCTACAAGCTCTTGCCGGACGGTCGCCGCCAGGTGGTCGAGGTGCTCGGCCCCGGCGATCTGTTCGGCTTTGACATGGACGCCCAACACGATTGCTCAGCTGAAACGCTCGTCGCAACCACGCTTATGGTCTTCAACCGCTCGGAGATCGAGCGGTCGAGTGCGGCGCAGTCGCACCTGACCCGCTGCGCCCTTCAACAGGTCTGCGCCATGCACGAGCACGCGGTCCTGCTCGGCCGCAAATCGGCTTACGAGCGTGTGGCAACGTTCCTGATGCGCTTTGTCCCCGAACGCGGCACTGTGAATTGCAAAGGCCCCGACGACGAGGACAATGACACCGGCTCGCTGCGGCTCAACATGACCCGCCAGGAGATGGCGGACTATTTGGGCCTGACCATCGAGACGGTGAGCCGCGTCATCTCCGATATGAAGCGCAAGGGCGTGATCCGCCTCGAGAAACACGACCAGATCACGATCAACCGGATCTGCTCGCTGTGCCAGCTGACGGGCACGCACGCCGACTAGGACGCGCCGATGGCCTGTCCCTGGGCCCTTAGGTTCTTAAACAGCGATGGAATGCCGTGCCTTCGAACCCGGGGCGAAGGCATCGAACCTGTGCGCAACGATCCGTGCCAGAAAGCGTGCATCCAGGGGAATGTGCACGCGTGATCCGCGGATCTCGCACAGCCCATCTTCGACCAGTTCGTCAAGCGCGATCAGCTCTTGGTTGATCCAGGTTTGGTGCGGCTGAATGCCGAAACGCTCGGCGCTCAGATCGACCTCGAACCGGGTCAGAATGTCTTCAATGATCGACCCGCGCAGCCGGTCTTGGTTGCTCAACGCGAAGCCGCGCTGCGTGCCGAACGAGCCAGCGTCTATCGCGCGGTTCCACGCGCCGATATCGGCATGGTTCTGCGCGTAGCCGCCCGGCAGTTTGCCAATCGCGGACGCGCCGAAGCCGAGCATCACGGGCGCCGTGTCGGTTGTGTAGCCCTGGAAGTTCCGCCGCAACGTGCCGGCGTTTTGCGCCTGCGCGATGGCATCGCTTGGCAGCGCAAAATGGTCGAAACCAATCGATGTGTAGCCAAGATGCTCGAGGGCTTTATGCGCCGCCCGGGCTTGTTCGAGCCGCAGGCCGGCGCTGGGCAGCGCCTCTTCATCGATAAGGCTTTGATGTTTCTTCATCCAGGGTACATGCGCATAGCCAAACAATGCGATGCGGTTGGCCCCCAGCGCGGCGCACACGGTGACCGAGCGCACCACATCTTCAAGTGATTGCTCGGGCAGGCCGTACATGACGTCCATGTTGATGGCGTCGAGACCCGCCGTCCGCAAAGCGTCGACCGCCTTCTGCACAACCTCGAGAGGCTGAACGCGGCCAATCGCACTTTGCACCTTGGCATTGAGGTCCTGGATCCCGAGGCTCACGCGCGTCACGCCAACGCTTTTGAGGAGCCGCGCTTGCGCCAGCGTGACCTCGCGCGGATCAAGCTCGATGGCGTGCTCCTCAACGCCTTCGAGATCGAACCCGTCATACAGCGCGTTGAAGACCGCTTCGAACCCGGCCCGCGGCAACAGGCTGGGCGTCCCGCCACCCCAATGAATGTGGGTCACCTTGGGCCGTTTGCGCAGCGCCGCGCCGGCCAGCTCAACCTCTCGCGCCAATCGCGCACCGTAGGCGAGCAAAGGTTCCGGCTTCTTCGTCGCCTTGGTGAAACACCCGCAATAGCTGCAAATGGCCCGGCAATAAGGCACGTGCAGATAGACCGAGACCGGCTCGTCGGCGGTCAGGTCATGCAGCCAGCCCGCGTAGCGCTCGGGACCCACCGTATCGTCGAAGTGCGGCGCGGGGGGATACGAGGTATAGCGAGGCACCGTTTCGGCGGTGTACCGGCTGAGGTTGCGAACGCCCATCGTGCGGGAACTCCCTTGTGGCATGCGCCATTGGTCGGACAATGAAGTGCCATCCGCAGCGCGCGTTGTTCTTGATTGGGATCAACGGCGCGCAAATCATTCGCAGCTTTCCCAAGGCACGCGACCCGCGGCGGCGGTGTGAACACTAGGCGACCCATGCCCGCAAAACCCTTTGCCAGCTTCCATTCTTGGCCCGCCAATGCGCGCACCGCGGCCACCTTGGCGCTTGGCTTGGCTGGCGGCGCCGCGCTAGCGGCCACGGGCATGCCCGGCGCCTGGATCGCCGGCGCGATGGTTGCCGTTGCGGTTGCCAGCCTGTCGGGCCTGCCGATGCTGGTGCCCGACCGCGTCGCTCAGATTGCCTTCGTGCTGGTGGGCATCACCATCGGCTCCGGCGTGACGCCAGAAACCGTCGAGCGGCTGCCCTCCTGGCCGGTGACCATGACGCTTGTGATGCTCTCGGTGCCGGTGATCTCCGGCGCGATCTATTTGTTTTTGCGCCGCTTTGCGCGCTGGAATGTGGCCACATCGCTGCTGTCATCCATGCCCGGCGCGCTCAGCTTTCTGCTCGCACTCGCGCCATCGACCAACGCGGACATGCCCAAAGTCGCCACCTTGCAGACGACGCGTGTGGCGATCTTGGTTGCCGTCCTGCCTTTGGCGGCGATCGCACTTGCGCCCGGCTCCGCGCCACCTGAAACCGAAACCTTTGCACTGCGCGTCGATGAAGCCCTTCTGCTGGTGCCGGCGGGCCTCGGCGGCGCGATCCTCGCCTACCTGCTGCGCGTGCCCGGTGGGCTGCTGGTGGGTGGCTTGTTCGTCAGCGCCGGCCTGCACGGCGCCGGCCTCGTCACCGGGCAGATAACGCCGGCGGTCACCATCGCCGGGTTCGTTGTGCTCGGCGCGATCGTGGGGACCCGCTTCACCGGCATCAGCTGGAAAGCGCTCGGCGCTTTGCTCGTTGTCTCTCTGGCGAGTTTCGTCCTTGGCACGTCCCTGGCGGCCGCGTTCGCCGGGCTCGCGTGGCTTTTGACCGATTTGGAGCTGATGAAGCTGCTGCTCGCTTTCGCGCCCGGCGGCCTCGAGGCGATGGTTGCGCTGGCCTTCGCGCTCGATCTCGATCCAGCCTTTGTCGCCGCCCATCATTTGGGGCGGTTTCTGCTGATCGCGCTGTGTGCGCCCTTTGTGGTCGGCTGGTTCGGGCTGCGCGACGAGCCAGAAAGTTGAGCCCTCGGGCTGCCCCGCGCGGCTATGTGCGCGGCTAACGGAATAGCAAGCCTTTACACCCTAAACATGTAGCGTTGCAGTTGGCGCGCCCCAAAATGGTGGTGGCGCGCATGCGTGATGCCCTTGGGTTACGGAAATGGCTCACTATGACTTGTCGGATCTTCGCGCCATCGTGGTCGACGATTCGGCCTATATGTGCCGCCTGTTCCGCACCATGCTGTACGGCTTTGGCCTGCGCGACGTGGTCGAAGCCCATGATGGCGCCGACGCCCTTGAGAAGCTGAACACCAACGCCATCGATCTGATGGTTCTCGATTGGGAAATGCCGGTGCTCGACGGCGCCGAGCTGGTGCGTCTGATCCGCAAGCCTGGCCACCCGATGGCCTATATGCCGATCATCGTCGTCACGGGCTATTCGCCCGAGTCGCGCGCGCGCCTGGCGATCAAGCTTGGCGTCAATGATGTGCTGATCAAACCGTGCTCGCCGCGCGCGCTATACGAGCGGGTCATCGACTGCGTCGTCAACCCGCGGCCCTTCGTCAACAGTGGCGATTATTTCGGGCCCAAGCCGCGTGGTGAAGCGCGCGATGTCAAGGCTGGCTCGGTCGTTATCGACGCCGATCTTGGCGACTTCGTCGCGCTCTAGGACACGGCTGCGTTTAGCTGACCCTCGCGAGGATAAGCGCCGAATAATCCTCGGCCCTCCGAACCATCACACCTTAGCCGCCAACTGAGCCGCCACCACGCGGGCTCTCGTTCGGCGGAGTGATCAATGCATCAGCCAATCTGGTTGCGCGCGGCGCGGCAGCATGTCGGCACCGCCGAGTGGGCCGGCGAGCGCCACAACCCCACCATCCTGCGGTACTTCCAGCTGTCGGGCCACGCCTGGGTCAAGACCGACGAGACGCCCTGGTGCGCGGCCTTCGTCAACGCTGTCCTGGAGGGCCTCGACCTATCAGGCACCGGCACGCTGACCGCCCGCTCGTTCCTCAAATGGGGCTTGCCGCTCGATAACGTACGGCCCGGTGCGGTGGCGGTTTTCCGGCGTGGGTAATCCTCCTGGCAAGGCCATGTCGGCTTCGTCACAGGGCAGGCGCGCGACCATCTCATCATCCTCGGTGGCAACCAGTCCAACACGGTCAGCGAAGCGCCCTATCCGCGCGCCAAGCTGCTCGGCTTGCGCTGGCCAACCGCCTTTTCCGACCTCTTACAGGAGCCCCAATCATGAGCCTTCCTCACGCACCTCTTATCGGTGCCAGCGGCGCAGTGGGCGTCCTGGCCTTCCCAGACATCGCACTGGCCGCGCAGGTCGACCTTGGCTGGGCTGTTGATCTGGTCTCGCACTTTATCGAGACCGGCCTCATCGCCGCGGCGGCCACCATCATCGGCTGGCTCGCCTCTCGGGTGAACCGCTGGGTTGGCCTCGAGATCGAGCGCGAGCATTCCGAAGCGCTCCATGCCGCGCTGGCCCGGGGTGTCCGCCACGCTGTTTCGCTCGTGCGCGCCGAAGCCAAGCGCCGCGCCGTCGTCGATGTCGAGAGCCGCGTGATTGCTGAGACCGCGCAATATCTTGAGCAGCTGATGCCCGACGCCTTGGCCTATTTCCAACTCGATGATGGCGCGATGGATCGGCTGATCCGCGCCTATCTGAGCCCTGATGTGCTGCACTGGGCCCAACAGGCCGATGTCGGCGCCGCGCGAGTAAAACCAGCCTCGCCACCCAACGTGGCCGCAGAAAACGCAGGCGGCTAGCGGCCATGGCCGAACTGCTCGCGGCCTGCGTCTCCATGCTCGCGGGCGTGATCTTCGAGCGGATCGAAGCGTGGCTTCAGCAGCGCCGGGACGTCGACCAAACGGTCCGGCTCGACCGGTTGGAGCGGCAACTCGCCGCCCAGCGCATCGGCGCTGCAATCGATCGTGATGTCGCGGCGGAGCCCGCCTTGGCCCGGCTTATCGATGAGCTCTAGCTCCGCCCGTTTGAAGCGGCTCTGCCCGCTGATCGTCTGCCTGCTGCTGCCGGCTTGCCAAAGCCTGTCTGTGACGCCGCACGATGGCACGTGCGTGTTTCGTGCCATTCCGGTCTCGGACGCCGTGGCCGCGCATTTGCGGGCGCCACTGGCCACCGGCGATCAGCTTCCGGACGGCTATGAGAATTTCATCCGCGAACTTTCAGCCCACAACCGAAAGATAGCGGCCCTGTGCGCGGCGGAACCGGGGCCCGGCAGCTAGAGCTGCTGCGACAGGTCGTAGCCTGCGAGCGCTGCATCGCGCAGCACCTCATCGCGCGGCCGCTTGGTAACCTCTTGGAACGCCCACAGCATGATCGAGCGCGTCCCCGAGCGGCAATAGGCCAGGATCGGCCCATCGGCCTCATCGATCAGGTTTTGCATCTGGGTGACATGCTGCGGGCCGAACATGCCCGAAGCGATGGGCACGCTGAAGGTGGCGAGCCCAGCTTGCTTGGCCGCCGCGGCGATCTCCTCGAAAGCCGGCTGGCCAGCCTCTTCTTCGTCAGGCCGGTTGCAAATGATCGCGGTGAACCCAGCCTCTGCGATCGCCGGAATGTCGCTCACCTCGATCTGAGGGCTGACGGCAAACGTCTCGGTTACTTTGCGAATATCCATGGCTGCTCTCGTTCGTTCCGCAAGAACGGTTACGGCGCAGTATGGCGCGCGGACCGGCGGCTGTGATGAGCGTTCTCTGAACCAAGAGGCGGTGCAGGGATTTGGCCCATGTCAGCTTATGCTGCATCGCACAAATAAAGTGAACCCCCACTTTCTCCTAAGGGGAAAGCCTCCTAAGGGGAAAGCGAGTGGCCGTCTAGCGAAACACGATCGTGCGCGAGCCGTTAAGCAGGATCCGCCGTTCAATATGGTAGCGCACGGCGCGTGCCAGCACGGCGCTTTCCACATCGCGACCCGCTGCCACGAACTCATCAGCCGTCATCGCGTGATCGACGCGGGTGACGTCCTGCTCGATGATCGGACCTTCATCAAGGTCGGCGGTCACATAGTGTGCGGTGGCACCGATCAGCTTCACGCCGCGCTCATGTGCCCGGTGATAGGGCCGCGCGCCCTTGAAGCTGGGCAGGAACGAATGGTGGATGTTGATGATCCGCCCCCGGTGCCGGTCGGCCAGTTCCGACGACAGGATTTGCATGTAGCGGGCGAGGACGACCAGGTCGACGCTTTCCGCTTCGATCAACGCTTCAAGCGCGGCCTCTTGCTGCGGCTTGGTGTCCGGCGTCACCGGCAGGTGCAAAAAGCGGATGCCTTCGGCCTCAACACGTTTGCGCCAGGTCTCATGGTTCGAGACCACGGCCACCAGATCCATGCCCAATTGGCCAACCTGCCAGCGGTACAGAAGATCGTTGAGGCAGTGCCCGGTCTTCGACACCATCAGGACGACGCGCGGGCGCCGATCGACCTCGTTGACATCGAACTGCATGCCATAGGCCGTCGCGACCGGCTCGAAACCGCGCGCGAACGCCGCCGTGTCCCGACCTTCGGGCGGGGTCAGCCGAACCCGCATGAAGAAGCCGCCGGACGACTGATCGAAGAACTGCGCGCTCTCCACGATGTTGCAATCTTGGGCGGTGATCGATGCGCCGACGGCGCCGACAATGCCTTTGCGGTCGGGGCACGAGATGGTGAGGATGAGGTCGGAAACGGTGGGTGCGGTCATGGTCGTTCGGGCCCTGGCGAGAGGGCAACTGCAAATGTGTGGGTGGAAAGTGCTGGCCTAGCGGCTAGCCAAGGGTTGGCATCGTGAACTCTGGGTCACTGCGCATACCGCGTGGCCAGCGCGCCGTCACGGTTTTTAGGCGCGTGTAGAAGCGAAAACCTTCTGCCCCATACATGGCGTGATCGCCGAAGATCGATGCCTTCCAGCCGCCAAACGAATGGTACGCCATTGGCACTGGGATGGGCACGTTGACGCCGACCATGCCAACTTCGATCTCGTTGACAAAGCCGCGCGCCACATCCCCATCACGGGTGAACACGGCAACGCCATTGGCGTAGCTGTGATTGTGAATGAGGTCGACGGCGTCTTGGTAGCTGTCGCGGCGGGCAATCGACAGAACCGGGCCGAAGATTTCCTCTTTCCAGACGCTCATATCGGGGGTCACCCGGTCGAGCAGCGTGCCGCCAAGGTAGAACCCATTCTCGTAGCCCTGGGCGGTCTGCGTGAAAGCCCGGCCATCAACGACAACCTCCGCGCCCTCTTTTTCGCCTTGGTCGATCAGGCCGCGCACCTTGGCAAGATGCTGCTCGGTCACCAGCGGACCCATCTCAGCCTCGCGGTCGGTATGCGGGCCGATCTTCAGGGCTTCGATCTTCGGCTTCAGCCGCGCGACGAGCGCGTCGGCCACCTTGTCGGTCACCGGAACGGCGACGGAGATCGCCATGCAGCGCTCGCCAGCCGAGCCGAACGCCGCGCCCATCAGCGCATTGGCCGCCATATCGAGGTCAGCGTCCGGCATCACGACCATATGGTTCTTCGCGCCACCGAGCGCCTGCACCCGTTTTCCGTTCGCGGTGCCGGTGGTGTAGATATAGTTGGCAATCGGCGTGGAGCCGACAAACGAGACGGCTTTGATGTCCGGGTGCGCGAGGATCGCATCGACGGCCGGCTTGCCGCCATGCACCACATTGAACACCCCATCGGGCATGCCCGCCTCTTTCAGCCAGGCGGCCAGCGCCATGGGTGCAGACGGGTCGCGCTCCGACGGTTTGAGGATGAACGTGTTGCCCGCCACCGTCGCGATCGGGAACATCCACAAGGGCACCATGGCGGGGAAGTTGAACGGCGTGATGCCAGCCACCACGCCCAGCGGCTGGCGGATGCCGTAGCTGTCGACACCGGCGCCGACACTCTCCGAGAACTCGCCCTTCAAAAGGTGTGGCGCGCCGACGGCAAATTCGACAACCTCGATGCCGCGCGTGACCTCGCCGAGCGCATCATCGTGAGTCTTGCCATGCTCGCGCGAGATGATTTCCGCAAGCTCATCTTGGCGGCTCCATAGGATGTGCTTGAACCGGTCCAGAACCCGGGCCCGGCGAAGCACCGGCATCGCTGCCCACTCGGGCAGGGCCGCTTTGGCGGCGGCAACCGCTGCGCCGATCTCATCAGAGCCGCCGAGCAGCACTTGCGAGGGGGTCTCACCGGTCGCCGGGTTGAACACGGCCTGGCTGGGCGCGCCGCTGTCGCCGGCCTGCTGTCCGCCAATAAAATGGCTGATGGTGGTCATGGCACTCTCCCAAGCCTGCGCGTGCTTCACCGCCGAGCAGCGCGGATTTTTGACCGTTTGGTACAAGGTTTTGCAGCGCCTGCAAACTGCCCAGCGTGCGGGCGGGCTATCGGCGCACGTCAACCACGCTGCCGTCGGCCAACAGCATGGTAAAGGCCAAGCCGTCTCCGCGCCCATCGGCGATGATGGGGCCGGCAACGCGCGCCGGTAGGGCCACCCGGTCAAGCGTCGCGATCCGTCCGCCGGTAAAGCGCACCAATTCAAGCGTGCTGCGGCTGGCGTTCGGCAGGGCAAGGTCCATGCGTCCATCGCCATCAATGTCGGCAACGGCGCTCAGCCGCATCTCGCGCGCCCGGATCTCGTGATTGGAGTAGCCGGCTTCCGAGGCGATGACCGACAAACGCCCGCCAGAGAAGCGCGCCAGCTTCAAGGTGCCACCAATATGCGGGGTTTCGACAAAGGCGATCTGCCGATCGCCAGTTCCCAGAAAGTCTGCAACGCCGGCGACGTTCAGCCATCGGTTCGCGCGTCCGATAAAGGGTGTGGCGCCCAGCTCCATCAGCGCGCCCTCGCGCACCCCGTAGACAGCTACAGAGCCACCGAGCCGGACCGACGCGCGAATGGTGATGACCTCAGCGCGGCCATCGCCATCG
>JAHCMG010000208.1 GCA_019192585.1 Devosiaceae bacterium MH13
GGCTCTTGTGCCAGAGCCCGCGCGATATGCGCGCGTTGGCGCTCGCCGCCGGACAAACGGGCCATGGTGCTTTTTGAAAGGGGCGTTAGGCCAGTGATCTCTAAGACGTTTGCCAGGGCATCGGCGTGTTCTGTTACCGAACGATCAGCCCAGATTGGCATCTGGCCCAGGGCGACGTAGTCAACCAGCCGTAACCGCCCATCGGGGTTGCCGTGCTGGCTGACCAGCGCGATCTTGTGCGCCCGCACACTAGGCGACATCGATTTAAGGCTCTTGCCATCAATCAACACGTCACCCTGCTTCAGGCTTTCGATCCCTGAGAGCAGGTTCAGAAGCGTCGTCTTGCCAGCACCGTTCGGTCCTGCGATAGCCAGGACGGAACCCCGCTCAAGCGCAAAGCTGACCGGTCGCAGCAGCTGATTGCCGCCCGGCGTGGTGAATTCAACGCCCTCAACGGTCAGCGCCATGTGTGCGCTCACCCCACAATCCTATGGACGGGAAGCACGCTAACGGCTGAGCCGCCGCGGTGCGAAGAGTTGAAGAAAGGGGTTCCGAACGCGTTACGAGAGGTCGCGTTGCGTGACCCCATGCGCGCGTAGACCGGTGCGTGCTGCACCGCCAATAATGCCATCATGCCTCCATTCGGGACGCCCCGCCCCGATTTGAGTGAAACTTGATGGCAGGTCTCCTGACTCGCGGGTCGTCGCCTTTCAGCACCTTCCCAGGATCGCGTAGAACGCTGACCCCAGTGGCTTAACGCTGGTGGGCTATCCGCTTACAGTTGCGGGGGCAGTCACGGATTTGGCGCCTGTTGGCTACACCGCACCGTGTTCCCTTTTCATCCAGCCTGCATTGCTGCTCAGCCAGAACCATCGTTGCCGAGAGTGGTTCATTTGCAAACAACCGTCAACAAATCCGATGGTCGATAGAGAAGCTGGCAGCCTTCAAGCCGCTCGCAGATGATTATCCCAGTGGAAGGGCAACTGGCTGTCTTTCCCGGCCAAAAAGCTTCCGTTGCCACTCGAATGAACAAAGCCCGCGCCCCGGTCAGCAATGCCGCAAATATCGGGGCTCGTAAGCGTTTCTATGAGCATTCCATTACGTGCATTCAGTGTCACCGCGATACCGCCACGTGGGCTGGCGACCGCAACGAAGCGTCCATCATAGCTCGCCTTGATGGAACCGATATACTGGCGAAGCATGCTTCGCTGGGCGACAGGTAGGCCGATCAGTTCGATGTCCCACCCTCTTTGGTGCCTGCCGAGCAGCGGTACGTCGTCCGTCGGCGCACCCTCATACTGGCCCCCAAACCAAACGGTGCCGTCGGCAGTCTGTGTCAAATGACGGATGGAGAGCTGGTGAAGCTCTGAGGCCAATTGGGTCTGCTCAATCAGGTCGCCCGTTTGCATGTCTAGGTAAGCAAGCGATGGCGCCATCGTCGGAAGGTTGAGCTTCTGCCGAGGGTAATCGGGGTGGGTGAGGATGCCACCATTGGCGATGGCAACGGTGCGGCCATCCGCCAACAAAAGTGCCTCATGGGGACCTATGCCGTGGGTGGCAAACTCACCGATGCGCCGATACCCGGCCTGCACATCATAGATGCCCATGACGCCGCGCTCGCCCGCATAGTCGTTTTCTGTGGCGAGTAGCAGACGACCATCGTTTGAGAAAAAGCCGTGGCCATAGAAGTGGCGCCCAGGCGCAGCCTCAAACGCGAAAGCCTGACGCTGTTGTTGCAGATCGAAGACCAGTGCGAAACGCCCCGGGCGCCGCGCGAACGTGACCGCCGTTCGTCCGTCAGGCGAAACCACGGTGTCATGCCCACGAGCCGGGAGTGCTTCGGTGAACAGAACCGTGCCAGCATCATCGAGCGCTGCCACTCCGAAGCTGCCGGACGGGTCGCGGTACGCTGAGAGGAAGGCCGGTGAGCCAGACGCGCTCGAAAGACCAGCTAGGGGCATCGTCCCGAGAGCGGCGCAGAGGCCCGCGAAGTGCCGCCTTGTGAGGTCAGTCACCATCGAGTGAGTTGAACCCCATCGTGAGCCCCAACTCGGCTGGGTAAACTTCACCCACGATACGCATGGCACCGGCAAGCGGCAGGGCGACGCTGGCAAAGCGGCCATGGGTCTCATCGCTGGTCACCAGCGTCTCAAGATCAAGGCCCGTTTCCTGAAGGGCCGATAGGCGACTGGTGATCTGACCAA
>JAHCMG010000209.1 GCA_019192585.1 Devosiaceae bacterium MH13
GATGGCTGGGCGCGCGCTGTGGCATCATGCCCTAGCACCGATGAAGGGGCGCTTGAACCCATTGAACGCCCTACCGCTGCGCGCTATCACCACACCCAAAGCGCATGGGACGCGGCACCACCGCACGCCAGCGCGACCGACCCCACCACGCGACCCCATCTTGCAAGGACATCTGACCTTTGAGCGTCGACACGGACACCGTCCGCCGTATTGCCCATTTGGCCCGTCTTCGGCTGCCCGAAGACAAGGTTGAACCCATGCGCGAGGAGCTCAACGCCATCCTCGCCTTTGTTGAACAGCTTTCTGAGGTCGATACTGACGGTGTCGAGCCGATGACATCGGTTGTCGAAACGGTGATGCGCATGCGTGCCGACATCGTCACCGACGGCGACAAGGCGGCCGATATCGTCGCCAACGCCCCGCAAACCGAAGATGATTTCTTCATGGTTCCCAAGGTGGTGGAGTAGCGGGCCGAGGTGACAGCCAACGGACGTCTACTCCAGTAAACGACACGATTTTCCAAGCGATACGATGACCGATTTAACCCAACTCTCCATGGCCGATGCGCGCGATGGCTTGCGCGACAAGAGCTTCACGGCAACCGAACTGACCGGGGCCTATCTCGACGCCATCGAGCGGGCGAACGAGAGGCTCAACGCCTATGTTGCCGTCACGCCTGACCAGGCGCTGTCGATGGCTGCGAAGTCCGACGAACGGCTCTCGCAAGGCAAAGCGGGCGCCTTGGAGGGCCTGCCGCTGGGCATCAAAGATTTGTTTGCCACCCGTGGTGTGCACACCCAGGCTGCGAGCGGCATCCTTGATGGGTTCGAGCCGCGCTACGAATCCACCGTCACGCAGAACCTTTGGGATGATGGCGCGGTGATGCTCGGCAAGCTTAATATGGATGAGTTCGCCATGGGCTCGTCGAATGAGACGTCAGCCTATGGCCCGGTGATCAACCCCTGGCGCTCAAAGAAGTCGAACGCCGACCTCGTGCCCGGCGGTTCCTCAGGCGGGTCGGCGGCGGCCGTGGCGTCCTGGCTGTGCGCCGGCGCCACCGCGACCGATACCGGCGGCTCTATCCGCCAGCCAGCCGCGCTGACAGGCACCGTGGGCATGAAGCCGACCTATGGGCGCTGTTCGCGCTGGGGTGTCGTGGCGTTCGCGTCTTCTCTCGATCAGGCTGGGCCCATCACCCGCACGGTTCGCGACGCGGCCATGATGCTCAAATCCATGGCATCGGTAGACCCCAAGGACACGACGAGCGTCGACCATCCGGTGCCCGACTATGAGGCCGCCCTCGGTCGTTCGGTGAAGGGCATAACCATTGGTATTCCCAAAGAGTACCGAATGGAGAGCATGCCCGATGAAATCGAAGCGCTGTGGCAGACGGGCATCTCATGGTTGCGTGACGCTGGCGCTGAAATCCGCGACATCTCGCTGCCGCACACCAAATACGCCTTGCCGGCTTACTATATCGTGGCGCCTGCCGAAGCCTCCTCGAACCTCGCGCGGTACGATGGTGTCCGCTACGGCAAGCGCGTGCCGGGTGACGACATTATTGGCCTTTACGAGAACACCCGCGCGGAGGGGTTCGGGCATGAAGTCCAACGCCGCGTGTTAATCGGCACCTATGTTCTGTCGGCGGGCTATTACGACGCCTACTACAAGAAGGCGCAGCGCGTGCGCACGCTAATCAAGCGTGACTTTGAAACGGTCTACCGTGACGGTGTGGATGCGATCTTGACCCCGGCGACACCGTCGGCCGCGTTTGGCATCGCCGAGATGGCGACAGCATCGCCCATTGAGATGTACCTCAACGACATCTTCACCGTGACGGTGAACATGGCGGGCCTGCCGGGCATCTCGGTTCCCTCTGGCCTGTCGGCAGACGGCTTGCCAATGGGTCTTCAGCTTATCGGTCGCCCGTTCGACGAAGAAACCCTCTTTGGCCTCGGCGCTGTGATGGAGCAGGCCGCTGGCAGCTTCTCGCCCGAGCGGTGGTGGTAGCCTGATGGCCTTTGGCACCCTCGCTCTTCGCAAGGCCAAGGACGAAGACGTTCCCGCCCTCATTGAGGTTGGGGTCGCCTCCTGCCTGTCGTCGATTGACGAGCTGCCGGTCTTTCGTGACCGGAAGGACGAGACGCCGGCAGCTTTTGCGCGGTTCGTGCCCGAGCAGATTGACAGCACGATTGTGCTGGAACGCGACGGGACGATTGCGGGCTTCGCCAGCTATGACGCCGAAACGGGCGAAATCACTGATGTCTGGCTGGACCCTTCGGTGCAAGGAAAGGGGTACGGATCCGTGCTCCTGTCCGCTGCGGAGGCGGTGCTTAAGCAGGCCGGCCATAGCTGCACGTGGCTGACGACCCACGCCAACAATGTCGGTGCGCTGCGCTTCTACCGCGTGCAGGGCTACGCGCTGCTCTCGATCGACGAGGCCCCTGGCCAAACCCTGCCAGACGTCACCTATCCCCGGGCGCTCCTGGGCAAGCAGCTCTCGCGGCCCAATGCCGAGCAGGCCTCGACCATGGAAGAGGTCCGGCAGGGCATCGACACGCTCGATCCCATGCTGGTCTCACTGTTCGCGGAGCGGTTCGCTTTTATCGATAAGGCAGCCGACGTCAAAAGCCGGATCACCATGCCAGCCCGGGTGACCTCGCGGGTTGAGCAGGTTGTCGCCAACGCGCGCAGGCAGGCCGAGCGCATCGGCTTTGACCCCGATCTGACAGAGACCTTCTGGCGCGCGATGATCGAGCAGGCCATCCGCCGCGAAGAGATCCATATGCAAGGTGAACTCGGGGAGACCGGGTCGTGAAGCGCCTGCGCCTCTCCATGATGCTGATGAACACGTTCGCTGGCGTCCTTGCGATCATGATGCTCATCATCGCAGCGCTGCTTGTTATCCTCGCAGGCGCCAACACGGCGCGCGGCGAGGGCGACGCGAACACGCAAATTCTTGTGTCCGCCGGCTTCTTCCTGATCGGCGGCGCAGGCTTCTATGGGCTGAAAAACTGGGCGCGAAAGACCGCCGCCAAACCCGATACTGATTGAGATCGATCATGAACCAGCACGTTCAACTGCCCGAAAACCGCGAGCCGGACCCGGCCAAGTTCATCCCTGGCGCCACAGGCGATTGGGAACTGATCATCGGGCTCGAAGTCCACGCCCAGGTGACAAGCGCGTCGAAGCTGTTTTCGGGCGCGTCGACCGCCTTTGGCGCCGCGCCCAACAGCAATGTCAGCCTCGTCGACGCCGCGATGCCGGGCATGTTGCCGGTGATCAACGAAGAGTGTGTCAAACAGGCGGTGCGAACCGGCCTCGGGCTCAAAGCGCAGATCAACAAGCGCTCGGTGTTCGACCGTAAGAACTATTTCTACCCCGATCTGCCGCAGGGCTATCAGATCTCGCAATATCTCGATCCGATCGTTGGAGAGGGCACCATCACGGTCGATATGATCGACGGTGGCAGCTTCACCGTTGGCATTGAGCGGCTGCACCTCGAGCAAGATGCCGGCAAATCGATGCACGATCAGCACCCGACGATGAGCTTTGTTGACCTCAACCGCTCAGGCGTCGCGCTGATGGAGATCGTCTCCAAGCCTGACATCCGCTCGTCGGACGAGGCGCGCGCATACCTGACGAAGCTGCGCTCGATTATGCGCTACTTGGGCACCTGCGACGGCAACATGGAAGAGGGGTCCATGCGCGCCGACATCAATGTTTCGGTGCGCAAGCCCGGAGACGGGTTCGGCACCCGTTGCGAGATCAAGAACGTCAACTCCATGCGCTTTGCCGCCCAGGCGATCGAGTACGAGGCGCGCCGGCAGATCGCGATCCTCGAAGATGGCGGGCAGATCGACCAGGAGACCCGGCTGTTCGACCCGACCAAGGGCGAAACGCGCTCGATGCGCTCAAAAGAGGAAGCGCACGATTACCGCTACTTCCCCGACCCGGATCTTCTGCCGCTTGAGTTCGACCAGGCCTTTATCGACGCCTTGGCCGCTGAGCTGCCGGAGCTTCCCGACGAGAAAAAACAGCGCTTCATCGAGAGCTACGGCATCACAGCCTATGACGCCTCGGTGCTTGTTGCTGAGCGCGATACGGCCGACTTTTTTGACACGGTGGCCGCTGGGCGTGATGGCAAGCTTGCCGCGAACTGGACGATCAACGAACTGTTTGGCCGGCTTAACAAAGAGGGGCTAGCGATTGCCGACAGCCCGGTGTCCGCCGAACAACTCGGCGCGATCATCGACCTGATTGGCGATGAGACCATCTCGGGCAAGATTGCCAAGGACCTGTTCGAGATCGTCTGGTCGGAAGGCGGTGACCCGCGCCAGATCGTCGAAGATCGCGGCATGAAACAGGTCACGGACACCGGCGCCATTGAAGCGGCGGTCGATGAGGTGATCGCTGCGAACCCCGACAAGGTAGAACAAGCGAAGGCCAAGCCGAACCTTGCAGGCTGGTTCGTCGGCCAGGTGATGAAGGCCACTGGCGGCAAGGCCAACCCGAAGGCGGTGCAAGAGTTGGTGCGCAGCAAGCTGGGCCTGTAGGCGCACCCGCACTGTAATCGTGATTTGACAGGTCAACGCGTCAAGCTGTTCCAATAGGGCAGCTTGATCGGACCCGTCACGCCATGAAACGCTTCTTCCTGATCGCAATCCCGGTTTTCCTGGTCGGTTTCATCGCGGGCAACGCGTTCTGGTATCTCGCATCGCCCTTGTGGATCGATACCGTCGTCAACGAGACACTGCCCGATGAATTGATGGTCTCGGTCGTCCGCGAGGGCTCGTTTCAGGGCGCCGATCGCGCGCACCAGGGCTCCGGGCAGGCGATGCTGCTCGAAACGGCGACCGGGGCGAACCTCGTGCGGTTCTCACCGTTTGAAGTCACCAACGGGCCCGATCTCGAAGTGTGGCTCGTGGCCGACCCTGCGCCCGCCAACTCACGCGCGGTGCTGGACAGTCAGTGGGTGTCGCTGGGATTGCTCAAAGGCAATATTGGCGACCAGACCTACACAGTGCCCGAGGATGTGGATGTGAGCGCCTACGGATCGGTCGTCATCTGGTGCGAACAGTTCTCTGTGCTGTTCGCGGTCGCGACGCTCAACGAGCCCGGTTAGCTCGGGGCAGCGTCTGGCCCCAAGAGGCCAGCGGAGGCGCGGTAAGCGTCGAGCGCTCCTTGCATGGCCATCTGCGCATCAGCGCTGCCAGTTTCCGTATCCTCTTCCTCAGACTGCGAAGCGGCCTGCGCCGCGAGCGGGGTCGACAGCGCGTCCAGTTCGCCACTCTCTTCACTTTCCTGGCCGGTTTCGGCCTCAGGCGCGTCTTGCTGCGCAAGCGCGGCTTCAGCCTGGCTTTTGATCTGCTGGGCCTTTTGCGCGACCGACTGATCCTGCGCCGAAGGGTCTGCCGGCGCGAGGGCGGCGCTGATCACCACTTCCATCTTATCGATGGTGGCCTCAAGCGTTCGCCCGGGCGACAGATCAATCGAAACCTCACCAGCCACCGCATATTGCTGCCCATCGGGGCCACGCATGTAGGTGTAGGTGGGCGCGCCAGCATACTGGCCGCCAACGGCGGCGTGCGCGCGCTCGTGCGCCTTGACCGCCGAATCGATCTGTTCAAGCTGATTGACGGCGTTTTGGAAGCCTTCGCCTTCTTCGCCGGGCGGAACATCCGCAGAAGCTGAGCTTGCGGTAGGCGGCCCACCAGGCTCGGGTCCTCCCGGACCCGCTGGCGATGAACCGCCGGCGCCACCGTCTGCATCCATGCCCGCGG
>JAHCMG010000210.1 GCA_019192585.1 Devosiaceae bacterium MH13
CAACCTGTTCTCGGCCCTGGGCGCGGGTAATGGCGTTGAGGCTGCCGGTGCGTCCGACAGCGTCACTGTGATCGCCTTCGACGCGCCGCAGAGCATTGTCGACAACATCTCGACTGGTCTCGTCGACGCGGCCATCGCCCAGCACCCAGCTGAGATTGGCTATTTCGGCGTGATGGCTGCCTATGCCGTCCTCACCGGCAACTCGGTGCCGACCTCCATCGGGACAGGTTTCACCGTCATCAACGCAGACAATGTTGACGATCCGGATATCGCGAAGTTCATCTACTCCGAATGAGCGGTTCCTCTGCGCAAAAACCAACTGGGGCTTCATTTCTGAAGCCCCTTTTGGGTGCTTGGTCCTGGATTTTTCTGCTCGCGATCCTCGTTTTCTTCGAGCTGTACGCGCGCGCGGAAACCGGACAGACCTTCCTTTTTCGCGTCTACAACATCCAATCGATCGCGATTGCTGCCTCGCAGATTTTGCTGCTCGCGCTGGGGCTGACGCTCGTCATAGTAGCGGGCCATATTGACCTGTCGATCGGCTTTACCACCGGCCTTTCTGCCGTCGTCATGGCGCTGGTTATCCGCATGGCCGGTCCGGAGTCGGGCTGGGCGATCGTCATTCTGGCGATGCTTGTTGGGACATTTGCGGCCGTCATTGTCGGGCTGGTCAATGGCTGGCTCGTCGCCATTCTCAACGTGCCCAGTTTCATCGGGACGTTAGGCACCTATGGCGTGGCGCGTGGTGGCGCGCTGATTGTCGCCGGTGGCGCGACCGTCTCCATTCGCAGCGATGAGGCGCGCGCCTTCGGCAACGGCGACATCCTGGGGTTTCCGGTGCCCGTGGTGGTTGCCGCCGTGCTCGCCTTCCTGTGCCACTATCTTCTCGCGCACACCCGCTTTGGCGTGCACACCTATGCGCTTGGCGCGAACCGCGCGTCGGTTGAACGCGCAGGCGTCAACGTCAAGAAACACCTTATCTGGCTGTTCGTAATCTCCGCTGTCACCGCCGGCGTCGGCGGGCTGGTGTACACTGGGCGCTTCTCCGCCGGGGCGGCCAACGCCGGCGAGCCGATCCTTCTATACGCGGTTGCTGCCGTCTTCATCGGCGGCGCGTCGCTGACCGGCGGGCAAGGCACCATCACCGGGACGGTCATCGGCGCTTTCATCATCGCCGTCATCCAGTTCGGCCTCGTCTTCTCGGGCCTGCCGCCCTACTGGCAGTTCGTGGCTGTGGGCCTGGTGATCATCGTTGCCGTGCTTGTCGACCAATCGCGCGACAAGCTGACCGGAATGCAATCATGACGCCGATCCTACAGGCGCAGAACCTCAACAAACGCTTCGGTGGCAACGAAGCCGTCAAGGACGTTTCCTTCGTCGTCAACGCCGGGGAATGCGTGGTGCTCGCGGGCGACAATGGTGCCGGCAAGTCCACCGTCATCAAGATGATCTCTGGCGTGCACACGCCCACAAGCGGCGAAGTTCGGTTTCAGGAAGAACGCCTGACGGGCAAGACCCCGAACGCGATCCGGCAGACCGGGATCGAGACGATCTATCAAGACCTCGCCTTGGCCGATAATCTCGATCCGGGCCTCAACCTGTATCTCGGGCGCGAGGCGACGCGCCGCTTCCTCGGCATACCCATGGTTGATCGCCGCACCATGCGTGAGACCGCGAAGGAGGTGCTTAAGGGCTTGGGGATTGTCATCCCTGATCCGTCGGCACCGGTGCGCGATCTGTCGGGCGGCCAGCGCCAGGCGATTGCCATTGCGCGGGCCATACATTGGAAGGCCAAACTGGTCATCATGGATGAGCCGACAGCAGCACTTGGCGTGCCCGAGCAGCGCGAGGTGATGGCCTTGATCGAAAGGCTTAAGGCGCAAGGGGTTGGAATCATTCTTATCTCGCACAACCTGCCGGACATCTTCGCGGCGGCGGACCGCATCATTGTGCTGGCGCGCGGCGTCGTTGCCGGTGAACGCCGGCCCGCCGAGACCAGCGATGAGGAAATCGTGCGGCTGATGATGGGGGCGGCCGGCTAGACCGCACCTGGGTCGGGACCCTTGGTTAGGAGCCTGGAGGCATGAGGCGACGATTAAGGGCAGAGGCCAACCTTTTGCTTAGCCTCGCGCAGCAAGGTCCACAAAGCCGGGCCGACCTCGGCAGAGCCATCGGACAGACCCGCGCCACCGCGGGCAACATTGTCGCGCGGCTTCTCGAAGAAGGCATCGTGCGCACAAGTGAGCCGGCCGAGCCCGGAGCCCATCGCACCGTTGGCCGTCCCGGCGAGCTGGTCTCCATCAACTCCAACCAATGCCACGTCATCGGTGTCGATGCCGGCATCGGTTTTGTCATCGCGCTGCGCATGGATCTCGCGGGGACCGTTGTCGCTGCCGAACAGGTCAAAACCGACGATATGGCCCCCTCGACGATGCTGGATCTGGTCGTCGCCCTGGTCCGGCAGGTTGCAAACGATGCGCCGTCTCTTGGCGGCGTCTCGGTTTCGGTACCGGGTATCATCACCCGCGAAGGCCACGTGATGCGCGCGCCCTTCCTGGGGTGGAAGGATGTGCCATTCCGCGATCTTTTGGCCCGTGAACTTGATGCTTTTGGCCCGCTCTCCTTGGAGAACGACGCGAACGCGCTTGCGATGGGCCAAGTTATCCGCGGCCACGTTTCGCCCGATGAGATGACCATCGTGCTGTCGATGGACGTGGGCGTTGGCGGCGCCATTCTCAGCGATGGCAAGCTGATGGATGGCCAGTCGGGCCTTGCGGGCGAGTTCGGTCACATGTTCGTTCAGCCAAGCTCGGCGAGCGGCACGGTTCGACTTGAAAACTTCATTGGCCGCTTTGCCCTTCTGGAACGGTACCGCGAACTGGGTGGCCAGGCCGCCTCGCTCGACGCGTTCGTTGATGCGCTTGATAGCGGCGACGAGCTGGCCCGGCAGGTGCAGAGCGAATGGGTCGAGGTTCTGGCGCAGGCGCTATCGACGATCACCAGCGTCCTCAATCCTGGCAGCCTGGTTTTTGGCGGCTCCCTCACCACGCTGTTGGAGCGCTCGCTCCCGCTGCTCGACAAGGCCTATGAGGGTCTTCTGATGCACGGGACCGCGAAGCCCCGCTTTGTCGTTTTGCCCTTTGCGCAGCATGCCGTCGCGCGGGGATGCTGCGACATCCGGCGCGAGGCGATCTTCAAGACGTTATGAGCGTGGGCCGCGATCAACGATGCCCCGCCGCGTGGAAATAGCGGCGGACACTTGTCTGGATATGCCCGGTGATGAGCGCGTTGGGGTCCGATGTCAGGGCGCCAAATGGCAGTCCCATGACGGCTTGCGATATCGCGGTTTCAGGGATCGGGTGAGCGTCAAGTGACGACACCAGGGCCGCGAGGGCTTCCGCCACGTTGGGCTCTGACCAGTAGTAGCGGATGCGATCACTGTAGCTGAAGGTCTTGAGGGCTTCGACGTCACGCGCCGCCCCGCGATAATAGTCCTGCCAGTGCTTGGGATTGTCCCGCATCGCCTGATCGAGAACCGCGCGCACGTCTGCCGGCGGTGCGTACTCGCTCGCCGCCGCGAGCCCAGCGAGCGCCCAGACCGCTTCGCGAAACCGGAAGGTCAGCTCCGGCCCGACCTTGAGGAAAAAGAAGTGCGCATCGACAAGCGCGGCGAGGGCCTCATCGCTTTGGTAGTCGGTGGAGTGCGCCTCGAATGTCAGCCCGGGTTGATCAACGATCGCGTCGGCGAGCGGCTGCGCCCGGTCCGGCACAAAGGGATAAACCGAGCTGTGCCCGAAATCGACGCCAGGTTGGGTGACGACCGAGACGATACGTGTCCACGCATCGTCCAAGCCACGCGCGTCCCACGCCTCCTGGTGGGTTGCGAGCGTCCGCTGGAAATGGTCGACGGAGGTCACATCAAGCGCATCGGGCTCGTCGATCTCGCCACCGGGAATGGGGACCTCGGTGCCGATAACATAGATCAGCGTGCTCGGGTCCGGCGCGTGCGCCTCCGCCATCGCGCATAGATCGGCCGCGCGCTCCGCGATCTGCGCAAAGCTCGGGTTGGGCTCACCGCCACAGGCCATGCTGGCGTCGAGGTGCAGCTTGGTGAAGCCCGCCTCGGCGTACAGCTTCACCAGGTCTCGCGCCTTATCCATCGCCTCATCGATAGGTCTGTCGCGCCAGGGGTTGGGGCCAAGATGATCTCCGCCCACAATGATCTGGTCCATTGGGACGCCGGCATCGGCGGCGAGCGAGGCCAACCACGCCTTGAACTGCGCTGGCGTCAGGCCGGTGTACCCGCCCTCCTGGTTGACCTGATTGCATGTTGCTTCAATGACGGTTGGAAACCCCGTTTCGGCCGCATGGTCCAGCACCGCCCGCAACACGTGCGCGTTGGCGGTGCAGAAGCATGGCAAGCCCTTGCGAACGCCGTCGCGATTGGCAGCGATGAGATCGTGGACAATGCTCACGCGCGTTGCTCAATTTGGCTTGCGTCGGCAAGGAACGCCGCGATCTCGTCGGGCGAGGAATTGCCCTCCATCGGGCCGCGCCGCGTCACCGCGATGGCGCCGGCTGCGTTGGCCTGCCGGCCCGCTTCGCGCAACGGGGCGCCTTGCGCCAACAGAGCGATAAGGGTCCCGCTGAAGCAATCACCGGCACCGGTCGGGTCGACTTCCTCAACGCTGTGCGGCTCATAGCTGTAGCGCTCATCTTGGCCGATGACCGTCGCACCGTCTGCGCCGCGTTTGACGGCAACGATCTGCGCACCGTTCTCCATAAGGCGCGCAATGGCCTGGTCTTCGCTAAGGCCTGGATAGAGGAACTCCAGGTCGCTGGTGCTGGGCATCACGATGGCGCTGCGGCTAACCGCATCCATGACCGCCGCTTTGGCGGCCGCGTCCCGCATCAGTTCGGGCCGCACATTGGGGTCGCAGCTGATCGTGCCGCCGTCCTTGCTCACCGTGTCCACCGCTTCCAAGATCTTCTCGCGAAGGCTTGGCGCCCCGAGCGACGACGCGGAGACGTGCAGAAGCGTCTCTGGCCCACTCAGGTTAGCAAGCGGCACGGCAAAGTTGTCTGCCGCAGTGCCAGCAAGATGGAAGATGAAGGTGCGATCGCCACTGTCGAAATAAGACACAAAAGCGACGCCGGTTGCATGGTCTGCCGAAACGGTGACGCCTTCCGTGTCAACGCCATCGGCGCGTAGCCGCTCGAGGACACAGCGTCCGAAACCGTCCTCTCCAACGCCGCCAATCAGGAGCGTTTGGGCGCCCATACGCGCGGCCTGATCGAGGAAGATCGCCGGTGCACCGCTCGGATAAGGCCCGGAATAGGGCGCGGTACGGCTCAGCCCACAATTGCGCTCATGCGAGACAAACTCCACGAGGATTTCACCAACGGTTACAATGCTCTTTGCCAGAGGCATGTCAGGCTCCTGCGGATCGGGTACCGGCACCATAACGACTTCGGTGCGACCTGCCCATCACCGCCGGACGGAGCGCGAAGCCGTCGGCGAAGTGATGCCTTCCGAGGTATGCTATTTAACGGCACGCACGTGTCCTCGCCAGTGTGAGCCGCTGCCGGCATCATGAAAGGCCTGATGCGTTCGGGCTGCTCGCCGCGACAAGAAAAGGACGATGGGATGGAACAGGAATTTGCAGGAAAAACAGCGCTGGTCACGGGCTCAAGCGGGATCGGGCTGGGCGCCGCATTGAGGCTCGCCCGTGGCGGCGCGAAGGTTTTTCTTTGCGGGATCGATGAGGCGCACAATGCGCGGGCCACCGATGAAATCGGAGACCTGGACGTAACAGTAACGCGGGTGGACGTCTCCGATGAAGCAAGCGTCCGCGGCTGGGTTCTAAAAATTGGTCAGGCCCGGGGGTCCATTGATGTCCTGGTCAATGCGGCCGCCATCCAGACCTATGGAACCATCGTCACGACCGATAGCGCTCACTGGGACAAGGTTATGGCGGTCAACCTGCGCTCTTGCTATCTGACCAGCCACCACGCCTACCCCTTCATGAAGGAGAGGGGAGGCGCGATCGTCCACGTGTCATCGGTGCAAGGTCACGCCAACCAGACCAACGTGCTGGCCTACGCCACCACCAAAGGCGCCGTTCACGCTATGACACGCGCCATGGCGGTGGATTGCGCCAAGGACAAAGTCCGGGTCAATTCGATCAGCCCGGGCTCAGTCCGCACACCCCTTTTGGAGTTCGCCGCTCGGGAAGTTGTCGGCCCCGGAAACGACATCGAACGCGCGATCGCTCAGTTTGGCGCCGCCCACCCGATCGGGCGGGTCGGCACCGTGGACGAGACGAGCGAGTTGATCGCCTTTTTGTGCAGCGACCGCTCCGGCTTCTGCACCGGCGGCGACTATTTGGTTGATGGGGGCTTGCTGGCGCATCTGGGGGTGTAGGTTGGAGTTCGGCGGGGGCGTGGTTGCTGCGCCATGGTGAGGCACTACCGCCTATGCCCCAACCATTTGGATTGGAGTAGGCGTTTCCCCGTGGTCAACAGGAGACCCGTCTTGATCGCCGGGCTATGCTATTCACCGGGCATTCAACGCCCCGACATCGGCAATGAGCCCGGCCTAGTACGTGTCTGAGATCTGAAAGCACCGTGCCCCAGACATCCATCATTTCCTGCGAGAAGCACCCAGCAAGTGGCTGCGGCGGTGTCGTTGTGTCCAACCATCCGCTCGGAACGGCGGCAGGCATGGAGACCCTCGCATCGGGCGGCAATGCCGTTGATGCGGCGGTGGCAACCCTTTTCGCGCTGACGGTGGTTGAGCCGATGATGGTTGGGGTCGCCGGCGGCGGCATCATGCATGTGCGGACGGCGGACGGCACCCATCGTGTTTTGGACTGCATGAGCACCGGCCCTGGGCGGGCCCGCCCAGACGACTTCACGCTGGTGGATGTCGAGAACCCCCTGTCCTTTGAGGTGGAGGGGCGCCGAAACCAAGTCGGCGGTAGCGCGATTGCGACGCCTGGCAACCTGACCGGGTGGTGCGCGTTGCATGACACCTATGGCCAGTTGCCTTTTGCGGACCTTGTGGCCCCGGCCATTCGGCTCGCGCGCAACGGCTTTACTGCAACACACTATCTTGCAGGCGCGATCCGCGAGTCCGAAGCCGACATCGCGGCGGACCCGGTGATTTCATCCATCCTTCGGCCGGGCGGGCGGTCTATCTCCCCCGGCGATCGCCTCGTACAGCCCGACTATGCCGAAACGCTCAGCCTGATCGCGCGCGAAGGGGCGAACAGCCTTCATGGTGGCCCGCTTGGCGACGCCCTTGTGGAGCGGGCCGCCAAAGACAATGGCTCCCTTTCGGCGCAGGATCTGCGGACCTATCGCAGCGTTGAACGTGAGGCGATCTTCTCGCCCTATCGAGACTGCATCATTGCTGGCCCGCCACCACCGGCCTCCTCCGGGGTTCACATCCCCCAGATGCTCAACATTCTCGAAACTGACGATCTGGCAGATCTCGGTTTTGGCTCTCCCGAAGCCCTTCACCTGATCGTCGAGGCGATGCGGCTCGGATTTGCCGATCGGCGGCGCTACAGCGGCGATCCGGACCATGTGGATGTGCCGGTCGAGCGCCTGATATCGAAACCCTATGCCGCCGAACTGCGGGCCACCATCAACGATCGCGCAACGCCCTTGGCGGCAAGCACCGTAGCCCGAGAATCGAGCGATACCACACACGTCACGGTCGCGGATCGTGACGGCACCATCGTGACCGCGACGCACACGATCAATGGGCTCTTCGGCGCCCGCATCATGGTGCCGGAGACGGGGATCATCCCGAACAACTACATGTTGAATTTCGATCCACGCCCGGGGCGCGCGCTGTCGATTGCCCCTGGCAAGAGGGTGCCGACCTCCATGGCTCCCATGATCGTGCTGAAGGATGGCGCCCCGTTTGCCGCTCTGGGTTTGCCGGGCGGCTTGCGGATCTTTCCGTCTGCCTTTCAGGCGATCATCAATTTGATCGATCATGGGATGAGCCCTCAAGAAGCTGTGGAAGCGCCACGTGTCTGGACGGAGGGCGGTGAGGTCGAAATTGAACAGGTCTACGGCGAAGAGGCTGCCGCCGGACTGCGCGCGCGCGGCCATTCGGTTCGTGTGGTGCCCCATATTGGTGGTGGTATGAACATGATCGGCTTTGGCCAAGATGGCCTGATGACGGGTGCCGCCTGCTGGCGGGCCGATGGCGTCGTTGCGGCGCTTGGCGGCGGGCTCGCGCGCCCGGGCGTCCGGTTCTGGCCGGGCGATGCCCCGGACGCAGATGAGGAAAGCGGCGCTGACGCCACTTAAAGTTTGAAGAGGAGTGCGCCGATGGCCGCATCACTTGTTGTTCTCGATCCGCTGACATCGGATCGATTGACGCGTTTTGCGTCGCACGCGCCTGACGATTTTACCGTCTCTGCGGCTGCGAGCCGTGACCGCGCCGATCAGTTGGAGGCGATCAAGAGCGCGACGTTCGTGGTGACGGCTGACATGGCGGTCGACCGTGAGATGATGGAGCTCGGACACGGTAACGCCCTCAAGGGCGTGCACAAATGGGGCGTGGGGTACGACAATATCGATACCGACGCCGCACGTGACTTGGGCCTTCGCGTCCTCCGCACGACGGGAAGCAACGCTCTGCCCGTCGCTGAGACGGCCGTCAGTTTGATGCTTGCCATGCAGCGCGGCATCGTGGCTGGGCATATGGGCATGCAAGCCGGCGAATGGGCCAAATGGACCGTTGGTCCCCGTTGCGCCACCCAGTCAGGCGCGACAGTTGGCCTGATCGGTCTCGGCTATATCGGCAAAAACACAGCCCGGCTTCTTAAAGGGTTTGGGTGCGATGTTCTCTACGCGAAGCCGAACCCGCTGAGCGCGGATGAGGAAGCTGAGTTGGGCGTGCGGCGCGCCTCGATCGATGAGATCATTACCAAGGCCGACGTCGTCTCGCTCCACTGTGCGCTCACGCCTGAGACGTCGCGGCTGATCGACAGCCAAGCGATCGCGCGCATGAAAGATGGCGTCTTGCTCGTAAACACAGCGCGCGGCGGGATCGCGGACGAACAAGCGGTCGCCGATGCGCTCATCTCCGGCAAGCTTCGCGGCGCAGCCTTCGACGTCTTCGACATCGAGCCGATCAAGCCGGACAATCCGCTACTCGCCGCGCCGAACGCCATCGTGACGCCTCATATCGCGTCGATGGCGGCAAACAATTACGCACCGACGGTCGACCGGATGATGGCGAACCTCTCGGCGCTTTCGCGCGGCGAGGAGCCACCCGAGCTCGATCGTGTGGTGTAGCTGCGCGCGCTAGCTCTGATCGAGCCGACTGAGGACCTTGGCGCTCGCGCCCGACCGGTCACCAAGGCGTTCTCCAGTGCGCATGTTCTCGTGACTGCCCGGTTCGCTCGCCTGTTTTGACAGCGCCCAGTCGAGATCGTCCTCGCAATCGTCGGCCGGCATGATCAGAACGCCGCTTTCGTCCGCGATGACAAGATCGCCCGGATGGGCGACGGCCCCGCCACAACTGACATCGACGTTGAAGGCCCCGCCAATATCGTAGATCCGCGTTGTGATCGGCGCAAAGCCGCGACACCAAAGGGGCAGCCCCTCATCAAGAATTTCCGACCGGTCGGTCGCTGGCCCGTCGAGGATCACACCCGCGCAGCCCGTTGCCTTGATCGCAACGGCAACTCCGCCGCCGAGACAGGCGTGACGGTCATCGCCCAGCCGATCGATGACGAGCACGTCGCCCGGCCGCAGAAACTGGATCACATGGTGCAGGAGCGTGCTGTCCTGACCGGGCAGCGCCAGTGTAACCGCTGTGCCGGCGATCCGGCCAGGCGCGATGCCTTGAACGCGTCGGTCGACAAAGCCAAGCTGACGTCGGTGCCCGATTGTCGCCGTTTCCGCGCGCGCGGCCTTTTCAACGAGCGCGGTTGGAGCCTGATGGGGCATATCTTTGATTTGGTAAGTCACTGAGATTGCCTGGGTTTAGCGTTGTGGGCCCGCCTATGAATGTCCCGTAGTACAGCACAGCTGCCGCTCACGGAAGCCTATCACCTTGAGCCGACAATTCGTGGAAAATGCACACTTGCGTAGCACACAGCAAAGGTGCTTTTCTTCTAGGCATCGCTCACCTGCTCCCCGTTGTGGGATGTGAACCTTCGCGTCCAAATCACCCTGCCTCTTTAAGAAGAAAAACGCTAGGTTTCATGGGATTGAGTGGGAGATTGAGATGAGAGGAGTTCCGGAATGAAGTTCTTAAAGTTCAGCGTAGCCGTAGCGGCTGCCGCGCTTATGGTGACCCCGGTCACGAGCGCCCTGGCTGATACCTGGCGGATGGCGCACAAGCAGACCGCCGAGTCCATCGAAGGCAGAATGTTCCAGGCTTTCGCCGACAGGATCGCCGAGAGAACCGGCGGTGAAATCACCGTTGAGGTCTATCCCAGTGAACAGCTCGGGAAAGACGATGCCATTCTTGAGCAACTTCAGCTCGGTACGGTTCACCTTTACCCCGAAGGCGGCGCCTATCTTCGTAAATGGGTTCCCGACATCACCTTCATGAGCGCGCCGTTCCTGTTTGACGACCGTGAGCACTGGGCGCGCTTTATGGCCAGTGATCTCGTCGACGGCTGGATTTCGCAGATCGAGGACGAGGCGGGCATCACCGTTATTGGCGACCAGACCCTGATGGTGCGTGGCCCTTATAGGGTTATGGTGACGGCCCAGCCGGTAGGTGGTCTTGAGGACATTGAGGGCCTCAAACTGCGTATGCACCCCAACGAACTGGCGGCAGCGGCATGGCGCCATCTTGGCGCTGAAGTGCGCACGCTCGCATGGACCGACGTTTATGAATCCATCGGCCGCGGTATCGTGGAAGCGGTGAACAGCCCGATCTCCTTGGTCGAGTCGATGCGTTTCCATGAAGTTGCGCCCAACATCGTTCGGCACAATGAGTACCCGCAAGGCATCGCTTTCATGGCGAACGCCCAGATCTGGAACGATCTGAGCGACGAAACACGCGAACAGATCCTTGCGGCCTATAACGAAGTCGCGGCCGAGTTCGCACCGATGACTGCGGCCATCGCCGACGAAGCCATCGGTCGGATGATGGAAGCCGGCGTCACGTATCAAGAGATTGATACGGGCCCAATCTTGGCCACGATGGCGGACTTCTACGCGGAACTGGACGCGCAAGGGGAGTTGCCAGAGGGCTTCGTTGCCACGGTGCAAGCGACCCGCTGATCGGGGGCGTGTGAGACACACGTGACCCTGGTCCAAACCACCGAAAAAGCGTTGGCGGTTGCCGAGAAAACCTTCTTGGCCATCGCCAACGGCCTGCTGTTTGCGATGTTGGCGATAAACTTCGTCAACATCACATCACGCTTCCTGTTCGACAAAGGCATCATCTGGGTGTTCCCGCTCACAAGCGTGTTCTTTGTCTGGATGATTTTCTTCTCCTTCTTTGTTATCTATCGGCGCGGTCAGGATGTTGCGATCGACATTGCCACCCGCCGCATGCCACCGCGCGTGGCCGCAGCGACGGAAGCTTTCGTCTGCTTCATCGTGGTCGGTCTTATGATCCTCATCTTGGCGCAAGCGCCTGTTCTGATCCCCCGGCAGGTTGGCACAATCGACCTTATTGGGATCCAGAGATACTGGCTGGCCATCCCCTTCTTTTTCTCCTGTTTTCTCATTGCGGTGGAATTCGTCCTCAGGCTGCGTGGTTCCATCCGCACGTTGACACAGGGCGAGGCCTAGGAGCCGCCCCATGACTGCCGTCGCACTGTTCAGCGCGTTTCTTGGCCTCATCATTTTGAAGACGCCCGTCATCATCGCCATTGGCGTCGCGGTCATTGGGGCGCTCGCCCTGGCGGGTTTCGGCGAGATGCTCTGGATCGTGCCAATGAAGGCGCTGGAGGCCGCATCCAACGCCTCACTCCTGGCGATCCCGTTCTTCGTTCTGGCCGGAAACCTGATGAACGCCATCGGCGTGACTGAGCGGATCTTCAACCTGGCCAACGCATTGGTTGGTCACTTCCGGGCGGGCTTGGCGCAGGTCAACGTTCTGGCCTCGGTCATGCTGGCCGGGGGCACCGGCGCGGCGACGGCCGATATCGCGGGGCTGGGAGCCGTGGAGATCCGGGCCATGCGCGAGAAGGGCTACACGGCCTCTTTCGCCTCGGCCATCACGGTCGTATCGGCCATCGTGGCGCCCTTCATCCCGCCGTCCATTCCGCTGGTGGTCTATGCCTTTCTGGCCAATGTCTCGGTCGCACGCATGTTCCTTGCCGGTATCGGGCCTGGGCTGCTGGTCGCGCTTAGCTTGATGATCTTCAACCGGTTCCTAGCTACCCGCCGGGAGTTCCCGACGCAAGAGAGGGCACCGCTTAAAGAGATCTGGCGCCACACGCTGGCGGGCGCCGCGGCACTGATTGCGCCTGCGATCATCATGGGTGGCATCCTCAGCGGAATCGCGACGGCGTCCGAGGCTGGGGTTCTGGCATGCGTCTACGTCCTGTTTCTCGGCGCGATCCTGCGAACGCTCACCTGGCAGGCGCTGTTTAAGGCGCTGACCGAGACCGTCCTCATCACCTCCATGATCATGCTGATCATTGGCTTCGCCGCGAGCATGGGCTGGCTGATGGCGATCGAGCAGATCCCGCAGGACATGGCCCGGGCCATTCCGGGCCTTATCGACACGCCGATGCTCTTCCTTGTTGTGGTGATGGTCTTCCTTCTCATGCTTGGCCTGTTCATCGACGGCGTGACCATCAAACTGCTCTTGGTTCCGATCCTCCTGCCGCTCGTTGACGCCTACGGCATCGACCGCGTCCATTTCGGGATCGTCTTGCAGATGTCACTCATTCTTGGTCTGGCGACGCCGCCGTTAGGGCTGGGGCTGTTTATCGTGGCCCGCATATCCAAAGCGCCGTTTGAAGAGATCGTGGCGGCGGTTCTGCCCTACTTTATTCCGCTGCTCATCGTCCTCGCCATTTTGGCGACCACGCCGGCCATCTCCTTGTGGATCCCCAATTTCTTCATGGGGCCTGCGTAGTCCCGTCTCAGGATCGCTGTGGGCCTGCGCTACCGCGGCAACCCGGAAAGCGTGTCCTGCGCGAGGGTCTCCGGTGGCAAACTCCAAACCCGGGGGCTGGGTGCTTCGAGCGACAGGTAGCCTCGATACCCCGATGCCGCGAGACCGTCTAAAAAGGACGGCCAGTCGATTGTCCCCTCGCCAGGCAGCAGGCGGTCCGTCGGCGGGCGTTGCGTGGGCGGCGGACCGGTGGGCACGTCGCTGATCTGTACGTGGCCGATATCGTCTGCCGACAAGTCTTGCAGCGCGCTCGCCTGGCCCCCTGTGCGCGTCAGATGGTAGCTGTCCAGGACCAAACCGACATTGTTTCGCCCGGCCTGTCGTCGGATTGTGAGCGCCGTTTCAAGGCTAGAGAGGCCGGGATGGCCCCAGGCGAACT
>JAHCMG010000022.1 GCA_019192585.1 Devosiaceae bacterium MH13
CAGGCGAGCTTGTTCGGTGATGTGCCCGACGGCCCGTTTTCGCTGAATGTGCTCTTCGACCGCGCGCTCGCAGAAGGCCGCCTCTTTGGCCTGCCCTTGAAAGGCCTTTGGCTCACCGTTGGCACGCCTGACGCCATCACCGAAGCCGAGCAAGCCCTACTCGCCGCTGGACACCGCTGACCCAATAGGGCCATCTGCCCCGATGACGCGCCAGCGGCCCAACGTCTTCACCATTCCGCCCGAACGGCCCTTCCTCAGGCAGCTGGCGGAAAGCTGGCTTGCCGGCGATCTCAACGTCGGTGACCCCACCGACCTGGCGCTCCGTCTCGACACCACGATCTATTTGCCAACCCGCCGCGCGGCGCGGAGTTTCGCCGAAACATTGGCTGCCGCGCAAGGCGGCGTGGCCCTCCTCCCGCGCATCCGGACGCTGGCCGATGCGGCGGAAGATGAAGCGCTTGAAGAGCCGTTCTCACCCGCTGAGCCATCGGATGATCCGCAGCGCGCGGAGACAGTGAGCGCCGGTGCGCCGGAGGCCGTTCCGCCGTCCATCTCGCCCTTGTGGCGCCGGCTGATCCTTACCCGGCTCATCGATGCGGCCGGTGAGCGCATCCGGCAATCCATGGCGGATGCCGGCGTGCAAGGGCAGCCAGCCTTTCCGCAGTCGGCAACCGAAAGCGCCCACCTTGCGTCGGCCCTCGCGCGCCTCATCGACCAGGTGGCCACCGAGGAACGCGAGTGGTCCGCACTCGCGGACCTGGTGCCCGAGGACTATGCGGCCTACTGGCAGCTGACGCTCGATCTCATGGCGCTTGTGACCCAAAACTGGCCGGCGATCCTGGCCGAGACGGGGGCGGTCGATCCGGCGACGCGCCGGCGCTTGTTGCTCGATGCCCGGACCCGATTGCTTACCGAAGCGGCACGTGACGAAGGCTTGCAGGGACCGATCATCGTAGCGGGCTCGACGGGCTCGATTCCGGCGACGGCGCGGTTCCTGCGCGCCGTGGCGACCATGCCGCGCGGCGCCGTTGTGCTGCCAGGCCTCGACACCCAGCTGCCGGACCCCGCCCTGGCGGCTCTTGATGGCGACGATGCCGACGCCGCGAGCCACCCGCAGCAGGCCCTGCACCGCTTGCTCGCGATGATGGAAACGTCGCGCGAAGAGGTGCGGGCCTTAGGCAGTGTGGGCCAGAGACAACCATTTGTCTCAATGGCCCTCTTGCCGGCGTCTCACACCGATCTGTGGGCGGCCGCCCGTCCCGCTCTTGTTGATGCCGACAGCGCTTTCGCCAATGTCGATCTCTTAGAAGCGCCAACGGAAACGGCCGAAAGCCTGGCCATTGCTCTCTGCATGCGCTCCGCGCTGGCGAACGGCGAGCGTGTGGCCTTGATCACGCCAGACCGGACCTTAGCGCGCCGCGTGCAGTTCGATTTGGCGCGGTTTGATCTGGTGGCCGATGATTCCGCCGGCGAGCCGCTGCGCGAAACCGCGCCGGGCCGCTTCCTGATCGCCGTGGCGCAAGCTTGGCGGTCGCGCTTCTCGGCCATTTCGCTGCTGACGCTGCTCAAGCATCCGCTGTGCGCGCTCGGGCAGACGCCCGCAACCACGCGGCGTGCGGCGCGCGTGTTGGAGCGTCTGGCGTTGCGCGGCACCGCCCTGCCGCCGGGTCTTGAGGCGATCCGGGCAGCCATTGCGGCCCGGCGCGAGGCCGTCACGCAGGGGAGTGCGGGCCACGAGCCGCAGCTGCGGCGCGGCACGGATGAAACCGATGACGCGCTCGCTCTGGACCTGTTGGCGCGTTTGGAAAGCGCCTATCAGCCCCTTGCCCAACTCGCCGAAAACGAGAGCGCCGCCGCCTTCAGCGACTACACCGATGCGCTCTTTGCGGTTGCCGAGAGACTGGCAACGGACGCCCACACCGGCAGCCCGAACCCGCTTTATGCAGGCCCCGCTGGCGAGAGCGCTGCTGCCTTGAAGCTTGGCCTCGCCGAGGCCGCCGATTTCGGGCTTACGGTGGGCCTCTCCGATGCCGCACACCTGTTTGAAGCGCTTCTGGCCGAGCCTACGGTCCGGCCCAACCCGCTACCCGGTGATGGCCCCGTCATCTGGGGCCCGCTGGAGGCGCGGCTTCAGCCGGCCGACCATCTCATTTTGGGTGGCCTCGATGAGAAGGCCTGGCCGGCTTTGCCCTCGGCCAACCCGTTCCTCTCGCGGGCGATGATGGCGGGTCTCGATCTTGATGCGCCGGAGCGGCGCATTGGCTTGTCGGCCCACGACATCGAACAGGCTTTGGGCACACCGAAGGTGACCCTGACCCGCGCCCTCAAGGTCGATGGCGCGCCAACGGTTGCGTCGCGCTGGTTGCAGCGTTTGCTCGCTTACCTGCCGCCCTCAACCGGCGAGGCGATGCGCGCCCGCGGCGCGGTGGTGCTGGGCGCGGCCGCCACACTGGATCGGGCGGACGCCGTGCGCCCCTGCCCAAGGCCCGAGCCTCGGCCCAAACATCCGCCCACACGGCTTTCGGTGACCGATATCGAGCCGCTGATCCGCGACCCCTATGCCGTCTACGCCAAGCGTGTGCTGGGCCTGGAAGAGGCGCCCGGCTTGGGCGAGCCGCCCGGGCCGGCGGAGCGCGGAACGCTGGTCCATGCGCTGCTTGAAACCATCGCGCCGACGCTGGATGGCGAGCCCCCAGAAGCGTGGCCACCGATCTATGCGGCCGAGGTCGGGCGGCTCTTGGATGCCGCGGTGCCCTTCCCGGCCCTGCGCGCCCTGTGGGGTGAACGCCTTCTAGCCATGGCGCCGGGCTATCTGGCTTGGGAGGCCGCGCGGCAGAGCGCTTTGAGCGCCCGCCACGCCGAAGTCGCGGCCCGGTTGGAGCTGCAGGTCGCGGGGCAAACCTGCATCCTGTCCGGCCGCGCCGACCGGCTCGACCAGCTGCGCGCCGGCGACGCGGAGATCATCGATTTCAAAACCGGCTCGCCGCCCTCGGCCAAGCAGCTCAAGCAAGGCCTTGCGCCGCAATTGCCATTAACCGCAGCGCTGCTGGAAGCCGGCGCCTTTGAGGGCGTGCCCGCGCTTAAGGCCCATGCGGGCCGTTACATCAAGCTTGGCACCACGGTGTGGAGCGAGCCGGCCAAGCCGTTTGGCCGCGAGACGCTGAACCCGCAAGGCGCGCTGGAGCAGCTGCGCACGCTCTGGGCCTCGTTCCTTGCGGGCGCGCCGTTTGTGCCGCTCGCCCGGCCGATGCGGCAGACCGATCGGGCCCGCTTCCACCATCTCGCCCGGGTCAAGGAGTGGAGCAACACGGGCGGCGAAGACGGTGAGGGCGCCGATGGCTAGCGCACCAGATGCCCGCGAGCCCAAGGTCAGTGAAACCCGGCCCGCCATCCCGGCCGCCACGCAGCAGGCCCAAAGCCGCGCCAGCGACCCGCGACAGTCGGCCTGGGTCAGCGCCAATGCGGGCGCCGGTAAGACCTTCGTTCTGGCCCAGCGCGTCCTGCGCCTGCTGCTCAATGGCTGCGACCCTGCGAGCCTCCTGTGCCTGACCTTCACCAAGGCCGCGGCAGCGGAGATGGCGCAGCGGGTGTTCGACGATCTCGCCGGCTGGACGCGGCTGGATGACAAACAGTTGTCCACACTGCTCGCCGAGCGCTACGGCCACCGGGTCTCCACTGGCTCGCAAGCGTTGCGGCGGGCACGAGCGCTGTTTGCACAAGCGCTTGAGACGCCCGGCGGGCTGAAGATCCAAACCATCCACGCTTTCTGCGAAAGCCTGCTGCACCAGTTCCCCCTTGAGGCGAATGTCGCCGCGTCCTTTCGCGTCCTCGACGACCGCGACGCCGCGCAGCTGATGCAGGCCGCGCGCGACGCGGTCTTTGTACGGGCGGGCACGGGGCAAGATCCGGCGCTTGCCGAGAGCCTCGAAGGCGCGTTGGCCACTTTTGCCGATGCAAGCCTTGAAGAGGCGATCGACGCCGTTCTCGCCAACCGGTCGGCGCTGCTCGCCGGCTTTGAAGACACGGCGGCGCAAACGGTTGAAGATCGCCTCCAGGTCCTCTCCGCGCGCCATGCCGAAGCGATTGGCTGCGAGATCAGCAACCCTCAGGCGGTGCGGCAAGCGATCCGTGATCCGCTGGCGAACTCGCCTTACCTGACACCGGCGCGCATCGAAGCGATCGGTGACACAGCGGACGCGGGCACGGCGACCGATCAAAAGAACGCGCGGCTGTTGAGTGCGGCACTCAACGCGCCCAGCCCCGCCGAACGCCGGGCCGCGTACGATGAGGCGCTGTTCACCAAAAGCGGGTCAGCGCGCGCGGCTTACGCACGGGATACGGATGGCAGCCTCAAGCTGAACGCCGATGGTGAGCCGAAAAGCAGCTACTTCTTCCGCGTCCGCGAGGCCCTGCCCGATGCGCTCGATTGGGTCGAAGCTGAACAGCGCCGCGCGTCCGCCCTGCTGGCGCAATCGGGCCATATCAACCTCATGCATCTGGCGCTCGCGGCCCTTGAGACCTTCGAGCGGCAGAAGGCACGCGCGGGCCTTCTGGATTTCGATGATCTGATCGACCGCACCGCGAGCCTATTGACCCGTTCGGATGCGCGCGACTGGGTGCGCTTCAAGATGGACCAGCGTATCGACCATATTCTGGTCGATGAGGCGCAGGACACCTCGCCACGCCAATGGAGCATCATCCGGGCCTTGGCCGATGAGTTTTTCGTCGGCGAGGGCAGGCGCGAGGCCGGCCCGCCAACCTTCTTTGCCGTCGGCGATGAAAAGCAATCGATCTACTCCTTCCAGGGTGCCGATCCGCGCGCGTTCCGGGCGACGCGGCGGGCGCTTGAAACCAAGGCGCAGCAAGCCGAAACGCCCTTCGATGCGCGGCTGGGGCTGACGCTGTCGTTCCGCTCGCGCGGTGACGTGCTTGCGGCGGTTGACGCCGTCTTTGCCGACCCCAGCGCCCGCGACGGCGTCGCGGAGGCTG
>JAHCMG010000211.1 GCA_019192585.1 Devosiaceae bacterium MH13
CGCGGGTCGCGAGGTTGATGAGCCCGGGCTCGTTGGACCCGTTGAGCGCCGAGAACAGCGGCGCGAGCCCGCCAACGGCGAACAGGGCAATGCCGAGCCCGTTGAGGAAGGCCGCGAGCAGTTTCAGCCGCTCGTTGTGGATGAGCTTGTCGTCTTCGGTCATCGTGTCGTTGTCGACCCAACCCCATCCCAAACATAGCGAATGTCGGGCAGGCCCTCATCATTGTTGGAGCCGTCGGTGCGCTCGACCTGCCGAAAGCCGTGGCCTTCATAAAGCGCGCGGCCGGCGGCATTGGCTTCAAAGCACCACAGGTGCAGTGGCCCGGGGTGGGTCTCCAGCGCGTGCCTTAAGAGCCGGCTGCCAACGCCTGTCCGCTGATGGTCTGGATGGACGTACAAGTGCGTGATCATCCCCGATGTCGCGCTCGGCTTGCGGACATGGGAGAGGAAGCCCGCCACCGCGCCGGCCCGTTCAGCGACCATTATGTCGGCGCCATGGGACAGGCCCGCGAGGAAGCCCGTGTGCTCGCCTATTGTGTAGGGATCGTCGAACAGGCCGACCGAGGCCCGCGACGCCCCAAACAGCGCACCAAGGGTGGGTAGGTCAGCGCGGGAGAAGGGGCGCAGCGTGATCATGGCTTGCCTCGATGGTGGCTTGGCTCTGGTCTGGTTCTGGCTTGGTGGTCTCTATATGACAGGGGTATGGTCGGCCGTTCGCGCCCTCAAGGGGTGCATCCACGAGGGCGGAGAGTAAACCCGTGCGCAAACTTTGCGCGTTGATTTTTCCAGGCTTTGAGCTTTTGGACCTGTTCGGTCCGCTAGAGATGTTCGGGCTTTTGCGCGGTGAGTTCGAGCTTAGCTTGATCGCCGAAGAGCCAGGCCCTGTGCGCAGCAACCAGGGGGTCTGCGCGCATGCGGACGAGAGCTACCTCGCCGCACCGGCGCCCGATGTTCTGCTCATCCCGGGCGGCAAGGGGACGCGGACGGAGGTGCGCAATGAGCGGCTCCTCGCCTGGATCGGCGAGACCGCCGACCGGGCCGAATATGTTCTCACTGTGTGCACCGGCAGCGCCTTGTTGGCGAAGACGGGCCAGCTCGATGACCGGCAGGCGACCACCAACAAATTGGCCTTTGACTGGGTGGCGAGCCAGGGCCCCAAGGTTCATTGGCAGCGCGAAGCGCGCTGGGTTGAAGATGGGCGGTTCATCACCTCGTCCGGTGTTTCGGCAGGTATGGACATGGCGCTGGGCGCCATCGCCTTGATGCATGGGCGCGAAGTGGCCGAGAAGGTCGCGCTCTGGAGCGAATACCATTGGAACGATGACCCCACCCTCGACCCGTTCGCCAGGCGCGCGGGGCTGGTTTAGAGGGGGCGGTTAGGCTCCGCTAGGTCTGGTCGGTTGGCGCCGCCTTCGCCTGCGCCAGCCATTCGCTGGGGCTCATCCCCATAAAGCGGCGGAACTCGCGGTTGAAGTTCGATTTGGTATTGAAGCCTGAGGCATAAAGCGCGCTGGTGATCGCCTCGCCATCACGGATCGCCCGCTGCGCAGCTTCGATGCGTGCTTCATTGATGTAGCGCGAGACGTTGCCACCGGTCGCCCGGTTGATCGTTGTCGAGAGCACCTTGGCCGGCATGCCAAGTTTCCGCGCTAGGCGCGACAATGTCAGGTCTGGATCGAGATAGGGCTCATGGCGCGCCATGTAGGCCTGGACGCGCTCCCAAATCTCCGCGTCTGGCTCGGGTGGAGGCGGAGCATCTGTGCGGGCGTCGCCACCTGGTGGCTCCTCGTCGACAGTTTGTAGATGCGGCGACAGGCTCAGCATGCCGATGATCAGCAGGTTGCCAACCGCGAACACGCTAACGATCCACGTTTGCAGCATCGGGTAGCCAAGCGCTTGGGCGGCGACGATCAAGACGTCGCTGAAGGCGGAGGCAACCAGCACTGCGCCGATGACGAGCCAGATGTGAGCCGGCACGTCGCCGCTCGATAGCCGCGCGTTTGGTTGGCCGTCCGCACCGCGCCGCGCGTGGACGATTATGGCCGCCCCATAAGTGGCAAACAGGGCCGGAAGCAGTGCGTCGAGTAATCCGGGCGTGAGGAGCAGCGCCAAGAGTGCGGCGCCGGGGCCTAGCAGGTGGAGGGCGTCGACCGCCTCAAGGCGGCGGCGATAGGTAAGCCACGCGGTCGGCGGGATGAGCGCGCCGACCATGGGCTGGAGGTAGCGCATGCTCGGCACCTGATAGTGCTGGTTAAGCGCGATGATCAGTGATTGGACGGCGCACAGGAGAAGCAGCCCGGTGATGGCATCGAACCGTCCGCGATGGTGCCAGAGTCGCATGGCTGCGAACTCCAGGACGCAGCTGACAAAGACGGGAATGGGAAAGGTTGGCATCCAGTGGCTCTTCAAAGTTGCGGCTGAGCGGTAGCTCGGGCGAGCGCATTTGACGACCTTAATCGCGATCGAGGACGCCAAGCTCTCTCCATAGGGGCATGTGCGGAGGTATCGAAGCCACCAACGCACAGGAGGTGACCCATGCGGGTGCACCCGAAAGCCCTCGACCTTTTTCTGTTTCTCGTTATCGGCGCTCTGGCTGCGGCTGCGGCGCTGCCCAACCGCGCGCACGCGGAACCAGCTGAGCCTGGCCAGGTGCCGGGCCTGCAGATCATGCAGGTATTTCTCCCTGACCATGATGCCCGAACGCGTGTGGCTGTCTGGTACCCAAGCACGGGGTTAGGCGAGCCGACGCTTTACGCGGACAACCCAGTGTTCCAGGGCGTGGACGCGCGCGTGGATGGCCAGCTCGGCGCGGGTCCCTATCCGCTCGTCCTTTTTAGCCATGGGCTGGGCGGCACAGACCGCGCGCAGGCGTGGCTCGGTGCCGGGCTCGCGCGGCGCGGCGCGGTGGTGGCGATGGTGAACCATCCAAACTCGACTTGGGGCGATTTTGAGATGTCCAAGGGGATTGCCCATTGGACCCGCGCTGAGGACATCAGCGCCGTCCTCGACCATCTGTTGGTGGATGAAACGCTCTCTCAGGCCATCGACCGGACGCGGATCATGGCTGCCGGCTTCTCCTATGGTGGCTGGACCGCGCTGACCCTTGGTGGCGCGAGGGGGAATCGTGCCGGCATTGTCGATGCGTGCGAGGTCTATCGCGAGGTGATGGAGGCTTGCGACCTGTTCCTTTCCGACGGCGTGCGGCTGCAAGATGTCGACCCTCAGCGGTGGAACGCGCCCTACGCCGATGCGCGGATCAGCCATGTGGCGGCCATCGATCCCGGCTTCGTCTGGGGGCTTGAAGCGGCCGACGTTGCGGGCCTTGTGCCATCCACCCTAATCGTCGGCTTTGGCGGCGAAGGGGACCGTATGGTCGATACCGATTTTGACCGTAGCGGCCTCTCGGCATTGCTGCCGGAGGCGCGCCTTGAGCGGTTTGACCCCGCTTACCATTTCAGTGCGATGCCAGTCTGTAAGCCGGCCGGTGAAGCGATTTTGGCGAGCGAAGCCGACGACCCAGTGTGCACTGACCCTCCAGGGTCGAACCGCGCGCAGATCCATGCAGCTATCATCGATCTTCTCGCAGAGCCATTGAGGCTGAACTGAGCCGAGATCCCCAATGCGGGCGTCACCTGTCCCAATATTGGACAGGCCTGCCTGCAAGCGGCCAAGCAATCATTAGCGCTGGCTAACAGAAGCCGCCCGGCACAGGGGTCCTATTAACTCGCCACCCCTATGGTCCGCCGCACTTTGAACGGACTGGAGGGTGCTATGTTTGGCAACACCGTATTTGCGCGCGCCGTCGGCGCGGTAGTGGCCGCTTTGCTGTCGCTGGGCCTGATGGCTTCGCCCGCCCTGTCTGAAACCTTTGTGATTGCCAGCCTGTCGGACAATAGCGAGCGCGAAATGCGCCGCTATCGCGGCTTCGCTAACTATGTCGAAGACAATCTTGAGGGCTCATCCTTCACCTTGGTGGAGGTCATCATCATTCCGCGCTCGGACCTGATGGTTGAAGCGTTCCTGCGCGACCGCGCGCATATCTATATCGACAGCCCGCTGGTGGCTCTGCGTATCGCCAATGCCAGTGGCGCACAGCCCATGCTTCGCCGCTGGCGTCGCGGCGTGTCGGAGTTCTGGAGCGAGTTCTTGGTCCGCGCCGATTCCGGCATCGAGGGGTTCGCGGATTTTGAGGGCAAGGTCCTCGGCTTCGAAGAGCCTGAATCGACCTCTGGCCACTATCTGCCGCGCTCTGAAGTGCTCGCAGCGGGCGCGGACGTGGTCACCATGTTCCATCTTGATGATCCGCGTGAGCCCGATGCGGTCAACTCGCTGTTCTACAGCGATGATGAGGTTGGCACGCAGTGGCTGCTCGATGGCGAGATCGACATCATGACCATCGGCATGGCTGACGCCCAAGAGATTATCGAAGAGTCCGATGGCGAGATCATCTCCATCGCGCGCACCATGGCCGTGCCGCGGCACATGGTGGTGCGTCACCCCGGCCTGGCGGATAGCGACGTCACTTGGCTGACCGATCTGCTGCTCGACATGGATGATCATGACGAGGGCCGCCGGGTGCTTGAGAACTGGTCGAACACGGTGCGTTTCGACCAGTTCCCCGAGGGACTGGACGCGACCGTTGAGACGCTCAACGAACGGCTCAGCCTGCTCGATCAGGGCGGCATGTTCTAGCGGCGGACGCTGGCTGGTTGGTGAACCGCTATGGGTAGCCTTTATCGTCAAGGGCCGCTGGGCCGGCTGTGGGTGCAGATCGCGCTGCCGATCGTGCTGGTGCTGATCATTGCATCGCTCGTCGGCTCGCATCTGAACACGCGCGCCACCTTGCAGACGGCGCAGGCTTCGGCGAAGGCGGAGACTCTGCGGCTCGCCCAAAGCGTGGGCCGCCTGGCCGTCGACAGCATTCTCAACCGGACTTTTTTTGAGCTGGAGGTTCAGCTCGATGGGCTCGCAGATCGCGAGGTCATCCAAAGCATCGCGGTGCTCGATCGGCGTGGCCGGTTGCTCGCAAGCGACCGGGCGCTCAATGAAGCCGAAACGGCCGCGATCGATCAAAGCCATGTGATGGAAGCGGCGCGCAACGGCACTGTGGCGGTCGTCCAAGGGGACACTGGCGTCACGGTGTATTCGCCGATTGCGTATTTGAACTCCTCCGCGGGTGTGATCCGCGTGGTGCGGTCGTTCGACGATATCGCCGCTGAAGCGCTCGCCGCCCGCGAACGCAGCCTATGGGTTGCGGCCTTTGCCGCGCTCGTCCTGACGGCGGCGACGATTTTGATCGTTTTGCGCGCCACCCGGCGTGTCGAAGCTCTGACCGATATCGCGTACATGGTGCGCGAAGGCGATTGGAGCGCTGAGGTGGAGCGGCGCGGCCGCGATGAGCTCGGTGATCTTGAGCAGGGCTTCCAAACCATGCTTGGCGCGATCCGCCGCAACATCGCGGAGATTGAAGATCTCGCCTATCGAGACAGCATCACGGGCCTCGCCAACCGGGCCTCGTTCCGGGCCAAGCTTGGCAAAGCGCTCGCCTATGGCAAGGGCAATGTTGGTGGCCATGTGCTGTTCATCGACCTTGATCGGTTCAAGGCGGTCAATGATGTGATGGGCCACTCAGCGGGCGATGCGGTGTTGCGCGATGTGGCGGGCCGCCTGCTTGCCGTCTGCGCGCGCTTTGACGAAGAAACCGGCGCCCGCACCCATCTGGCGCGCCTTGGCGGGGATGAGTTCACTGTGCTTGTGCGCGGCTCCGATGATGGCCAGGCCGCGCAGCTCGCTGAGATGCTGATGGCGAGCCTTGAAGAGCCCTTCAAGGTGGAAACGCAAAGCTTCAGTATCGGGTGCAGCATCGGCCTGTGCCCCTATCCGCAAGAGGGGCGCGGCGTGGATGGCATCATCCGCAAGGCGGACCTGGCGATGTATCACGCCAAACAGTCCGGCCGGGGGCGCGTGGTGCCCTACAGCGCCGATCTGCTCGACGCGGTTGAGCGCCGTGCCGACCTGCAGATCGAGCTCGTCGAGGCGCTGAAGAATGGCGACTTGCAGGTTGCCTATCAGCCGCAGGTGGATGCGCGTGACCAGTCGGTTGTTGGGGCCGAAGCGCTTGCGCGCTGGACCCGCCGGTGCGGCGAGGTCGTCCAGCCGTCTGAGTTTATCGCGCTCGCCGAAGATATTGGCGTCATCGCTGAACTTGGGAACTTCGTACTCAAACGGGCCATGCAGGACATTGGCGCGCTGCACGCGGCCGGCATGCCCATCCATGTCTCGGTGAACGTGTCGCCGTCGCAGCTGTTCAAGGATGACTTTGTGGCTACCGTTGACGGGCTCCTCAAAGAGACCGGCTTTGACCCGCGCTGCCTTGAGCTTGAGGTCACCGAAACGGTGGCCGTGCGCGCGCCGGACATGCTGCGCGGTGTCATCGAGCAACTTAAACAGCGTGGCGTGCGATTCGCGGTTGATGATTTCGGCGTCGGCTACTCGAGCCTGTCGATCCTGTCGGACTTGCCGTTCGACACGCTGAAGATCGATCGCAGCTTCGTCTCGCAACTGGGCTCACGCGAGAACTCCAAACCCTTGCTGTCGACCATCGCGGCGATGGCGCAGAACCTCGGCCTCGACACCGTGGCAGAGGGTGTCGAAGCGCAGAGCGATGTCGACTATCTGTCGTCGCTCGATGTGTCGCTGCTACAGGGCTTCTATTTCGCCAAAGCCGAGGGCATCGATGCGCTCGCCGAGCGGCTCCGGGCAGGCGGGCAGAAGCGGGTCGTGCCTCTGCCCAAGCGCGCCTAGCGGATCGGACTAGCCGGTCGCCTTCAGATCGAAGGCCTCATCGGGGAAGTATTTCTGCAGGCGAATATCCGCCGTGCGGGCATGGCCTTCCATCCCCTCGAGCCGTGAGATGCGGGCCGTCGCCTCGGCCACAGGCCGTGCCCCTTCGCGGGTGGCGCGCTGCCAGGTGACGGTCTTCATGTATTTGTGCACCGAAAGCCCGCCGGTGTAGCGCGCCGCGCCAGAGGTCGGCAGCACATGGTTCGGCCCCGCCGCTTTGTCGCCAAAGGCAACGGTCGTCTCTTCGCCGAGGAACAGCGAGCCGTAGGCAGACAGGCGGCCCAGCCACCAATCAAGATCGGCGCACTGCACATGCAGGTGCTCCGGCGCGTAGCTGTCAGAGACCGCCGCCATTTCTTCGCGGTCGGCGCACAGGATGATCTCGGCATAATCGCGCCACGCCGCTTCGGCGTTCTTGGCGTTGGTTTCTGGTAGCTGCGGGATCAGCTGGGGGACGATGTCCATCACTTCGCGGCCGAAGGACTCGCGATCGGTGACGAGCCAGACCGGCGAGTTGTAACCGTGCTCGGCCTGGCCCACCAAGTCCCAGGCGACGATCTTCGGGTCAGCGGTGGCATCGGCGATGACCATCGAGTCGGTGGGGCCCGCGAACATATCGATGCCCACACGGCCGAACAGAAGCCGCTTGGCTTCGGCAACGAACTGGTTGCCAGGCCCGACCAAAATGTCGGCCTTGGGCAGGCCGTACAGCCCGAACGCCATGGCGGCGATGCCCTGGACGCCGCCCATGTTGAGGATGGCGTCCGCACCGCACAGATCCATCGTGTAGAGGATCGCCGCGGGGATCCCTTCACCCGGCTTGGGCGGCGAGCAGGCCGCGATATGCGGCACGCCGGCAACCTTGGCGGTGGTGATGGTCATGATCGCGGATGCGATATGGCTGTAGCGGCCACCAGGCACGTAGCAGCCGGCTGCCGACACGGGGATCTGCCGTTGCCCTGCAACCAGCCCGGGCACGATCTCGATGCTCGTCTCGCCAATGGTCTCGCGCTGCGCCTCGGCGAAGCGGCGAATATTGTCATGGGCGAAGCGGATATCGTCCTTTAAGCGCTCGGGAACCCGCGCAATGGCGGCATCAATCGCCTCGCGCTCGACGACGATCGGGCCGTCCCACTTGTCGAGCGTGCGGCAATAGTCGGCAGCCACCGCGTCGCCGCCCGCTTCGATCTTCTCAAGCATCTCCTGCACGATGGCCTGGACATCATGCTGATCGCTCTCGGCGGTCTTGGCGGCTTTCTTGAGATAGGTCACGTGCATTGACGTTGGGGTCCTTTGCGTTGCGCGTTGAGAGAAACGAGCGGTTAGTTCTTGAGGTCGGAGCGGCGGAACGCGCCCTGGACGATGCGGTCGATGACCATGGCAACGAACAGGATGGCGAACCCACCGAGAAGGCCGGGGCCTTTGGCGGCGAATTGCAGCGCTTCGAGGATCACCTGGCCAAGGCCGCCGCCACCGATGAGCGAGATGATCACCACCATCGACAGGCACATCAGGATGGTCTGGTTGACCCCCGTCATGATGGAGGGCAGCGCCAGCGGGATTTCGACGTCGCGCAGGATCTGCCGACCCGAGGCACCGAAGGCGGATGCCGCCTCTTTGATGCTGTCGGGCACCCCTCGAACCCCCAGCGCGGTTAATCGCACCACGGGCGGCATGCCGAAAATTATGGTCGCCAAAATGCCCGGGGGGTTGCCCGTGCCGAAGAAGGCGATGATCGGGATCAGGTACACGAAGGCCGGCAAGGTCTGCATCAGGTCGAGCACCGGCTCGGCGAACTTGTAGGCGCGCTCGGACTTGCCGAACCAGATGCCCAGCGGAATGCCGATGACGACGCACAGCACCACGGCGGCCCCCACCAGCGCCACCGTTTCCATGGCGATTTCCCAATAGCCAAGGAAGGCGATGTAGGCGAGCGCGGCGGCCGTGAAGATCGCGACCCGCGGGCCGGCGGAGCGCCAAGCGATGACGCAAATGACGATCATAACCACCGGCCATGGCGTGCCCATGAGCGCCAGCGAGACGGTGTCGAGCACCGAGCGCACGGCAAGGACGATGCCATCGAACGTGCCCGAACCTGCAGCCGCGGCGGAGTCGATCTGCCCTTCAAGCCAGCGGGCGGTGTTTGAATAGGTGTCGGAATTGGCCGGGAACGCGGTCAGATAGTCCGGCACATTTTCCACCGTGAAGCGGTAGATGGTCAGCGGCATCACCGCCAGGACCAGAAGGCCGCCGAACAGGGCGCTCATATTGTCGATGCCGGAGGGCGTTTCGTCGGGCTTCACGCGCCAGTCGGAATATTGCTTCTCGTAGGCGATGTTGCTCCAGATGCCTTGGCCGATGCGCAGAATCGCCAAGAGGGCCAGGCCGCTGACAAGGATCATGAACCCGTCGGCCGCAGCCGCGTCGGCTGCCGCACGGCTGCGCTCAGCGGCGAGCATGAGGTTGTTGCCCAGCGTTTCAAAGCGCGAGCCGTCGTCGCCATTGGCGATCGCTGCGGCCGCGCGGTCGAAGAAGTCCTGGGCGCGCGATTCCTGTTCCAGTGCGCGCTGAAGATCGGCGGCGCCAAGCTCGCCCCAGGTTCCGCGCCCGATTTGCACCCAGGCGATGATCTCGAGGATCAGGAAGCCCCAGAACAGACCCCACACGCCCCGCGCCGCAGACCAAAGCGGCCCGAGCAGCGCGGCTGCCGTGTTGAAGGTCATCGGGATGCCCGATGTGGTGTCGTGGATCTTGTGGAAGGCCTGCTGATAGTAGCCGGGGTTCTTGACCACGAACTGCTCGATCGATGCATCGAGCTCGTCGCGGTTGACTTCAATGTCCGCCACCGCAGCCGTTGCCGCACCGGAGGTCGTGGGCGCGTTCATGTGGAGCGCTTCGTCCGCCATAGGTCTTTCCTCGCTGTGCTGCTACTTGCCGCCTTGGATGCCGCGCAGAAGCGTGGCCTTCGAAATGGTGCCGACCGGCTCGCCGCCATCGGTGACGATCACCGGATGATCGCTGCCGACCGACAGGTCGATCAGGGCGTCGAGATCGGTCTCGCCGTCGGCGCGGGGCGCGTCGGGCATGGTCGACAGATCAAGGCCATTGATCGGCTGCATGATCGTGTGGGCTTTGACGAGCTTGAGGCGCGAAATGCCCTGGACGAACTCGCGGACATAATCGTCGGCCGGTTCGGTGACGATCTGTTCGGGCGTGCCGATCTGCACGATCACGCCATCCTTCATGATCGCGATGCGGTGGCCGATACGGATCGCCTCATCGAGATCGTGGGTGATGAAGAGCGTCGTTTTTTGCAGCTCGGAGACAAGGCCGCTGAACTGGTCCTGCAGCTGCAGGCGGATAAGCGGATCGAGCGCGGAGAAGGGCTCGTCCATCAGAAGAATTTCGGGGTCCGAGGCGAGCGCGCGTGCGATGCCGACGCGCTGCTGCATGCCGCCGGACAGTTCGCGCGGCAGCCGGTCCTCATAGCCTGTGAGGTTCACCAGGCCGAGCGTGTGATCTGAGATGGCCCATCGCTTCGATTTGGGCACACCGCGAATTTCGAGCGGGTAGGCGACATTGTCCTTCACCGAGCGGTGGGGCATCAGCGCCATGTGCTGGAAGACCATGCCGATATGGCGGGCGCGCATGTCGCGCAGCTGTTTCTTGCCCATCGCGCTGACATCTTCGCCGAGCACTTTGATGGTGCCGGCGGTTGGCTCGATCAGCCGATTGACGTGGCGGACAAGGGTGGATTTCCCCGAGCCCGACAGGCCCATGATGCAGAAAATCTCACCGCGGGAGACCGTGAAGCTTGCGTCGCGAACGCCGATGACGGTTCCGTACTCATCAAGCGCTTCGGCTTTGGAGATGCCCCGGGAAATTGCGGCGTCGACGGTTTGCTTGGCGTTGTCGCCAAACACTTTCCAGACGCCTGAAAGTTCTACAACTGCTTCACTCACGGGTACACCACGCTCGATCGAGGGGAAGATGGGGGGAGGAAGAGAAGAGGGGTGGCCGCCCAGGGAGGTTCAGGCGGCCACCTGTACAACGCTTAGTTGGTGAGCCACTCAAGAACGACGTCTTCGTTCTCGGCCACCCAACGCGCGGCATAGTCTGCGGCATCTTCGCCTTGAACGCTGAGGGCGAAGCCCATGTCGCTCAGGGCCGCTGACGGCATCTGGTAGGCGTCAAGCATTGCGGCAACTTCGGGGAAGTTCTCGCGGATGTTGGCGGCGTAGTGCAGGTGCAAAGTGGCACCTTTCCAAGCCGTCGACGCTTCAGAGTTCTCAAGCCATGCCGGGTCGTCCGTCGGCTGGATGATGGTCCAGGTGTCGGGATCGTGTGCCGGCTCGTCGAGGATCGTCAGATCGTAGGCGACGAAGATGAAGTGCGGATCGTAGCAGAAGCCGATCCACGGCTCTTCGGCGGCAACAGCGGTGCCAAGCGCACCCCAAGCAACCGAACCATCATACTCCTGCAGGTCCATCACAGCGTCGTAGCCATAGGACTTGGCGCGGATGCGCTCGATGGCGGTTGACGCCCAGCCCGGTGCACCGATCCACACTTCGGGGGTGCCGTTGCCGTCCAGATCGAAGATTTCCATCTTCTCTGGGTTGGTCAGGTCCTCAATCGAGGTGATGTCGTACTGCTCGGCGATGTAGGTGGGCACGCACATGCCTTGAACGGCCTGCACGGGGTTGTTGTTCATCACCACCGATTCATTCTCCACGACATAGGTGTCGTGCAGGTTCTGCTGGTTCGGCATCCAGACTTCCGGATGCAGGTGCATAGAGCCGGCATCCATGGCTTCGAAGATGATCGGGTTGGTGCCGTTCTGGAGTTCAACGTCGAGACCGAAGTTTTCTTCGATCACCACTTTGAGGATGTTGGCCGTTGCGTTGGCGGCGGGCCAGTTCGGCACGCCGAGCACCATATCGGCAGCGCTTGCGCTGGATACGGCAGCCAGTGCGCAGACACTGGTGGCCAGAGCGGTTTTGGACACGGTTTTCATCATTGAGCTGCTTCCCTTGTTGTGGAACCGGATTTGAATTGGTTGGTGCCAGCGCCCGGTTCGTGCGCGGCAAAAAGGGGAGAGTGCGGCTGCACCGCCCCAAAGCGTGAAAAGGCGACAGTTGCGTCGACCAGAACGTCGAGGCTGTCGATGATCGGCGCGTGCGCGCCCAGCGTGGCCGACAGAAGCGAAAATTCGCTGCAGCTGACCAAAACAATGTCGGCGCCCTGGGCGCGGAAATTGTCCATCGCGGCCAGCGTTGTGGTGCAGGCCGCTGCGTCTGAGCCGTCGCGCTTCAAGGCGCGGATGGCGCCCAGAAGAGCGTCCTGATCATCGGCATAGACGGGGGTAAGGCCGTGCTTGGCGAGCGGCGCATCGAAGACGGCAGCAAGCTTGACGGCGGGCGATGCGAGCATGCCCACTTTCGCGCCGGGATGGTTGGCCGCCAGCGCCTGGGCGCTCAGTTCGACCATCGACAGGAACGGCACCGAGACGGCGGCCGCGATCTCGGCGGTGAAAGCGTGCGCGGTGTTGCAAGGCATGACGATGGCGGCGGCGCCCGCACTTTCCAAACGCCGGGCCATGAACGCCAGCGTCGGGCCAGGGTTCTCGCCATCGCCATCGATCAGCGCGGCGATGCGCGAGGGCACGGCCGGGTTCTGATCGACCAGAAGCGGCACATGGTCGGCATCATCGTTGGCGGGCACGGCGTCGACGACGCGCTGCATGAACTGGATCGTCGCCTGCGGGCCCATGCCGCCCAAAACACCGATGGTTTTGTGCGTCGCCTCAGGCATCGGCCAGCACCTCTTGGGCAGCCTCGACAATGTGCTGCCCGATCAGGCGGCAATCGTCGATCGAGAAGGTCAGTGGCAGGCGCATGTCGAACAGTTGCGCCAGCACCGCATCGGTCTGCGGCAGGTCCTGCGCGGGCACGTAGCGCCAGCTTTGGTGGGCGGACGTGAAGGCCACCGGCTCACGGCTGCCGAACCATTTCAGTTCGACCCCGCGATCGGCTGTGCTCTTGAGGAAGGCGCGGACGCCTGCTTCGGGCAGGGCGGGCAGGCGGAACTGGATCGACGAGCCGACAAAGGCCTCCGCATCGGGCCGAGTGCGCAGCGCAATGGCTGGCTGCGTGACCAAGGCGCTGGCGACCGTGTTGTAGCGCTCGTTCCACCGCTTGATCGCATCGTCGAGATTGGCAAGCTGCGGGCGCAACAGAGCCGCGCGCAAATTGTCCATGCGCGCGGACATGTTCGGCATCTCGTACTTGGCGCTTTCAAACGCGCTCGCATCGGGGCCGGCGCCGTGGCGATCGAAAAGCATGTAGGAGCCCGACAGGATTGTCGCGCGCGCCATGAAGTCCGGGTCGTCAGAGGTCAGAAAGCCGCCTTCGCCGGAATTGATGTGCTTGTAGGTCTGGCTTGAGAAACAGCCCGCGAGGCCGAAATTGCCCGACAGCCGGCCACGCCAGCGCGCGCCCATCGTGTGAGCGCAGTCCTCGATCATCGTCAGGCCAAGCGCGTCCACCAGGGCGGTGAGCTGATCCATGTCGCACAGGTGCCCACGCATGTTCGACAGCATCAAAACGTTGGCGCCGGATGCGGCCGCCTTGGCTTTGAGGTCATCCAGGTCGATCACCAGCTCTTCGGTGATCTCGACCAGCACGGGCTGGGCGCCCACCGCGGCAATGGCGCCGGGAACCGGGGCCAGGGTGAAGGCGTTGGACAGCACCGGGTCGCCGGGTTTCACGCCCGCTGCGCGCAGAGCGATCTGCATGGCTTGGCCGCCGGAGGTGACCGCAAGGCAGTAAGAGGCGCCCTGCCAACGGGCATATTCGCGCTCCAGAAGAACCGTTTCAGGCTCCTCGCCGGGCATGGCGTTGTAGCGATGCAGCCGCCCCGAGCGCATCACCTCGTTGGCAGCCTCTATCCCTTCTGCCGGGATCGGCTCCTGTTGGGTGAAGCTGCCTCGGAAGCGGGGCAAGGCCATGGCCATGGGCTACTCCGCAGCCTCGGCCATGGTCGGCTGGTTGAGGTGCGCATCGTAGCCGAACAGCGCGACCGACCCCCCAGTGTGCAGGAAGACCACCCGCTCACCCTTTTTGAAGTGGCCTTTGCGGCAATAGTCGATCAGACCCGCCGCGCCTTTGCCCGAGTAGACCGGGTCCAGAAGGATGCCCTCCAACTCGGCGAACATGCGAATGGCTTCAATGGTGTCGGGGCGCGGCAGGCCGTAGCCCTCGCCGACATAGCTGGTGTCGGCGCGCACGTCCTCGCGCTGCACAATGCCTGCGCAGCCAAGTTTCTCGGCCGTTTTGACGGCCAGATCGTACACCATCTGCTCTTGCTTGGGCTGCGGTGCCCGGGTGCCAAAGCCCAGAAGCGGGATGTTGGCATTGATGGCCTTAAGGCCAACAACTAGGCCAGCCTGGGTGCCCGAGGAGCCGGTGGCGTGGACCAGATGGTCGATCACGAGGCCGCGCTCATTGGCTTGCTGGACCAATTCGAGAGCGCAGTTGACATAGCCAAGCGCGCCGGTGGGGTTCGAGCCACCGCCGGGGATGACATAGACCTTCTGGCCGCCGGCGCGCGCTTCCTCGGCCGCGCGTTCCATTTCGCCGGGCATGTCGTGGCCGCCGGGGAACTTCTCGGTCGTCGCACCATGCAAATGGTCGAGCAAGACGTTGCCATTGTCGTTGTAGTTGGAATCTTTGTAGCCGGTGCGGTCTTCAAGCAGGATGTGACATTTCATGCCCAGCTTGGACGCGAAGGCCGCCGTTTGCCGGCCGTGGTTCGACTGCGTCGCCCCTTGGGTCATAACGATGTCGGCACCCATGGCCTCGGCTTCGGCCATCAGAAATTCGAGTTTGCGGGTTTTGTTGCCGCCGGTGGACATGCCCGTGCAGTCGTCGCGCTTGATCCAGATCTCAGGACCGCCAAGCTCCTTGCTCAGGCGCGTCAGCGGCTCGAGCGGGGTTGGCAGGTGAGCGAGAAAAAGCCTCGGAAAGCGCGCTAGGTGCATTTTTTGTCCCCTCCACAATTTGCACCAGGGTACCTTTGCGCAGGAAAAAAGCCTGTGCAAATTCAAAATTCGTGAAATAACTTGCAGCACTTGCAAGTTAGGGGGGCAAAAGCATGCGACTCGAGTGGCTCGAAGACATATTAGCGGTCGCTGATACAGGCTCGTTCACCGAAGCTGCCGAGCGGCGACATCTGACCCCGTCGGCGT
>JAHCMG010000212.1 GCA_019192585.1 Devosiaceae bacterium MH13
GATCAATTCTCCTTGGCTTTGGCGCGCTAACGCTCGCGGCCTTGATCACTTTGCCCCAAGGTGTGGCGCAGCACGGCGCGGCGCAGGCGCAGACCGGCAACCCGGTTTTGCGCAACGAGCACCCTGTGGCTCTGTTTGCCGGCCTCGATAAAATCACCGGCGAACTGCACTCGTTCTACGTGTTTGTCGACGAGACCGTGCAGTTTGGCGCGCTCCAGCTGACGCCACGGGTGTGTTACGACCGGCCGCCGTCCGAACCCGAGCAGACGACGGTGTTTCTCGAAGTCGATGAACTCACGCTCGACCGCCGGATCCGCCGCATCTTTACCGGCTGGATGCTCGCCGAGAGCCCAGGCCTCAACGCGATTGACCACCCCGTCTACGACGTGTGGCTCACCGGTTGCAGCGACAGCGCACCGGCAACACCGGCTGCGGGCCAACAGTAAAAGTCAGCCTTCTCCCCCACCGCTTTGGACAGCTGGTCGCGGTAATCGGCGGCGGGAATTTCCGTCGCGCCGAACTGCCGCAGATGCTCGGTGATGAACTGGGTGTCGAGCAGCGTGAAGCCGCCGGCGATCAGGCGCCCGACCAGGTGTACCAGCGCCACTTTCGAGGCGTCGCGCTCGCGCGAAAACATGCTCTCGCCAAAAAACGCGCCGCCGAGAGCCACGCCGTACAGGCCGCCCACCAGCGCCCCGTCGCGCCAGCACTCCACCGTGTGGCACGCCCCGCGTGCGAAAAGCGTGCCGTACAGGCGGCGAATGTCGGCATTGATCCAGGTGGACAGACGGCCAGGGGCCGAGGCGCTGCACCCGTCAATCACCGCATCGAAATCATGATCGATTCGAACCTCGAACACATCTTGGCGGACGGTTCGCGCGAGCCGCCGGGGCACGTGAAACTGATCAAGCGGGATGATGCCGCGCATCGGCGGGTTGACCCAGAACACACCTGGGTCATCGGCATCTTCCGACATCGGAAAGAAGCCCACCTCATACGCTTCAAGCAGCAATTCTGGCGTGATCGGCGTCGTCATACGGGTAGCGTGCGACCAGTGGGGTTCCGGGTCTTAGCAACGGCAGCGCCGCGCGACCGTGGAGCCGCACTTAAGCTGAGGCCTGCTCGTCCAGCCAGCGCTCAAGCCAGTGTATCGAGTAATCACCGGCCAGAACATCGGGCTCGCGCACCAAGCGCCTGAACAGCGGCAGCGTCGAATCAATCCCAGAGATGACAAATTCATCGAGCGCGCGGGCGAGCCGGCTGATGGCGATCTCGCGGGTGTCGCCGTGGACGATGAGCTTGCCGATGAGGCTGTCATAGTAGGGCGGGATCCGGTAGCCGGCATAAACCGCCGAATCGACCCGCACGCCGAGACCGCCTGACGGGTGGAACGCGTCGATAAGGCCAGGCGAGGGGCGGAAGGTTACCGGGTGCTCGGCATTGATGCGGCACTCGATCGCGTGGCCGCGAAACTCGATATCGCTTTGCTGAACCGACAGGCCCATCCCGGCCGCAACCCGGAGCTGCTCGGTCACCAGGTCAAGCCCCGTGATCGCTTCGGTCACCGGGTGCTCGACCTGCAGCCGGGTGTTCATCTCGATGAAATAGAACTGACCATCTTCATAGAGGAACTCGATGGTCCCCGCGCCGGCATAACCGAGCGCGGCAACGGCCTTGGAGGCGATCTCGCCGATCGCATCGCGTTGCTCTGGCGTGATCACCGGTGACAGCGCTTCTTCCCAAACCTTTTGGTGGCGCCTTTGCAGCGAGCAGTCCCGCTCGCCCAGGTGCACGGCGCCGCCCTTGCCGTCGCCAAACACCTGCACCTCGATATGGCGCGGGTTGCCCAGATACTTTTCCAAGTACAGCGCATCGTCGCCGAATGCTGCCCGCGCTTCGGCGCGGGCGGTGTTGATGGCGTCTTCAAGCGCATCAGCCGTTGGGGCGACCTTCATGCCGCGACCGCCACCGCCGGCAGCTGCCTTCACGAGGACCGGATAGCCCATCTCGTCAGCCAGTTTTCTGGCTTCCGCGACGCTGTTGATTGCCCCGTCAGAGCCAGGGACGACGGGGATGCCCAACCGTTTGACGGTCGCTTTGGCGGCGATCTTGTCGCCCATCGTGTCGATATGCTCAGCGCTCGGGCCGATAAACGTCACATTGTGTGCGGCTAAAATCTCGGCAAAGCGCGCGTTCTCGGACAGAAAGCCATAGCCGGGATGCACCGCGTCGGCCTCTGTGATCTCGCAAGCTGCCAAAATCTGCGGAATGTTCAGGTAGCTTTCGCGCGCATCGGGCGGCCCTATGCAAACGCTCTCATCGGCGAGACGCACATGCATAGCGTCAGCGTCGGCCGTAGAATGGACAGCCACCGTGCCAATGCCTTGCTCTTTGCAGGCGCGTAGGACCCGCAAGGCAATTTCACCGCGGTTGGCGATCAGAACCTTTTTCAACATGGGCGGCTCTTACTCGACGATGACGAGCGGCTCGCCATACTCGACGGGCTGTTGATCGGCGACCAGGATTTCCTTGACCGTTCCGGCGCGTGGCGCGGGGATCTGGTTCATGGTTTTCATCGCTTCCACGATCAGCAGCGTCTGGCCCTCGCTCACGGTATCGCCGACTTTGATATAGGCGGCAGCGTTTGGCTCCGGTGAAAGGTACGCCGTGCCAACCATGGGTGAGCGGACGGCTTCGCCTGCCGTGCTGCTTGCGCTGGCTGGGGCCGTGTCGCCCGTGCTTGCAGCCGGCGCGGCATCGGTGGGCGCTGCAACGGGAGTCGCCGCCGCGGCGGCAACTGGTGCGCTCACCTGAGCGGTCTGGGTAATCGGCGCTGGGGTCCGCGCAACGCGCACACGCATCGTGTCCTGCTCGACTTCGATCTCGGTCAGATCAGTCTCATTGAGCAGCAGCGCCAGCTGCCGAATAAAGTCCTGATCGATCATCGCCTTGGATTTGGACATCGGTGTTCCGTTACTCAAAAATTGAATGGGACGCTCAGACGGGCCTGCACGGGGGCAGACAGCGTCACAGTGCAGTCATACAACGCGCTAGTGGGCGGCATATAGCCCCTCAGCCGCTACCCGTCCACCAACTCCGCCAGCGCTGTCAGCGCCAACCGATAGCCATCGGGGCCGAGACCCATGATGACGCCCTTGGACACGCTGGCGGTGTAACTGTGGTGGCGGAATGTCTCGCGCGAATGGATGTTCGACAGGTGCACTTCAATGATCGGCACATCGACGGCCAACAGGGCATCGTGCAGGCCGATGGAGGTGTGGCTCAGGGCGCCAAAATTGCAGATCAGGCCGTCCGCGAGCCGCCGCGCTTCCTGCACCCAATCGATCAGAACCCCTTCGTGATTCGATTGCCGGAAGTCGATCTCCATATCGAGCGAGGCGGCGTGGTCGCGGCACATCGCTTCGACATCGTCGAGCGTTTGGTGCCCGTAGATCTGCGGCTCGCGTTCCCCCAGAAGGTTCAGGTTCGGGCCGTTGAGAACGGTGATGCTTGCCATGCCTTGGCCCTCCTAGCCCGCGCGCCGGCGCGCGGTATCGCGCCCGTTTTCCGGTCTTTTGGTGTTGGTGATGCTTTGCCAGCCCGCGCTTCGTTCGTCCAGCGCCTTCGGCTTTGACAGCACGCCTGGCCGCTCGGCGTTTACCTCTCGGGCAGCTGAGTGCCCTGTGCATGTACGGCTTGCATGAGCCGGTCAAACCCGACCGCGCCCATCAGGAGCTCATCGCCGACGATAAAGGCCGGCGTCCCTCGGATGCTGAGCGCGTCCGCGATGGCGTAGGTGGCACCCACGGCCTCCAAGGCGGCCTGATCATTGATGCCCGCGTCGAGCGTGGCTTCGTCGGCGCCCAAGCTCAAGGCGACCTCACGGGCGAACACTGCGTCGGCCCGGCGGTCAGTTTCGCGCATCATGCGATCGATGAACGCCGCCATGTCTCCGCCCGCCTGCCGGAACGCGATGGCGACCTGCGCGGCTTCGAGCGATTCGGGCCCCAGCACGGGAAAGTCGCGCACCAGGACACGCAGGTTCGGCTCCGCCTCGATCAAGCGCAGCACATCGCCATGGGCGCGTTTGCAGAAGCCGCAATTGTAGTCGAGAAATTCGACCAGCGTGATCGTGCCCTCTGGGTTGCCGAGCACCGCAGCGTGGGAGACATCAAGGAGAGCCTCGCGCTGCTCCATAAGCGATAGGGTGCGTTCCGCCTCAGCCTGTGCCTCGCGGCTGGCTTCGAGCGCCGCAATCGCTTCTTCAAGCATTTCCGGCTCGGCGAGGAGGGCGGACCGGACAAGGTCCCTGGCGGCCTGCGGGTCGGCGGCGACAAGATCAGCAAGAGCCGACGGAGCGTCAGGCGGTGTCCCGGGGGCCAGCAAGTCGATTGGCGGCGCCGAGGCGATCTCTTCCGCGTCCGATGCCGTCGCGGCGGTGGGTTCCATCTGTGCCGGCGGCGAGCTGCTGGATTGCAGCACGAAAAGGCCCGCGGCCACTGGTGCGATGAGCGCACTCAGGGCGACGGCAATCACAGTTGGTCGCATCGTTAGGCCTTCCCCCGTTCGGCGCTAACGCGCATCATACTCGATAATGTCCTGCGCGCGCAGCCAGCCAGTCGATCCGCGCGGCAGGCCCTGTTGCGCACGCTGCGCAAACCCTTTTGCCCCGGCGACATTCCCACGTGCAAACGCTTCGAGCCCGGAGGCCAGCTGCGCCATCGGCGTGTTGCCTTGGCGTGCATAGGCTTGGCCGAGGAAGCGGAAGCCGAACGATATGCCAGGGTCGACGGCGAGCGCACGTTCGAGCTGGCCGATAGCGGTGTCGAGCACGCCATTGTCACCCGTTTCGACCAAGGCCGCCCCATAATAGACGCGCAAGATCGCGCTGTTCGGCGCAAGCTCCAACGCCCGCGCCCAGCTGCGCGCTGCTTCGGCGGGGTTCCCAGCCTCAAAATAAACGTTGCCGCGCATCTCCCAGAAGAACGGGTTTGATGGCTGCTCCGAGATCAGCTGATCAAACGCGCGGACCGCATCGCGCGGCGAGCCGGTTTGTCCCTCAACGATGGCGCGGGCGTAGCGCGCCGGCAGCGACCGATCGCTCGACGGGTAGCGGCGGGCGACCGTTCGCGTGCCATCAATAACGGCCGTCAGGCGCGCCCGCGCCAGATCATGTTGCAGCTGCAAGGCGGCCGGATCACGCCGGCCGAAGTGCGGGCTTGCCCGAACCAGCCGGTCGATCTGATTAATCCGGTCCCGCGCCATGGGGTGAGAGCGGACATAGGGGTCAACAAAGCGCCCCGTAAACATCGTCTGGTCGGCAAAGCGCTCGAACACCCGCAGCATGCCTTCGCCCGATTGCCCGGTGGCATTGAGGTAGCTGATCGCGGCCCGGTCGGCGGCCAGCTCTTCTTCGCGCTGGTAAGCAAGCAGCGTGCGGTTGGCCAGCTCGGTCCCGCCCGCGGCGGTTCCCTGTCCGGCCATGGCCGCTTGCCCGTCGCCGGAGCCGACAGCCGCCGCCACCGCAATGGCGCCCGCGAGGATCGATGCGGCCGAAATAAGCTGCGAGCGGGCGATCTGCTGCCGTAGCCGCGACAGGTGCGCGCCCGCGAGGTGCCCGGTCTCATGGGCGATCACGCCGATGATCTCGTTGGGCGTGTCGGACTGCATAATGGCGCCGACGTTGATGAAGATGCGCCGGCCGTCCGCAACAAACGCGTTAAAGTCGCGATCATTGACGATCACGATCTGAACTGACCCGCCGCCCAAGCCCGCAGCGCGCAGAATGGGCGCCGTGTAGGACGCGACCAGCGCTTCGACCTCAGCGTCCCGTAAAACCGAGATGCGTCCTTGCGCTTCGGCGCTGCCGATCGGCAAGGCTGATAGTATCAGGCAGGCACTGAGAAAGGCGGAGGCGACAAAGCGGCTGAAGCGAAACATGCGCATGCCTATGGCGAGGTGAAACGGCAGCAATGGGGCAGGGCAGGCTTGCACCCATTTGGCTTTGGAAGCTAACAGCAAGGCCGACCTCGTCAATGTCAGCCACGCTGCAACCCCGCGTCTGCATGTGCTTTTTTGCAGCCAGCTGGCCCCAACCATCAGGACATGCCTGTGCCGATGAACGCACAAGACACCAAAGGCGTTTCGAGCGTGGAAGACGCGCCCTTGCGGCAAGGTGCTGGCCGCCGCGTTGATCCATTCCTCGCGATGGATGTGCTCTCAGCGGCCAACAGTCGGCAGGCCGCCGGTCACACAACCTACCATTTGGAAGTGGGCCAGCCGGGCGCTCCGGTGCCCGACACGGTTCGGCAGGCCGCTGAGGCGCGGCTGCGGGCAGGCCCTGTTGGCTATACGGATGCGCCGGGAGATCTGGCGCTGCGGGTACGGATCGCGCGGCACTATGCTGAACGCTACGGGCTCGATGTTGATCCCGCGCGCATCCTGGTCACAACCGGCTCGTCGGCAGGGTTTTCGGTCGCCTTCTTGTTGGTTTGCAAACCGGGCGACCGGGTGGCGCTGCCGCGACCGGGCTACCCCGCCTATCGCAACATTGTGCGTGCGCTGGGCCTGGAGCCGGTGGAGATCGATCTCGATCCCACACGCGGCTGGCAACTGGACCCTCGCCATCTTCTCGCCGAGCATGAGCGCGCGCCGATCAAAGCGCTACTGATCGCCTCGCCGAACAACCCGACCGGAACGGTGGTGCCGCCCGCTGAACTGGAAGCGCTCATCGAAGCCTGCCGCCGGGCCGGCATCTGGTTTCTGTCTGACGAGATCTATCACGGGCTGGTCTTTGAAGGCCGCGAGACCTGCGCGCTTGCCTATGACGACGATGCGATCATCCTCAATTCCTTCAGCAAATATTACTGCATGACCGGCTGGCGCATTGGCTGGATGGTCCTGCCGCAGCGTCTGGTCCGCGATGCTGAAGCGCTGGCGCAAAACCTGTTCATCTGCCCGCCAACGCTGTCGCAGGCCGCCGCTGAGCACGCCTTTGACGCTACGGGTGACTATGAGCAGATCAAGAGCGACTACGCCCAAAGCCGGCAGACGCTTCTGGCACTGCGGGACCGCCTTGGCCTTGCCGGTGGTCCGCCTGCCGATGGCGCGTTCTACCTGTACTGGCCCATCCACACATTGCTGCGTCCCGGCGAAACATCAGCGCCGTTCTGCCAGACGCTTTTGGCCGAGACGGGCATCGCGATCACCCCTGGCAATGATTTTGACCCTGTCCACGGCGACAAGTGGGTGCGCGTGTCGTTCGCCGGCCCGCCAGCGATGATTGCCGAGGCAGTAGGGGTGTTTGAAGCGTGGGCGCAAACTCGCCTCGATGCGGCGCAATCGGCCTAGCGGACCATCAGTTCGAGCGGGTCGTAGCGGGCGGGCGCAGGCTCGAAGGCCATGGTCTCCAAACTGCCCGGTTTGAAGCGGATCGCGCCAAGCTCGTTTCGCCTAAAGAACCGCCGCTTGTTCACGATCGCCTCCGGGTCGCGCCACGTTGGGTCAAGCTCGCCGGAGAGTATCGTTGCGTGGAAGAAGAGCTCGACCTGGTGAAACCCACGCTCAGGCGCGTGAAACTCATTCACGCCCGCGAACGCGCCCACTGAAATGGCGAGGCCCGTCTCTTCTCGCACTTCTCGTTTGAGATTGTCGGGCAGCGACGCGTGCTTTTCGACACCGCCGCCCGGCGCGCACCACAAATCGGATGTGTCACCTGGGTAGGCGTTGACCAGCAGCAGCCCGCGCGCATCAACAATCAGCGCCCGGACCGCCAATCGGGGAGGGGTCTCATCCATGACACGCACCGCCGGTAACGGGCTTGTCGCTAAGCATGCCGGTCGCAAGCGTCACGCGAAACGACACTGGTGAAACCGGCCTAGAAGAAGGAGCGGCGTTGCCACCAACCTTGCTTTTTCGGTCCAGTGTCCGCGGTCGTGCTTTCGAGAACAGGCTCAGCGGGTAGCTCAGGTTCTGGCTCGGGCTCCGGCTCAGCTTCAGTCTCAGCGGCCACGGCCTCGCCGTTTGCGCTGCCCTCACTGGATGCGTCCTCGGCTTCTATTGCAGGCGCGTCGGCTTCCGCCTCGCTTGCCTCAACAGCTCCGTCCTCAGCGTCAGCCGCAGGCTCCTCGACAGATGGGTCTTCTGATGCAGCGCTATCGGCGACCTCAACTGTCTCGGCATCTGCCTCCGCATCACCTTCGGTCTCACCCGAAGCTTCAGACGCTGCGCGCCCGCCACGGCGGCGGCGGCCACCGCGCCGAGAGCGGCGCCGGCGCTTGGTGCCACCCTCGTCGTCGCTCTCATCATCGTCGCTGCCAGACGCAGCCGCTTCCGCGTCGCCATCTTCGGAAGATTGTTCGCCTTCCGTGCTGGCCTGTTGCTCAGCGCCGTCCTCATCGCCGCCAGACCCGCGCCGACGTCGCCTGCGACGCCGCTTCCGCCGGCCATCACCGCGCTCTTCGTCACCGCTGTCGCGGGCCTCAGCCAGCGCCTCCGCTTCTTCCTCGGCGGCGGCCTCGTCTACGACCTCAAGATCAGCCGCCTCGTCGTCGAACTCATAGTCAACGCTCATCGGCTGAACGACGGCCGCTGCGGCTGCCGGCACCTCGCGGACTTCGGCAACATCGCCCCGCCCGATGGTGAACGCGTCAGAAGCCAGCGAATTGTCGACCGTGAACGTCACCTTGCGGCCATACCGGCTCTCAAGATCGGCCAGCATCGTCCGCTTATGATTGAGAATGTACAGCGCCGTATCCGGCCCAAGCGTAACCGACGCATGGTGCCCGGTGTGGCGCAACAGCTGAGCCTCAGCCTGCCGCAAAATCTGCAGCGCCACCGACGACGCAGCCCGAATGTAGCCTGTGCCGTTGCAATGCGGGCAGGGCTCAACCGTGCTCTCGAGCAGCGAGGTGCGGATGCGCTGGCGCGACATCTCCAGAAGGCCGAAATGCGAGATGCGGCCAACCTGGATCCGCGCCCGGTCGCTCTTCAGAGCATCCTTCATCCGCTTCTCGACAGCGCGATTGTTGCGCTTTTCTTCCATGTCGATGAAGTCGCAGACGATCAGGCCCGCCATGTCGCGCAAACGCAGCTGCCGCGCGATCTCATCGGCGGCCTCCAGGTTCGTCTGCAGCGCGGTGTCTTCGATATTGTGCTCTTTTGTCGACTTGCCGGAGTTCACGTCGATCGCAACCAGCGCTTCGGTCTGGTTGATGACGATATAGCCGCCCGACTTCAGCCGCACGGTCGGCTCGAACATGGTGTCGAGCTGCTCTTCCACGCCGTTGGCGGTGAACAGCGGCGTCGGATCGCGATAGGCCTGCACGTTCTTTGCGTGGCTCGGCATCAGCATCCGCATGAAGTCTTTGGCCTCGCGGTAGCCAGCATCACCAGCGACCAGAACGGTGTCGATATCGCGTGAGTAGAGATCGCGGATCGATCTCTTGATCAGGCTGCCTTCCTCGTAGACGAGGCTTGGTGCAGCGGATTTGAGCGTCAGGTCGCGAACCGTCTCCCAAAGCCGCATCATATATTCAAAGTCGCGCTTGATCTCGACCTTAGTGCGGTTGGCGCCCGCGGTCCGCAGGATCACGCCCATTCCATCGGGCACATCAAGATCGGTGACGATCTCCTTGAGACGCTTGCGATCGGACGCGGAGGTGATCTTGCGGGAAATCCCGCCACCGCGCGGCGTGTTCGGCATCAACACGGCGTACCGGCCAGCGAGCGACAGATAGGTCGTCAGCGCAGCGCCCTTGTTGCCGCGCTCTTCTTTGACCACCTGGATCAAGATGATCTGCCGGCGTTTGATCACCTCTTGAATTTTGTAATGGCGGCGGCTTGGCCGGCGGCGCGGTTGCGCCTCTTCGAGCGCATCATCGCTGCCGCTTTCATCTATGGCTTCGTCCTCGTCGCCATCCTCATCGGAGGCAACGAACAGTCCGGCTGTGACGGCCGCTTGAACGGTTAGCCCGGCGCCGTCCGCGTCACTTGCATTGGATGCAGAGCCAGAGCGTTTGCGCCGGCGCTTGCCTTTGCTTTGCGAGGCCTCATCGCCGTCATCATCGTCCTGGCGGCGCTCGTCTTCGAGCAGCGCATCGCGATCCGCTTGCGGGATTTGGTAGTAATCGGGATGGATTTCAGAGAAAGCGAGGAAGCCGTGCCGGTTCCCGCCATAATCCACAAAGGCAGCCTGCAACGAGGGTTCAACCCGCGTGACCTTGGCTAGATAAATGTTGCCGCGAAGTTGTTTCTTGGCTTGCGTTTCGTAGTCAAATTCCTCGACACGATTGCCGCGCTTGACCACCACACGGGTCTCTTCCCGGTGGGTGGCATCGATAAGCATTTTCGATGACATGATGAAGGATGTCCTGGCGCCGCCGGCGTTCGGGCAAGACTGCCAGCTGATGGCCGGCCGGGCGCTTGGTAAGTGTGAAGACGGTGTCGCGCGTCCGCTCGTCCGCCGTGCGGCGGGACGTCAAACGGTGATGCGCGAAAACTGAAGGTGCGCTTTTGTGCGCAACCGGGACCAAACCGACGCGACCGACCGCGGCCCGTGTGCGGGGCGCAAACCGTGTCGCATAGTCGTTGTGGCGCAAAGCCATCATCGTGTGGTCCGGGAGCGGGAAAGACACTGTCGACCCGCTCTGTTGGGTGCGGCTGACGCCGCTGTTAATTCTGATCTGGCGCGCCCGTTCCGATCATCGGCATTGGGCGGCCACTGATCGCCCGCCGCTTTCCATCGGTCGGCAGCCGGGCGTGCGTCTGTGCGGGAAAGGTGAGGGCGGACAGACAAGCCCCGGAGCAGCGCAAGCTCAAAGCTCAACTCGACGTCACCAAAGCTTTCAACGGATGGGTATCCCTGAAAGCAAGCCAGTGACCGGCTTGCGCGGCCCGCGTCCACCTCGGCTCATCGCTGAGCAAATCGTATCGCGCAGACCTTTCGCATGTACGCCTCCTACGACGGCTTTGCAAGTGACAACAAAGCGTTGCCGTTAGGTCGCAAGCCGCAACCAAAACAAAATACAGGCAAAGTGCGGCGATGTTTTCCATTGGTTTACGGGCGCACTTCAAGATACCCAAAAAGCGTTCGCCGCTGCCGCACTCGACACCGATTCCATCCCAGACCCCGGTGCCGTCCGCGTCGAACGCTCGTGGCCCTACAGCTGCTGATCACGGATCGCGATGCCAACGACGCCTACATCAATGCGAAGGTTTTTTACGGCCGCACGCTTGGTTGCGGGTCTGGTCGCGCTGGCTTGCGCAGCCACCCTTGTGCCAATCGGCGGCGCTTTCGCGCAAACGGCGCCCGAAGCAATCGAGTTCGAGCAGCCGTCGGCGAGCTTCGCCCGCGCGGCGCGGGTTGCTGGCGACCTTGAGCGCACGCGCTTCGTCCTCGATTATGACGGCGAACTGGAACCGCAAGTCTTCATCTTGCCTGAACCGCGCCGGCTGATCTTAGACCTGCCCGGCACCGATTTTGACGCCATGCAGGGCGCGTCCATCGAGCCTCGCGGACTGGCCCAGGCCGTCCGGTTCGGGGCTTTCGCGCCCGGCAGAGGCCGCGTGGTGGTTGATCTGGCGTCCGATGCCGCAATCGACGAACTGATCACATTGCCGGCGCTCGATGATCAGCCCGCCAGGCTGGTGATCGACATTGTGCAAACAGACGCTGCCGGTTTCTCGGCGGAGGTTGAGCGCACGCGCCCCGTGTTTCTGGCCTCGGTCGAAGCACCGAAAGAAAACCGCCTCGACATCGAGATCCCCCAGACCGGCCAGCCGGTGATCGTGATCGACCCCGGGCATGGCGGCATCGATTCGGGCGCAGTGAGCCGTTCGGGCACAATGGAAAAAAGCGTCGTCCTGACCTACGCGCAGCAGCTTGCCGACGCTCTGCGCGCCACCGGCCACTACGATGTCTACATGACCCGCGACGATGACACGTTCATTCCGCTCGCGGGCCGTGTGCGCTACGCCCAGTCGGTCAGCGCGGACCTGTTCATTTCCGTGCACGCAGATTCGCTCGTCCGGCACCGCGAATTGCGCGGCGCGACCGTCTACACGCTTTCCGACCGCGCCTCCGATGAGATCGCCCAGCAATTGGTGGACAATGAAGCGCGCTCCGAACTGCTGGCGGGCATGGATGTCGAGCGCGCGGCCACCAGCGATGTCGCCGATATCTTGGTGGACCTGACCCGCCGCGAGACCGAGCGTTTCTCGCTGGCCTTTGCAGCCGATGTTGTCAGCGAACTGTCGACGGCCACGCGCATGGTCACCAATCCGCACCGTTCGGCGGGCTTCCGTGTCCTCAAAGCGCCGGAAGTACCGTCCGTTCTGCTGGAACTTGGCTTCCTCTCAAACAGCGAAGATGAGCGCCTGCTGGTTGATCCCGATTGGCGCGCCCGCACAGTCGCCGCGCTCGGCACGGCTATTGATCGTTTCTTTGAACAGCGGCTGGCGCAAGCGCCCTAAGGGCGGCCGAAAGTCACAGACGCTGGAAAACCCGCGCTGTCGGACCCATTGTCTGCTCGCCGCCGCAATTTTGCCCAATGCCTGCCGATAGCGATGGGGCAACAAAGCCTGCACCAATGGCGAGTGGTAAAGCACTTGCCAAACCGGGCGTTAACCATAATGGGTTTTGTTGGTGGCAGAGCTGCGTGGCCATGGTGTCATCCCGGCGAGAAACCGGTTGCAGCAGTGCCCGGTGGTCGGTTGACCCAGAGGCAGCCACGACCAGGGCAACGATGTGCCCGACACGATTGGAAGAGCTGAATGTTTGCGCGATTGATCGGCTACTTTTTTGGCATCGGCGTGGTTGGCGCGCTCATCGTCGCCGGCGTGGTGGCGTATGGCATCCACTACTATTCCCAGGACCTGCCGGACTACACGGTGCTGAGCGACTATGAGCCGCCGGTGATGACGCGCGTTCATGCGTCTGACGGTGCGCTGATCGCTGAATACGCTCGCGAGCGGCGGCTGTTCTTGCCCATCCAATCGGTCCCGGATGTGCTGAAGGCGGCTTTCCTGTCGGCGGAAGACAAGAATTTCTACAATCATGGTGGGCTCGATTTCACCGGCATCGCCCGCGCCATTGTCGTCAATGTTGAGAACTTTGGCACCGATCGGCGGCCCGTTGGTGCGTCAACGATCACCCAGCAGGTGGCCAAGAACTTCCTTCTGACGAGCGATGTCGCCATCGAGCGGAAGATCCGCGAAGCGATCCTGGCGCTGCGCATGGAGCGGGCGTTCGAGAAAGATGAGATCCTCGAGCTCTACCTCAACGAGATTTATCTCGGCCTTGGCG
>JAHCMG010000213.1 GCA_019192585.1 Devosiaceae bacterium MH13
CGGGTTCGGACCACGCGACCCTGATGCGCTCGATCTTCGAGACCGTCCTGCCGCTGGGCGATGACTATCAGTTCTTACCCGGCCACGGGCCCGCGTCGACGCTCGGGCACGAGCGCGCGACCAACCCGTTTTTGACCGACGGGTTCAGCGCCTAGCAGCCCCTAGTTGGGCGCCGCGTTGGAATTGCACACCCAGGTGAGCACCTGGCACCGATCGTTGTGCTGCAGGCAAATAGCGTGGGCATTATCGGCCGCCTCGGTGTAGGTGTCGCCCCAATCGGCGCCCCAGCCGCCGCGGCCACGCAGATCGATGGCGAGCGCCGCGCAAGCGTTGCGCGTCCAGTTCCGGTTCTCGCAGTCATCGGCATGTTCGGCGCAGTTCGCCAGCGCGCGGGCCTCGGCTTCGGCCTATGTTGGCGCATCATAGGCGTAGCCGACCGCGGTGGTGCTGGTCGAAAACGCGATGGCCGCGAACAAGTCGCCCGATTGCGCCAGCGCCGGGCCCACCATGAGTCCCAGCGCCACCATCACCGTGGCCAGTTTGCCGACAGACCGCATGCCTAGTCCTCCAGAACGAACGTGACCTTCATGTTCACGCGGTACTCGGTGATTTTGCCGTCTGAGACGACGACCTTTTGCTCCTGGATCCAGGCGCCGGTGACGTTTTTGAGCGTCTTGGTCGCCCGCTCGATGCCGATATCGAGGGCATCGTCGAAGCTTTTGGGCGATGAGGCGGTGATTTCGGTGACACGTGCGACGGTCATGGCATTCCCCTGTTTGATTGCCGAAGCGCTTGCAATGCGCTGGCTCCCCCATGAACGAAGCGTGCCGGGGCAAGGCCGCAGCGTCAAGCGCTGTTCTGATACCCGCTGGCGCGGACGGCCGATGGCGAACGCGCCAATGTGTGACGCGCACCACAGGACGCGGCGCCAAGCCGGCGCATAGAGGCGCCGCCAATCGGCACACCTAAACCTTGAACTTTTTCAAACACCTCTCTTTCAAAGGAACTTTACGATGAAACATTTGAAAACCAGCCTGGCCGCCTTCGCTCTAGCGATGGCTCTTCCGGTGACGGTCCCAACAGCCCCCGCGATGGCCACCGGCCTGATGGACTGTTGGGGCCTTCAGGGTGCCGCTCTTGAGAAGTGCTCCAAGAAAGTCGCCGACGAGCTGGCCTGTCAGGTCAACGAGGAGCTGGGCAATGAGTGCCCCGGCACTGAGGAGACCACCGCGTCGCCGAACCGGATGACAATCCAACCGGTTGCGGGCACCACGCAACGGCCGGCACGCCAGGCGCGCTGATTGGCTCTCCCTTTTTGAGGGAGAGAAATGGGGAAACCCAAAGGGCTGGCCCGGCGAAAGCTGGGCCGGCCTTTCTTTTCATCAAGATCTTGCGCTTCGCACACTGGTCGCGTGCTCAACGTGCGATCTCTCTTTTTTTGGCGAGGAGCTTGCGCTTCGCTGGCGCTCAACGTGCGCCCCTCGTCCTTGATCAAGATCTTGCGCTTCGCACGCTGGTCGCGTGCTCAACGTGCGATCTTGATTGACTACAAGGAATGATGCGGGAGCTCTTCTCGGTTTGGGAGGAGCCTGCGCCTCGCTCGCGCTCAGAGTGCGGCGCTAGCAAAATGCGTCATCCCGGCCCTGAGCCGGGATCCATCCCGGATGACCTCCACCGCGCTCAGAGAGACGGTTGGGGGTCGATGCCCGTTTGGGATCGAGACACCCGGCGGCGCGGCCGGTCCGGGCACAGCTGCCAATGTGACGCCAACCCTCACAAAACCTGCTCTGCCGGCCCTTAGCCCGAGTTAAAAAGGGTCAGGAGTGCGCGCACACGCACTATCCGTGTGAGCGGAAGTGGCGGCGACGATAGGGGAGGGAGTAGGGTGGGGATAAGCACCTGCACTGTCCACCATTGGGGGTTTACATGTTCACCGCCTTTGGTTAACAAGACTTGCCGACCGTCGCCTTTATGGTCCGACGTACGTATCGGCGCCGAGACCCCCCTCGGCACAACAAGGAGTAGGAACGATCATGCTGTCACCATTCGGAGCATGGGTGCGAGCATTTCGGCAGGAAAAAGAAATAACCCTGAGAGAGATGGCGCGCACCCTCAAGAGGAGTCCTTCGTTTTTTTCGGCATTAGAGCTTGGAAGAAAATCAACGCCGACTTCGTTGCTTGACGAAATTGCAGATGCCTACCAGCTGGATGATCAAGATCGCTTGAGACTTTCGTATGCAATAAATTCTTCTAGAATTTCTAGCAAAATACGTTTTGACGATCGAACAAAATCAAGAGATCAAGAAGTAGCGCTTCTTTTTGCTAGAAACTTTGACAATTTATCAGATGAGCAAATAGAAAAAATAAAGGCTGTTCTGGAGGATAACGATGAGTGATCAATCTGTTGAAGCATCGCCTATGTCCAGAGCGATGATACGAAATTTGGCGTACCAAACGCGTCAGCTTCTAGGATTGCAGAGCCAAAAGTTCATTGATGTTGAAGCTCTAATCGAGTTTGGGATGCCACGTGTGATGAAGGGCTTTGTCTATGACATCCAAACTATTGAGTTCATGAAGGATAATCACGGCTTGGCTGTGCCCAGCGAGCGTCGCGTCATTTATCGGGAAGATGTTTACGAACGTGCTTTAGATGGCAGTGGTCGGGATCGAGCAACAATTGTGCATGAACTGGCACATCTTTTTCTTCACACCCCGGACAGGATGGTGAACCGGAGAGCGGACGGTCCTATGAAAGCATATGTTGATCCGGAATGGCAGGCAAAAGCCTTTGCAGGTGAGTTTTTGGTCTGTGCTCAGCATCTTCAAGGGATGAACACAGCCGAGACCGTGGCAAATACATTCGGGGTATCAGAATCCTCGGCGCGTGTGCAGCTGGGAGCATTCCTGAAAGAGGGTCTAATAAAAAAGGGCCAGATCAATGACCTAGCCCTTTAGTATTCGCAGCTTGTCGACACTCGGCTGTGATAGCGAACGTCAAACGTGCAGCGAGTCGCAACGCATATATGCACAGTTTTCCGTTTCGCAACAATTAAAGTGGTGTCGCACCTGACGTGAAGGAGAGCCGAATGGGAGACCGTTCGCGCCTAGTTCACGTGTGTGCGTATCTTCGCGTTCGTTTCGGGCGCGTGGAGCATGTCTGTGCACACACCCGTAGCTGGCCTCGCCAGCTTTCGTTCAACTTTTGAGAGATACGGTGTCGCGCTCGCGCGACACCGCCCTCTCAATGCAATAAGGAAAATGTGCATGTCTAAAAACGGCAATGGCGGCAAAAACTACCGCAGCGCAAAGACCGGTCGGTTCGTCACAAAGCGGGCCGCACAGAGAAGCCCAAAAACCACGGTCGGCGAAACGCGAGGCGGCGGAAGCACCCATGGCGCCCACCGCAGCGCTATAACTGGCAAGTTTGTTGGGAAGGCCGCAGCCGGGCGATGGCCAGACAAGACCATCAAGGACAGCTGAGCTCGAGGCTTCATTAAGCGATGGTCATGCCCGGCCTTGTGCCGGGCATCCATTCATCTTTGCCGTGAGCCTGTTTTCGGCAGACATTGCATGGACCTACGGGGCGAGTCCGGGGGTGACGGTTTGGTGTTTGGGCTCGCGTGGGCGCTGAGTGGCAGACGCTCAGGGTGTCGGTAGGATCCCTGTGTACGGCCATGGGCCTTTGATTTTGCTGTCGTCACACTTCCGGCCCATTCCCCCTCTTTACCTCGCCTCCTCAATCCCCCACTCAAGGAAGTCCCATGCGGAAGCTTCTTACCGCTGCCGTGCTTTGCCTGGGCGTGTCCGCGTGCGCGTCCGTCCCCGTCCTGTCCGACATCACCACCGGCAGCGAGGCCACCGTCACCACCGCCAGCTGGTATGAGTGCTGCGCGCGGACGGCCAATGGCGAGGCGTTCAATCCCGATGGGCTGACCGCCGCGCACAAGACGCTGCCCTTCGGCACGCGGGTGCGCGTCACCAACCTTGCCAACAACCGCTCCGTGACGGTGCGTATCAATGATCGCGGGCCGTTCACTCCAGGGCGCGGGATCGATTTGAGTAGGGGCGCCGCCCGGGAGATCGGCTGCATCCGCTCGGGGACATGCCGGGTCTCGTACACGGTGCTCTAGGCGTCAGACCCACTGCACGTCATCCTCGGTCTTGAACCGAGGATCCATCCCTGAACGTTTCACCATCAGCGATCTGGGCACCGATGAGGTCTGGATGGCCGGTTCAAGCCCGGCCATGACGGGCGAGGGGATGGCTGCCGCATCGGTCCTCAGATCAAGCCCGAGGATGGCGGTTTGTGTGTGCGGCCACTACCGTCGCCTGGACCTTGCCTTCGCGCCGCCGCCCTTCTTCTGGCCCTGATATCCACCCGTGCGGTCTTCCACCGTAATCTGGCGGGCGAGGGCATCGTCGGCGAGCACAAGCTCGGTCTCTTTGAGCCGCTTGATCTCGTCGCGCATCCGGGCCGCTTCCTCGAACTCGAGGTTGGCGGCGGCGTCGCGCATCTTCTTCTCGAGCTCTTCGAGCGTCACCTTCATGTTGCCGCCGACCAGCGCGCCCTCGTCGACAAGGCCCGGCTTCACGCGGACGTGGTCCTTCTCGTACGGGCTGTCGAGAATGTCGGCGATGTCGCGCTTAACGCTTTGCGGCGTGATGCCGTGCTCCTCATTGTAGGCGAGCTGCTTTTCGCGTCGGCGGGTGGTCTCGGCGATGGCGCGCTCCATCGAGCCGGTCATGTTATCGGCGTAGAGAATCACTCGACCATCGACGTTCCGGGCCGCACGGCCAATGGTCTGGATGAGCGACGTTTCCGAGCGCAGGAAGCCTTCCTTGTCGGCGTCGAGGATCGCCACGAGCGCCACCTCGGGGATGTCGAGCCCCTCACGCAGCAGGTTGATACCGACGAGCACGTCGAACGCGCCCAGTCGTAGATCACGAATGATTTCAATACGTTCCACCGTATCGATGTCCGAGTGCATGTAGCGCACGCGCACGCCGTTTTCGTGTAGATACTCGGTGAGGTCCTCGGCCATGCGCTTGGTCAGCGTGGTGACCAGCGACCGGTAGCCCTCGGCGGCGACCTTTTTGACCTCATCAAGCAAGTCATCCACCTGCTGGCTCGCCGGGCGGATGTCGACGGGCGGGTCGATTAGGCCCGTTGGGCGAATGACCTGCTCGGCGAACACGCCGCCGGCTTCTTCCAGCTCCCACTTGGCGGGCGTGGCGGAGACGGCCACCGTTTGCGGGCGCATCAGGTCCCATTCCTCGAAGCGGAGCGGGCGGTTATCCATACAAGACGGCAAGCGGAAGCCGTACTCGGCCAGCGTCGCCTTGCGCCGGAAGTCGCCTCGGTACATGGCGCCGATCTGCGGGATCGTCTGGTGGCTCTCATCGACAAAGATGAGCGCGTTGTCTGGGATGTACTCGAAGAGGGTGGGGGGCGGCTCGCCTGGCTGACGGCCGGTCAGGTAGCGCGAATAATTCTCGATGCCGGCGCAGGAGCCAGTGGCCTGGAGCATTTCCAGATCGAACTGGCAGCGTTGTTCGAGCCGCTGCGCTTCGAGAAGCCGGCCCATGCCGTTAAGCTCTTGCAGGCGGACTTGCAGCTCGCGCTGGATGCCTTCGATGGCTTGGTTCAGCGTCGGGCGCGGCGTCACATAGTGCGAGTTGGCGTAGATCTTGACGCTCTTGAGGTCACCGGCCTTTTTGCCGGTCAGCGGATCGAATTCCGAGATCGCCTCGATCTCATCGCCGAACAGCGAGATCCGCCACGCCCGGTCATCATAGTGGGCGGGATAGATATCGATCGTATCGCCCTTGACCCGGAATGTCCCGCGGACAAAGGCGCCATCGTTCCGTTTGTACTGCAGGGCCACGAGATCGGCGAGCAGCTGGCGCTGTTCGATCCGCTCGCCGACGGTCAGGGCGAAGGTCATGGCGGTGTAGGTCTCGACCGACCCGATACCGTAGATGCATGAAACCGAAGCGACGATGATGACGTCATCACGTTCGAGCAGGGCGCGGGTGGCCGAGTGGCGCATCCGGTCGATCTGCTCGTTGATGGTCGACTCCTTCTCGATGAAGGTGTCGGTGCGCGGCACATAGGCCTCGGGCTGGTAATAGTCGTAGTAGGAGACGAAATACTCGACCGCATTGTCGGGGAAGAAGGTCTTGAACTCGCCATACAGCTGGGCGGCCAAGGTCTTGTTGTGCGCGAGGATGACGGCCGGGCGCTGCGTTCGCTCAATGACCTGCGCCATCGTGTAGGTCTTGCCCGAGCCGGTGACGCCGAGCAGGACCTGCGTCGCGTCGCCGCCGCCAATGCCTTCGACGAGGTCGGCGATGGCCGTCGGTTGATCGCCGCGCGGCTCGTACTCAGAGACGAGCTTGAAGGGGATGCCCCCTTCGGATTTGACCGGCCGCTCGGGCCGGTGAGGGGTCCAAGTGCCCGCACGGAACGCCGGATGGCCGTGCTGGATGAGATCTTCGAGCGCCGCAACGGTGGCCGTTGTGCCTGACTGCGGCAGCTTGGCGGCGTCTTCGAGTGACACATCGAGGCCGGCGACCGGGTTGAGGCCCGCGGCTGCGCGCTCTTTGGGGTCCGAGGTGCCGCCGATCGAGTAGCCGCCGCCGGTGCGCTTGTCGCCGACATCGTAGGTCTTGTCTTCTTTCTTTTTGCTGGAAGTCTTGCGCTTCGCTTCGCTAGGCGCGTCGCTCAACGTGCGACTTCCAGTGCCGATCTTACCATCGGCCTTTGCGCCCTTCGCGGAACGACGGTTGTTGCGACCATCTTCAACGCTCAGCGGGATCGCCTCATCGCCGCCGGCGCGGGCGCGTTCGCGCGCGCTTGTCTTCGCGGTCCGCTTGACCTTGGCGGCAGAGCCCGGCTCAGGCTTGGAGGTGTCGAGCGCCTCGTCGATCGCGTCGGCGAAACGGGACGCGACGCCGCTTTCTTTGCGCGCGCTCTTTCGCTTCGCGCTCCCTTCGGCATCGCCCGAGACTTTCTTACCGATCGACATCGGATCAAAAATGTCGACCGGCTCGCCGCTGTCGAACGCGGCCTGGGGCGCTTCTTCAAAACCAGACGGTTTCGGGCTGGGTTTCTTTGCTGTGCTCATGGTGTCTATATGCGGCGCCGATGGCGCGCGGAAAAGGCCCTCCCTGACACTCTCCTGTCAGGATTGGCAGGAGATGACAGGAAGACGCGATGCATCAAGCGATTGCCGCTTTTGTGGGTATGGCTCTGTGTGTTGGCGCGTCGCCAGCGGTGGCGCAGACGAGTGAAGAGGTAGAGTTGGCGAAGTCGGTCTTCAACCGGCTGCAACCGCTCTCGTTTGCCAACAATTCCGAGTATTGCGGCTATTTTGGCTACGATTCGCGGGACACGCTGGTCGCCAGCAGTTTTACGCGCGGCGATGCGGATGGCTGTGCCCCCGATGTCCCGCCGGACCTGGAAGTGGTCGCTTCGTTCCACACCCATGGCGCTTATGCCGATGATGCGGTCGCGGAACTGCCGTCACCCGAAGACCTTGAGGCCGACCTCGACGAAGGGGTCGATGGCTGGGTCGCCACGCCGGGTGGGCGGCTGTGGTTCATCGACACCGAGCGCCTGGAAGTCTGGCAGGTGTGCGGCGTGGGCTGTTTGCAACAAGACGCAAACTTCCAGCCGGAGTGGGAGGTGCGCATCGCCGAGCAGTACAGCTTCGATGCCCTCGTTGAACTCTGGGAAGAAAACTTCCAGTAGCCGGTCGCCTTTCAGCCATGCGTGCACAGTTTGCCCAGTCCGTTTTCATCGGCGTTTTGGCCGCGCTTGTTGGCTTCGCGTCGTCGTTCGCCGTGTTGCTGCAAGGCCTGCGGGCGGTTGGGGCGACGGAGGCCGAGGTCGCCTCGGGCCTTCTCGCCGCGGCCATTGCGATGGGTCTGTGCGGCATTGTGCTCAGTGCGCGCAGCCGGATGCCGATCAGCGTCGCATGGACGACCCCTGGCGCGGCGCTTCTGGCCACGTCTGGTGCTGCAGTGGGCTCATACGCCGAGGCAATTGGAGCATTTTTGCTCTGCGGCGTCCTGGTGATCGTAGCCGGGCTGTGGCGGCCCTTTGGCCGCGCGATCGAAGCCATTCCGGCGTCGCTCGCCAACGCCATGCTGGCCGGCATCTTGTTGAGCCTGTGCCTCGCGCCGATCCGCGCCGTTGGCTTCGATGTCGCACTGGGTTTGCCCATCGTGCTTGCGTGGATCGCGGGGCTGTGGGTCCACAAGCTCTTTGCCGTTCCGGCGGCCGTTTTGGCGTTCATCGCCGTGGTGGTCTTCGGCGTTCCGTTTCCGGAGGACTGGGCGGCGAGCCTCACCGGGTCACTGATTCCGGCGCCCGTCTTCACCGCCCCCGCTTTCAGCGTACCGGCGCTGGTGTCCGTCGGGCTGCCACTGTTCGTGGTGACCATGGCCTCGCAAAACGTGCCGGGCATCGCGGTTCTCAAGGCCAACGGTTATGCGCCCCGGACGGGGCCAGCGATCGCAACCACTGGCGTGTTTTCCGTTCTGAGCGCGCCGTTTGGCAACCCGGCGAGCAATCTTGCCGCGATCACCGCCGCTATGTTGGCCGGCGAGGATGCGGGGCCAGACCGGGACAAGCGTTGGGTGGGCGCCGTCGTCACCGGCATTGTGTACTGCCTGCTGGGTCTGTTTGCCGGGGTCACGACCGCGTTCGTGACGCTCGCGCCAGCCATCCTCATTGAAGCTGTTGCCGGGCTGGCGCTAATTGGCGCCTTTGCGGCCGCGGCGAGCAACGCGTTCAAGGTAGAAGACGAGCGGCCCGCGGCAGCGCTGGCGTTCCTAGCCGCGGCCTCGGGCATCACGATTGCCGGTGTGGCCGGCGCGTTCTGAGGCCTTATCGGCGGTGGGCT
>JAHCMG010000214.1 GCA_019192585.1 Devosiaceae bacterium MH13
TGGCTTTTGGACCTTTTGGCAAAGCCCGGCCCGCATTTGTCCGGCGCGGCGCTGATCGACACGCTCTGCGCCCACCTCCTGCTGGAGGGCAACGCTTATCTGCTCGCAGGTTTTGAGCATGGCGTCGCAAAAACGCTCTACCCGCTGCGTCCCGACCGGGTGCGTGTCCGTGCCGGTACTGACGGCTGGCCGGAAGCCTATCAATACACCGCGGGCAACCACACGGTGGCCTTTGAGGCGGACCCGCAAACGGGCCTGTTGCCCGTCGCGCATATCCGCTTGTTCCACCCGCTCGACGATCACTATGGCCTGGGCTCTTTGCACCCGGCCCGCGCGGCGCTCGACCTGCATGATGGCGCCAACCAGTGGAACAAGGCGCTTCTCGACAACGCGGCGCGCCCCTCGGGCGCTCTCATTTACACCGGCGGCAATGGCCATCTCGATGCTGAAGCGTTCGAGCGGCTCAAGAGCGAGCTCGAGACAACCTACCAAGGTGATCGCAATGCCGGCCGGCCGCTTCTGCTCGAAGGTGGCCTTGATTGGCGACAGATGTCGCTCTCACCAAAGGATATGGACTTCCTTGAGGCTCGGCACGGCGCGATGCGCGAAATCGCGCTCGCCTTTGGCGTCCCGCCACTTCTGTTGGGCCTGCCTGGCGACAACACCTACGCCAACTATGCCGAGGCCCAGCGGGCGCTGTGGCGCCAAACGGTTCTGCCGCTGCTTGGTCGCGTCCTTGACGGGATCACCCATTGGCTCAGCCCGCTCTCGCCGGGCGAACGCCTCCGCCTGCGCCCCGATCTCGATGCCATCGAAGCCCTGTCGCAGGAGCGCGAGGCCCTGTGGCGCCGCGTGCAGGCCGCCGATTTCCTGACCGACGAAGAAAAGCGCGCGGCCATAGGCTACGGCGCGCGGCCAGCCTCGGCTGAAGCCGACGCAGAGCATGAGGCGAGCCTTGATTGAGGGCGTCGCCACACTGTTCGCCGACCATGGCGATGTCGGCCATCTGGCCTTGTTCCTGTGGGCTGTGAGCGCCTCTGGGCTGGCCGGTCTTCTGGTCCGCGATCTGGTGCGCAGCACGGCGCGCTACGAGGCCTTCGTGATGGCGATCGCTCGGCTCAACGCGATGCTCGAACCGCACACAGCCAGGCCGCAGGCGCCGGCGCCCCGCTTACCCGCGGCATCGGGCACGTGGCCCGACCCTCAACCCAGTGACCCAAGGAGGCCAACCTGATGACCCGCCACTTCCCCCGGCGCACCCGCGGCGCGCGACGCGCAGGCGCACGAGGGCCCCAGCCGGCGTCCGCCACCAGGCAGCGGCGCCCACGCCTTCTGGGTGCCAACACCGCCCATCAGAGCGCCAGCATCAACGCCCTGTTTGATGCATTTGCCCGCAACCTTGCGCACCGGCTGATCGCCCACAGCCAGCCGGACCCGGGCGCTGAACGACAAGCCGGGCCCATGGGTTCGGGTAGCTCAGGAGAGCGTTCATGATCGACACCACTCAAGATGGCAGCAGTTCGGGCTACGCCCTGGCGGGCTATGCCAGCGTCTTCAACACGCCGGACCTGTCGGGTGATCGCGTCATGTTTGGCGCCTTTGGACGGTCGCTCAAAACCCGCGGCGCCCTTGGCGTCCGAATGCTGTGGAACCACGACCCGGCAGAGCCCATCGGCGTGTGGACGCATGTCTCCGAAGACGCACTGGGCTTGCGGGTCCAGGGCCGGCTGACACCCGGCGTGCCGCGCAGCGACTCTTTGGCGGCCTTGGTGGCCGATGGCGCTCTCGATGGCCTTTCCATCGGCTTCCACGCGGTGCGGTCCGACCGGCCGCGTGGTGCAACAGGCAGACGGCTGATCGAGGTCGATCTTTGGGAGATCTCGCTGGTGGCGTTCCCCATGCAACCCGGCGCCCGCCTTGATGCTGTCCCTGACCCAGCCGCTGCCACCCCGCCACCACACACCTACGGCCACGCGACGTCGCTGGGCCGCCAACACGCCCTTTGACCTCCCCTCGAGCCCCTCAACCCATCCCACCTGAGCAAGGACTGAAGATGACCAACCTTTCCAACACGCCCGAGACCAAGGCACGCACCGCCAAGGGTGCAAGCCAGCAAGGCGAAGCCGATATCGTCGCATCGATGATGGAGGCCCTGTCGGCCTACCGCGACACCAATGATGCGCGCCTCGACGCGCTCGAGCAGCGCGGCGCCGTCGACCCGCTTGTCGAAGAGAAACTCTCGCGCATTGATACCGCTCTGGACGATGCCTCCGATCGGCTCGATCAGCTCAGCCGCAACGCGCAGACGCTGGCCACCAAAGCCCAGCGGCCTTCGCTTGAAGGGGCAGGCCAGCTGGTCGCCAAATCCGCCTATGCGTCGGCGTTTGAGCGCTACGTTCGCGCCGGCTCGCTTGCCGGCCTGTCCACAAAGGCGATGGAATCGGGCACCGATGCCGATGGCGGCTACCTGGTGCCCAAGGAATCTGAGAGCACCATTGGCGACCATCTGGCGGTTCTCTCGCCGATGCGGTCCATCGCGACCATCCGCCAAGTCTCCTCAACGGTGTTCCGCAAGCCGGTGACCACCGATGGCTTTGATGCCGGCTGGGTCGCGGAGAACGCTGCCCGGCCCGAGACCGGCAGCGTCACGCTGTCGGAAATAGCCTTCCCGACCATGGAACTGTACGCCATGCCGGCAGCGACGGCGACGTTGCTCGATGATGCAGCCATCGACATCGATATGTGGCTCGCTGGCGAGGTGGACGCCGCCTTCGCCGAGCAAGAAAGCCTCGCCTTCGTGTCAGGTAATGGCAGCTCCCAGCCCCTTGGCTTCCTAACCGTGCCCACCACCGATGAGGCGAGCTGGAGCTGGGGCAACCTTGGCACCGTGTCGACCGGCGTCGATGCTGACTTCCCGTCGACGGACCCGTCCGAGGTGCTGATCGACCTGGTCTACGCGCTCAAGTCGACCTACCGCCAGAACGGCACGTTCGTGATGAACCGCTCGACCCAGGCAACCTTGCGCAAGATGCGCGACGCCGATGGCAACTACATCTGGAGCCCGCCGGCTGGCGCTGGCGCACCCGCCGCTTTGCTTGGCTTCCCCGTCGTCGAGATGGAGCATATGCCGGCCATCGGTTCCGATGCCAAGGCCATCGCCTTTGGTGACTTCCGCCGCGGCTACCTCGTGGTCGACCGCATCGGCACGCGCCTGCTACGCGATCCGTACACGGCCAAACCCTATGTGCTGTTCTACGTCACCAAGCGCGTCGGCGGCGGTGTTCAAGACTTCGACGCCATCAAGCTCCTGACCTTCTCAGCTGCGTAGCCTCCCGACGCACCTGAGCCTGCAAACGGCCTGCCGGTACCCTCCCGGCGGGCCGTTTGCGTTTCTGACCCTCACAGGTTCCCGCCCGTTTGGGTGCCTGCCCCTCTTACATGGAGTGTCGTGAATGACGCTGGTGCAATTGACCAGTCCGGTCGTCGAGCCCGTCGCGCTCGCCGATTTCAAGGCGCATGCCCGGATCGATGGAGACGACGAGGACGCCCTTGTATCCGCGATGCTGCTGGCGGCGCGGGCGCATGTTGAAACCCTTTCGGGCAAGCTTCTCATCACCCAGACCTGGCGGATGATCGCCGATGAAGCGCCGCCCGATGGGCGCATCGCGCTTCTGCTGCGGCCGCTCCAATCGATCGATGCTGTCACGCTTTACGATGCGGCTGGCAATGCCTCATCTCTTGAGGCAGAGGATTGGCTCGCTGACCTGGGTGGCCGCTGGCCACGGCTTTTGATCCGCCGCCCCGCCGCCACCCGGATGCGAGCGATGAACGGCATCGAAATCGATGTCACCGCCGGCTACGGGCCATCTGGCCTCGATGTTCCCGCGGTCCTCCGGCACGCCATCGTCATGCTCGCAGCCTACTGGTACGGGCACCGGGCGACGGGTTTTGACTTCACGAGTGCCGGCGAGCCCGAAGGTCTGTTCGAATTGATCGAGCCGTTCCGTGAGGTGCGGTTGTGAGCGCCAAAACACAGCCGCTCGACCCCGGTGCCTTGTCGATCCGCATGCAGGTGTTGGTGCCGACCACCACTTCCGACGGTATGGGCGGTGGCACCCGCTCCATGGTGGCCGAGCGCAAGGTCTGGGCCCGCTTTGAGCCTAAAGCGCCAGCGCAGCACGAAACCGACCCGACCGATGATCGCTATGCCCGCGGCACCGTCACTGTCCGCCTCTCGCAAGCGCCCGCAACCGGCGCGCATTTGCAATGGACCCAGTTTGGCACCGAACGCACGGTGATCGTTGAAGCGGTGGAGCCTGGCACGGCCAACTACCCGTTCGACCGCTGCGCGGTGCGTGAAACCTTGCGGGAGGACAGCCCGTGAGCACCGTAACAAGCGAGTTGATGAGCGCGGTGGCAAGCTGGCTTTCCGGCCTGCCGGCGCTCAGCGGTTTCACGGTCTCCGACAGGCCCGCGCCGCCCAACGCTCGGCCGCATCTGCGGCTTGGCCCCCTTGAGCGCACCCCGTGGAACACCGCGTCGAGCGAGGGCGCGCGCTGCGCCATCACGCTGACCTTTCTCACAGACGCCGGTTCGTTTGCCTCGGTTCAAGGGGCCGTCGAGGCGATCTGTGCGGGCTTTGACGCCATGCCAGCCGTGCTGACCGATGGCACCGTCATCCACCGCGAGGTCAGCGCCGCGCGGTTTGACCATGACGCCCGCCACGATTCCGAACGCGCATCCTTGCGCCTGATTTTCCTCATCGATCTGGGAGACCGCCCGTGACCGCGCACTCAGGACGAACGCTTTTGCTCAAAGTCGACGCCGCGAGCGCCGGCACTTTCCAAACAGTTGGCGGCTTGCGCGTGCAGGGCCTTGAACTGTCGCAAGACCTTGTTGATGTCACCCATGGCGAGAGCACCGGGCGCTGGCGCGAACTGCTCGGCGATGCCGGGTTGCGCCGCGGCCGGGTCAGCGGCAGCGGCCTGTTCCGCGACAGCGCATCGGACGAACTGGTGCGCCAGCTGTTCTTCGATGGCGTCGTTGCGCCCTGGCAGCTGATTGTGCCCTCCTTCGGCACGATCGAAGGGCCGTTTGTGGTCTCCGCGCTCGACTATGAAGGCCGTCACGACGATGCCATCACCTTCGCGCTGACGCTTGAATCCGCAGGTCCCCTGACCTTTGCGGCGCTCGCCTAATGGCCAACTGCTACCGCGGCGAGGTGGACTTGCTGATCGGCGATGAGAGCCATGTACTGTGCTTGACCCTTGAGGGTTTGGCGCGGCTCGAAAGCGATCTGGGCGCGCAGAGCCTGTCAGCCCTCATTGCGATGCTCGCTGAGGTGCGCGCGGGGACCATCGTGCCGGTCTTGACCGAAGCGCTTGTCGGCGGCGGGCAGATGGACCGCGCCGCGGCCGCAGCGCTGCTGGCGCAGGCCAGTCCGCCACTGCGCCTGGCGCAAGCCTACACCGCGCTGGTCCGCGCAACCTTCTCCGAACCCGATGCGTGATCGTGACGATCCCCTGCAGATCGCGGATGTTCTTGCGGTGCTGATCCGCACAATCGGCGGCGATGTCGCCACGCTTTGGCGGATGCCTTTCGCCGACATTCGTGCCGTCTGCCGCGCCCACTCGAGCGGCAAGCCACAGGCGCTGAGCCCCGACGATCTTGATGCCCTGATCCGGGCGTTTCCCGACGCGGGCGCAAGCCGTGACCTCTCATCCGACCCCTCATCTGAACCCCCATCAATGCCCACCAGCGTGACCGAAAGGATTTGCGATGGCTGATTTCACCCCCGCAAGCGACCAAGCCGACGCGTTGCGAGACCAGATCGCCGCCCTCGAGACAGACCTCTCCTCGATGAGCCATGCGCTGACCGAGGATCTCGCCAGGGCCATTGCGAGCGGCAAGGAACTCGATGGCCTGTTGCGCAAGCTGGTGCTCGCACAGGCCGACAGCGCCCTCGATAAGGCGCTTGACCCGGTCTACGACATGGTCGGTTCGCTCGTCAACGCCGTCGTCAGCCCGCTTTTGGGCGGTGCCACCGATGCGCTCGGCGGCGGCTGGGGCGGGACGACCTCAAACCAAACCATCAATGTCAATGTGGCGACCAACGACGCGGCAAGCTTCCGCGCGTCGGAAACGCAGGTTGCGTCCAGCCTTGCCCGCGCCGTCGCGCGCGGCGATCGCGGATTGTGAGGCAGCGATGGCAGGCTTTAAGGCGTTCCACGACGTCAATTTTCCGGTGCCGGTGGCGCGCGGCAGCCGCGTCACCGCCCGCCGCCAGACCGAGATCGTGACCCTTGGCTCCGGCCATGAGGAGCGGTCGACGCGCTGGCGGCACGCGAAGCGCACCTATGATGCCGGTGGCGGGGTCCGCTCGGTCGCCGATCTCTATGCGGTGATGAGCTTTTTTGAAGCGCGGCTCGGCCAGCTTCACGCCTTCCGCTTCCGCGATCCTTTGGACCACGCCTCCGGACAGCCCGGAGCGGCGCCCACCGCCACGGACCAACCCCTTGGGACAGGCGATGGCGTGACGACCACCTTCTCGTTGGCCAAGTGGTATGGCGCGACCGACCGGGCGATCAAACTGCCCGTGCAAGGCTCTGTGCTGGTCGCCATCGATGGCAGCCCAACCACGGATTTTTCGCTCTCATCGGTCGGACAGGTCGTGTTTGACAACCCACCGGCCTCCGGAAGTGCACTGACCGTGGGCTACCTGTTCGATGTGCCCGCGCGCTTCGACACCGACACGCTCGACGTCGATCTGACGGCCTTCACCGCGGGCGCAATCCCGGCCATCCCGCTTATCGAGGTCTTCCTCGCCGAGGAGACGGCCAATGCGTGACCTGCCAGCGGCACTGCAAGCACATCTTGAGAGCGCCGCCACGACGCTGTGCCGCGCTGTTCGACTGACCTTGAAGGACGGCACGGTTCTCGGCTTCACCGACCATGACGCCCCGCTGACCCATGACGGCACCCTCTTCGAGCCCAGCGATGGCATGGAGGCGAGCGAGCAAAGCGGCACACTCGGCCCGGCGCCTGGCGAATGGGACCTCAGCGCGGCCCTGACCGATGACCGCTTGCAGGCGTCAGACCTTGCGCGCGGCGCCTTTGATGGCGCGTCGGTTGAACTGTTCCTCGTTAACTGGGCCGAGCCGAGCTCCGGACACCCGCTCAGCGTCGGCAAGCTCGGCGAAGTGCAGGCGCGCGATGGCCTCTTTCATGCCGAGGTGCGCGGGCCGTTTGCCGCCTATGACACCGTCCGCGGCCGGGTTTTCTCGGCCCGCTGCGATGCCGAATTGGGCGACGCGCGCTGCACGGTTGATCTGACCGATCCGGACCACAGAGGCTCGGGCGTTATCACCGAAATCATCGCGCCCAATTGGATCAGCGTCGATGTGTTCGCACACTTCGCGGACGGCCATTTCAACGAGGGCCTACTCTCAACGGATGGAAGCAAGCCCATCCGCGTCCGGCGGCACACCGCCGAAGATGGGCATGCCCGTCTGGAGCTTTGGCACGCGCCGGCGGCGCCGTTTGTCCTCGGCCAGAGCGTCACCGTCACCGTTGGCTGTGACAAGCGCTTCGCCACCTGCCGCGACCGGTTCAGCAACGCCGTCAACTTTCGCGGTTTTCCAGCGATGCCCGGCGATGATTTTGCCTTGTCCTACCCCTCACAGGCTGACGGCGACCTTGATGGCGGCAGCCGGACACAGGGTGACCAATGAACGTGCACTCAGATCCAGACCCGCGCGCGCCAGCCTCTGCCGCGCTTCGCGAACGCGTGGCTGCCGAGGCCGTACGATGGATCGGAACCCCCTATTGCCACCAGGCACGCCGGCGCGGCGTCGGCTGCGACTGTTTGGGCCTTATTGCGGGTGTCTGGGAAGCCGTTTTCGAGCTCCCGGTCACTTTGCAGCGCACCGAGCGGCGCGATTGGGCGGCCCACACCGATGGCGAACCGCTGCTTGAAGGCCTGGGCGCGCACCTGATCGGCCTGCAGGTCGCCGAAGCATCCGCTGGCGATGTGCTCGCCCTGCGCTGGCGCACCCGGTGGCCGGCCTCTCACCTCGCGGTCCTGATGGCCGATGATACCATCATCCACGCCTATGAGGGCGGCCGCGTGGTCCGCTCCAACCTGCGGCCCTGGGCCTCGCACGTGGCCGCGGCCTTTCGCTTCCCCTCATCCCCTGACGTGACACGGTAAGCATGGCAACTTTGGTTCTTGGCTCGCTCGGCGGCGCGCTTGGCGGCGTTCTGGGCGGCCCCGTCGGCGCGGCGCTTGGCAAAGCCGCCGGCTCTTTTGTCGGTAACGCGCTCGATCAACAGCTCTTTGGCACCCCGATTGAGCAGGAGGGCCCACGCCTTTCGAGCCTGACGGTCCAAACCTCCACCGAAGGCGCTGGCCTGCCCATCGTTTACGGTCGCGCGCGGCTGACCGGCCAGATGATCTGGGCCACCAATTACGAAGAGGTCGCGACCACCACCTCAAGCCAAACTGGCGGCAAGGGCGGCGGGCCGTCGGTGACGACGACGACCTACAGCTATTACGCGAACCTGGCGATCGGCCTGTGCGAGGGCGAGATCAAGACGGTCAGCCGGGTGTGGGCAGATGGCAAGCCGCTCGATCTGAGCACTGTCACCATGCGGGTCTATAAAGGCACGGAAACCCAGCTGACCGATCCGTTGATCGCCGCCAAAGATGGCGTCGTGCCCGCCTATCGCGGCATCGCCTATGTCGTCTTCGAACGCTTGCCGCTGGAAGATTATGGCAACCGGATACCGCAGCTCTCTTTCGAAGTCGTGCGAACCGTTGGCGGTCTTGAAGACAAGTTGCGCGCCATCACGCTCATCCCAGGCGCGACCGAGTTTGGCTATGACCCGTTGCCGGTCACCCGCTATGAGGGTCACAACACGGCAAAGGCCGAGAACAACCACACCGGCACCACCATCAGCGATTGGTCGGTGGCGCTCGATCAGTTGCAGGCTTTGTGCCCGAACCTCGAGCGGGTTGCCTTGGTGGTTGCGTGGTTCGGTGACACGCTTGATGCAGCCAGCTGCACCATTGCGCCGCGCGTCGAGCTCTCAGACAAGCGCACCTCCAAGGCCTGGTCTGTCGCTGGACTGACGCGCACCACCGCCACGCCGGTGTCCCAGAATGGTGGGCAGGCCGCCTATGGCTCGAGCCCGGACGATGGCTCAGTTATGCGCGCCATTGCCGACCTCAAAGCGCGCGGTCTGAAGGTCACGCTGGTGCCCTTCATAATGATGGATGTGCCGGAAAACAACGGGTTGGTTGACCCAGAAACAGGTTCCGAGCCGCAGCCAGCGTATCCCTGGCGCGGTCAGATCACCGTGTCCCCGGCGCCCGGCCACTCCGGCTCGCCGGACAAGACCGCGGCCGCAAGCGCCGCGATCGCCGCGTTTTCTGGAACGGCAACGGCGGCGGACTTCAGCGTGTCGAGTGGTAAGGTCAGCTACCAAGGCCCGAACGAATGGAGCTTCAGGCGCTTCATTTTGCACATGGCTGCGCTGGCGAAGGCTGCCGGCGGCGTGGATGCGTTCCTCCTGTGCTCGGAAATGCGTGGGCTTACCACGGTCCGGGGCAACGGAACGGCGAGCTACCCATTTGTTGATGAACTGGTGAGCCTGGCGGGTGAAGCGCGATCGCTTTTGGGCGCCCAGACCCTGCTGACCTATGGGGCGGACTGGTCGGAGTTTTCCAACCACGTGCCGAGCGATGGTTCGGGCGATCTGACCTTCCACCTCGACCCGCTCTGGGCGAGCAGCGACATCGACGCGATCGGTATCGATCTGTACCAGCCGCTGACTGACTGGCGCTACAGGCCCGGCCATCTGGATGAGGCGCTTGGAAGCCACGCTGCAGACCCGCGCGTCATCCAAGCCGGGCTTGCTGGCGGGGAGAATTATGACTGGTACTATGCCAGCGATCTGGACCGCGATGCGCAGCTGCGCTCGCCGATCACAGACGGGGCCTATGGCGAACCCTGGGTCTTCCGCTCCAAGGATTTGGTTAGCTGGTGGTCGAACCCGCACCACAACCGTGTCGGGGGCGTTCGGGAGGCGCAGCCGACGGCGTTCGTGCCTGAGAGCAAGCCCCTATGGTTCACGGAATTTGGGGCACCGGCGACCGACCTTGTCAGCAATCGCCCCTCGGCCTTTCCCTCAGACAAGCCAGGGGATCTGGCAACACGCCCCCCGTTCTCGCACGGCGAGCGTGATGATGCGGTGCAAAGGGCAATTCTTGAGACGGCCATCGACGCATGGAGCGATCTGGGCTCCGCGCTCAACCCAATCTCATCGGTCACCGGCGCGCCGATGATCGACCCCTCGGCCATCCATGTGTGGACCTGGGATACGCGGCCGTTCCCCGAGTTTCCTTTGTTGGGGGACGTGTGGTCTGACGCGGTCAACTGGGCGCGGGGCCATTGGCTCAACGGGCGCCTCGGCGCTATTGCGCTGGCCGATGTGTTGGCCGACCTGTGCGCGCGGCACGGTCTGCCCCCGCTCGATACCCAGTCAGTTGTGGGCCTCATCGACGGTTATGTGCTGTCCGGGCCGGTCTCGCCACGCGGCGTGATCGGCGATCTTGCCGAACTTTTCGCCCTCGACATCCGTGCTCGGGGCTACGCGGGCGACGTGCAGATGCGGGCGTCTCCAAGTGCCATGGACCGCGAACCTGGCGGTTTGGTCGTCGAAAAGGACGTGCCGCTCCTGGCCCTCAACCGGGCGGATGATGGCGACATCGCCCGCCAGATCACCATCGGGTTCAGCAGCCTGCTGCACGACTTCCAGACGGGCGTGGTACGCTCGACGCGCAAGCCGGGCGGCGTGCTTGAGACGGAGGCCGCCGTTGGCGATGATGTCGTGGTCTCGCATCCGGTGACGCTTGATCCTACAGTGGCGCAGCCGCTCGCTGAGCGGATGCTGCACGAAGCGCGCACCGCTGGCCTGCAAGCGCAGTTCGCGCTGCCGCCCAGCATGTTGGCCGCCGAGCCTGGCGACATCATCCGAGTGACGGACACTGCCGGGTTTGGCGAGGCGAGCTTCCGGATTACGCGCCTGACCGACGGTGCGGCCCGCCGTGTCGAAGCAGTGCGGTTCGATGACGCGCTTTACGCGCCACCACCACGCAGCCTCGCCCTGCCAAGCCGCCAGGAAAGGCCCGTCTTCGGCCCCCCAGACGTGGTGGTCATGGATTTGCCCGTCTCGTCATCGGCTTCGCTCGCTCGGCACAATGTTGTTGCTGCGGTCGCCGCCAAACCGTGGCCGGGCACCGTGCACCTTGCTTTCGCGCCGGACGGGTCGAGCGATGAGGCCTTTGAGATCGTGGGGCCGCAAGCCGTGCCCTGTATCCTCGGAACGCTGGCGAACGCACTGCCACCGGGCCCGACCCGCGTGCAGGATCAGGCCTCGGTAATCGATGTCAGCGTGCCATCGGGCAGTTTGGAATCGACAACGCTGGCCGGTCTTCTCGCCGGCGAAAACCGCGCGGCCATCGTCGGTGCTGAGGAGCTGGAGGTCGTCGCCTTCCAAGCAGCAAATTTGGTGGGCGAGAACCGCTACCAGCTCACCGGCCTCCTTCGGGGCCTGGGCGGCACCGAAAGCCTGGCGAGCGAGGTCAGTGCCGCCGGCGCGCGCTTTGTCCTCCTAAACGACGCCTTGCAACGGCTCGATCTGTCCGATGAGAAGCTCATGCTGGGCGGAACGGTTCGCGCGATATCGGGCGGCTCCACTGATAGCGACTTGCGGACCGACAGCGCGTTCGCGGCCAAGCCGCGCAGCCGCTGTCCTCTCTCGCCCGTTCATCTGCGGGCCGAGCAGAGCGGCGATACGATCTCCTTCTCCTGGATGAGGCGGGCGCGCGGCGTTGCTGACGACTGGGTACTGGCAACTGTCCCACTGAACGAGGAAACCGAAGCGTACGAAGTCGCGGTGCTGGTCGGCGGCACGCGCGTGCGGGAGGTGGAAGTCTCATCGCCCAGTTTCTCCTATCCGCTCGCCGACCGAACCGCCGATGGCGCCCTTGGCGCCTTCACCCTCGAGGTGCGGCAGTTGGGCGTCGGCGGGATGCGCGGTGACCCGGTTGGCCTTGACGTGGCCTAGCAGACAGCTCACCGAGCTGTCGCACGTCTGAAGCTGCCGTTCAGATAGGGTTCATCACCCAGGCGCTATACACAGCGCTATGAGCAGACCGACGCATAACACTCTTCCGGCCAAGTCGAACCGCGCGCGCCTTCCTGTAGGTTTTCGTGCGTTTGCGCTGGCGCTTGTCTTATCGGTGGCGCCGCCCATAGGCACTGGCTTCACGCAAAGCTGCCTGTCGGCGGCAGAAACGCGTGCCGCCATCGCGTCCGGTCAGGTCATGCCTCTGTCGAGCGTCGCGTCCATCGCACGTAGCCGAGGATACGCCCAGGTCGCCTCCGCAAATGTGTGTTCGGCTGGCGGCACGCTGGTCTACCAAGTTGTCGCCATTGCCTCGAGCGGCGCGTCCGCCCGCCTGACCATCCACGGCGTCAGCGGCGCGGTCTTGGCGGAGCGCTGAGCCATGCGGGTCTTGGTGGTCGAAGACGAGCCGACGCTCAACGCGCAGCTCAAACAAGCCCTCGAAGATGATGGCTATGTGGTCGACACCGCGTTCGACGGTAAAGAGGGCGCTTTCCAGGGCGAAGCCGAACCCTATGACTGCATCATCCTCGACATCGGCCTGCCGCAGAAAGATGGGCTGACGGTCCTCGAAGACTGGCGCGCCGCGGGCAACACGGTACCCGTCCTCATCCTCACTGCGCGCGACCGCTGGAGCGACAAAGTCAAGGGCATGGACGCCGGCGCCGACGACTACGTCGCCAAACCCTTCCAGATGGAAGAGGTGCTGGCCCGGGTTCGCGCCATTGTCCGGCGAGCCGCGGGGCTTGCGTCGAACACCATCACCTGCGGGCCTATCTCGCTTGACCTTAAAGCCGGCCGCGTCACCGATGGCGGCATGGCGGTGAAGCTTACCGCGCAGGAGTTCCGGGTGCTGGCATATTTGCTCACCCAAAGCGGCAAGGTCGTCTCCCGCACCGAGCTGACCGAGCACATTTACGACCAAGACTTTGATCGCGATTCCAACACGATCGAAGTGTTTGTCGGCCGGCTGCGCAAAAAACTCTCCCAAAACATCATCGAAACCGTGCGCGGCATGGGCTACCGCATCGCCCAGGATGCTGACGGCGCCACAGCCGGCACTTCAGGCGGCAAAGAGGCCTAGCGCGGTGGCACGGGCGGACGTGACGCACTCGCTGGCCTTTCGGCTGGGCCTGCTTGGCGCCGGGGGCTCTTTGGTGGCGCTTGCCATAGCTGGGGTCGTGATGGCGACGCTGCAGCGGGCCGGCGCCGAGCGCGCGTTCGATGAACGGCTCGCCGTTTTCGTCACACAGCTGTTCGCAGACTACGCAAACGGCCGCGTTGCCGACGACACCGCCCACTTTGCGAACCCCGCCTTTGAGCAGCCAGGCTCTGGCTGGTTTTGGATCATCGCTGATCCCGCCACGAACGTGCCGCTTCTTGCCTCCCGATCTGTCTTCGATCCGCTCCCCGCTTCGCCAAGGCCAGCCTCGGCGCAGGATGGCGCGATGCAGACCCACCGGCTTCCCTTTGGCACGCAGCGTTTGCGCCTCGCGGAGCGGGTTTTCACCCTCAATGATCAATCGGTACTGATCCGCGTGACGGCCCCAACGGTTGGGCTCGAGCGCGAGATCGAGCGCTTCCGCCTCGCGCTGATGGCTACGCTCGGCACCATGTGGTTCAGCCTGCTGGTACTCGCTTTCTTGCAAATCCGCATCGGCCTTCAGCCGCTCAAAGCGGTGCAAGACGCAGTCAGCGATGTGCGCGAGGGGCGCTCGCAACGCGTCGAAGGGCGCTTCCCCTCGGAAGTCAGCCCGCTGATCGACGAGCTCAATGCGCTGATCGCCAGCAATGCCGAGATCATCGAGCGTGGGCGCCACCATGTTGGCAACCTGGCCCATGCCCTCAAAACCCCGCTGGCCGTTATCTTAAACGCCAGTTCCGATCGGCGTGAGGACCCCGAAGCGAGCCTCAGCCGCATCCAAACCGAAGCGCGTGCGATCGATGATCGCGTCCGGCTCTATCTTGATCGCGCCCAACGCGCCGCCGTGCAGTCGGTCGCCGGTCAGGCAACCCAGCTGACCGAAGTGGCAGAGCCGCTCGTCCGCGTGATGGGCAAGCTCAACCGCGACAAAGACCTCGCCATCGAGGCGGCGATCGACCCCAGTTTGCGCGTTCGGGTGGAGCGCCACGATCTTGAAGAAGCGCTGGGTAACCTGCTCGAAAATGCCTGCCGGCACGCCTCCGGAAAGGTACAGCTTTCCGCTGAAGCACAGGCCGATCGCACCCCGATGATCCGCATCTGCATCGATGACGATGGTCCCGGGCTGACGCCCGACCAGCGATCGATCGTCCTCAAGCGCGGCGAGCGCCTCGATCAGGCACAGCCAGGCTCCGGCCTCGGCCTCGCGATCGTTCAAGAGATTGCCAACCTTTATGCGGGCACACTGAACCTGTCCGATTCCCCACTCGGCGGCCTAAAAGTCTGCCTGACATTGCCCGCCGCCGCCGCAGTTACGCCGAAATCGTCTCGCAAACGGCCCCGCAGGCCCTAACGATGCGACTCGACGTCTCACCCTTTCGCATCGCCTCACGTCAATGGGAGTACAACGCATGACCCTTTCTCTTCCCCGTGCCGCTCGCGGCAAAGCCGTTCGCAACGTTGCCTTGGTGCTGGCTGCGGCAACTGCCCTTGCGGGCTGCCAAAGCGCGGGCGGACCGCGTGAGGGTATCGGCGCGCTGGGTGGCGCTGTCGCCGGCGGCGTCATCGGTAGCCAAATCGGCTCCGGCTCGGGCCAGGTGCTCGCCACGGTTGGTGGCGCGGTGATTGGCGGCCTTCTGGGCGCTGAGATTGGCCGGCAGCTCGACGCCCAAGCGCAGCAGCAGTTCTACGCCGCACAGTATCAGGCGCTGGAAACCGGTGGCCCAGGCGCACCGGTGGTTTGGCAAGCGCCTTCGGGCTCCTACGGCCAGGTTGTGCCGAGCCAGCGCTACCAGATTAACAGCACCGTGTGCCGCGATTACACACACACCGTGTACATCGACGGCCGGCCCGAAGTGCTGACGGGCACCGCCTGCCGCCAAAGTGACGGAACATGGCGCGACGTCTAACGCGTAAAACCGCCTGTTAACCCAGTTCGGCGAGTATGGGGCCAACGATTGTGTCTGTTGGCCCCTATGTCGTCGTCACCTCCTATTGTCCGGCAAGAACTGGTCTCGCGGCTTCGCGATTACCTGTCTGATTTGAGTGCCGAATCGCGCGCCACACTTGTGCGCACGATCGACCGCGCCCGTGCGCGGGGCGAAGAATCGCCAGTCCACGCCATCATTATGGAAGCGGTCCGCGACGCGCCCGAAGAAACCAAGGAGCGCGCCGAACGGCCCGTGTCGGCTGAGCGGGCGTTTTTTGACCCGGTGGAGCCACTACTGGTCGCGACGCCCATGCGTCGCAAACACCGCGCACGCATCGAGCGCCGGTCCCTTAGGCCCATCTGGATTTGGATCACGCGCGACCTCGCGCCGGGCCGTCTCGACGCCCAACTTGCAGCCCTGCGCGCGGCGGTGGTCGACGAGGACACCGAGGCGGTCAATCGGGCAGCCGAAGAGTTCCGCTGGGCCTTCGTCAGCGCCGTTCGGGCCGAAGTCGCGCATATTCGGCAAGCCTATGGTGACCTGCAGCGCCTCCAAGGCCAGCTGGGCAGCGAGCAAGTCATGCTCGACATGCTCGAAATGGTCTCCGTCTTCGAGCAGAACCGCGTTCTGCAAGCCTTCCAAGACCGGCTGCCCGAGAAACTGCCCGTTGGCAGCCAGGTGTTTGATGCCTTGGCCCGTGCGGCGCGGGTGTATGACAAGCGGCCCAAAGCCGATGCCACCTTCGCGTTCGCGTCTATCGCGCCGCTTCTGGGCTCAAGCGCCGATCTGGTCCGCTACGCCATCTGGCAGGCGAAATCGTCAGACCCTGTTGCCATCCGCCAGGTTCCGCTCGCATGCGCGGCCATGAACGCCGCCTTATCGATGGTCGGCGTCGAAGCGGACACCCTGGTGTTCCTTTTGACCGATGAACGCACGGTTGGCCGCGTCGTTGGCAGTTTGAAGCGGCTCGACGATCTGATCGCGACGGTGTCGCGCACGCTCGATGATGTGCCCAACGATCCATGGCTTGCTGATGCAACCCGGACGCGCATTGAAACGGGCGAGCGGATCAACTCCGAGCTCGAGCCCTTGCTGCACATGATCCGCGGAGTGGTCAGCGTGGTTGAAGTCCGCGGCCAGGAGATCACGCCGGATGAAACCAGCGTTTTCGAGGCGGTTTTCGGCCTAACGCTGTTCGTCGCCGCCCGCGACGCGCGCGAGTCCTTGGCGCTCAACACCGTCATCGAACAGCTTGAGCGCGGCATCGAGAACATTCTCGAAAACCAGGCCAAGCAGGCCATCGAGCGATTGGCCTCGGCTGATCCCGCAAACTGGGAAGCGGCTACCGCGCGCTCTGCCGCCGCGGTGAAGCTGTTCAAGGCCTATCATGGCGGCGAGTACGCCTCTGCCATGCTGCGCCGGCACAATTCGCTCATTGAAAAGCAGGCGCTCGCCCAAGCCAGCTAGGTTCGGCCGAGCGGCCGGCACCGCCTCCATCCGGACAATTTGCCATGTGACGCCGCGGCGAGGGCGGGCTATATGCGCGTCGAAACCGTTTGGTATCGAGTGAATGATCTGGATTGTCTTTGCCGCGCTGACCGCGATTGCCGCCATCACTGTGCTGGTGCCGTTCGCCCGTGCGCGGCGCGAGAAGCCGAGCGAGAGCGATGCTGCGGCCGACAGCGGTGGCTCGGACGCTGAGGTTTATAAGGACCAGCTGTCCGAGGTTGATCGCGACGCCGCACGTGGCGTGCTCAGTGAAGCCGAAGCTGACGCCGCCCGCATCGAGATCTCCCGTCGTTTGTTGAAAGCCGCCGATAAGGCGCAAGCGGACGCGGCAGCGGGCGGTTCGCGGTCCGCGCGCTGGCCGGGCAGGGTGGTTTTGGTGACCGCGTTTGCACTGGTCCCGCTCGGCGCGCTGGGGCTCTATGGCTGGCTTGGACAGCCAGGTTTTCCAGACCAGCCGCTCAGCGCGCGGCTTGAAGCCAGCGTTGAGAACCAAGATGCTGCCATTCTCATCGCCCGCGTCGAACAAGCCGTCGCGCAGAACCCAGATGATGTGCGCGGATGGTCCATTCTCGCGCCGATCTATGCCCGCCAAAGCCGGTTTGCTGACGCGCGTAACGCCTATGCGCAACTGCTCCGCCTTGTGGGCAACGAGCCCCAACTGCTCACCGATTTGGGCGAAGTGATCGTCATCGAGAACCAGGGGCTCGTAACGCAAGAAGCGATGAACCGCTTTTTGGCCGCGCTCGATGTCGAACCCTCCTTCCCCAAGGCCCGCTACTATCGGGCGCTCGGCCTCGTGCAGGATGGTGAGGCCGCAGAGGCGCGGGCAATCCTTGAAGCTTTGCAGGCCGATGGTGGGCCTGATGCGCCCTGGGGGCCGAGCGTCGCTGGCCTGTTGGCCGAACTGGATGCGGGCGGCGAGGCCCTCCAGGCGCCCCAAGGACCCCAGACCGAAGCGGGGGCGGCCATCGCCAATCTGCCTGAGGCTGAGCGCCGCCAGGCCATTCAAGGCATGGTCGAAAGCCTCGCCGCCCGCTTGGCCGACCAGCCCGATGATCTGGCGGGCTGGAGCCAACTGATACGCTCTTACATGGTGCTCGAGCAGCCGCAGCAGGCGCGGATCGCCCTGGAGCGGGCCCTCGCGTTCTTTGAGACCGACAACCCGGCGCGGCTGCGCCTCCTCACCATCGCCGAAGAGCAGGGCATCTTGATCGGCCAATAGGGCGCGGATGCCTTCATCTGGGCACTTTGCCGCGCTTGAAGCGGGTCTGAGCGAACCCTAATACACAAGCGGACGAGGGGACGGTAACCCAAGAGGGTGGTAACTCAAGAGAACCAACCCTTGAGCCGCCGTCGCGACAACAGGAGCCGAACTGGACCATGACCCGCAAGGGCCAACGTTTTCTGCTGATCTCCGTGGCGCTGAGCTTGCTGGCCGTCGCCACAGGCTTGGTCCTATTCGCGATGCGCGATTCCATCGCCTTCTTCTCATCGCCGACTGATCTGTACAGCGAGCCCGTCAGCGAAAGCCAGCGCATCCGCCTCGGCGGCCTGGTGGCCGAAGGCACCGTGATACGCGGTGTCGGCGATACTGTGACCTTCGGCGTGACCGACACGAACGCGGTGATCACCGTCTCCTACACCGGCATCTTGCCGGACCTGTTTCGCGAAGGCCAAGGCGTTGTCACCGAAGGCTATCTCGCGCCCGATGGGCTTTTCGAGGCGGACACCGTGCTCGCGCGGCATGATGAAAACTACATGCCCGCCGAAGTCGCCGAAAGCCTGCGCCAGCAGGGTGTCTGGCAGGGCGATGGCGACGGCGCGTCGACAGCCCAGCCCGGTTCGAGCGACTATTAGAGACCGATGAGGGGACGCGCGCGCCGATGATCGTCGAACTTGGCCACTATGTCTTAGTGCTCGCACTCGTTCTGGCCGTGGTGCAGAGCGTTTTGCCCTTCTGGGGCGCGCGGACGGCGGAAGCCGGCCTGATGCGCATCGGCGATTTCACCGCGACCGTGCAGTTTGGCTTCCTGTCGATCTCGTTTGCGGCGCTGACCTACGCCTATGTCGTCTCCGACTTCTCGGTTCTCAACGTTGTGCAGAATTCGCACAGCGAGAAGCCGATGCTTTTCAAAGTCACCGGTGTCTGGGGCAACCATGAAGGCTCCATGCTCCTATGGGTGCTGATCCTGGGCCTGTTCGGCGCGGGCATCGCCTGGTTCGGCGGCAACCTCCCCCGGACACTCAAGGCCAATGTCCTCTCGGTGCAGGCGTGGGTGACGGTTGCGTTCCTTTTGTTCATCATCCTCACCTCGAACCCGTTCGAGCGGGTGCTCTCGGCGCCGGCGGAAGGTGAAGACCTCAACCCGATCCTCCAAGACATTGGGCTCGCGATCCACCCGCCGCTTCTCTATCTCGGCTATGTCGGCCTCTCGATTTCCTTTTCCTTTGCCATCGCCGCGCTGATCGAAGGCCGGCTCGATGCCGCCTGGGCGCGCTGGGTCCGCCCGTGGACGCTGGCGGCTTGGGTGTTCCTGACCTTGGGCATCTCGATGGGCTCGTTCTGGGCCTATTACGAGCTTGGCTGGGGCGGCTGGTGGTTCTGGGACCCGGTCGAAAACGCATCCTTCATGCCATGGCTCGCGGCTACGGCGCTGCTGCACTCGGCCATCGTGATGGAGAAGCGTGAAGCGCTGAAAATCTGGACGGTTCTTCTGGCCATCATCGCTTTCTCGCTCTCGCTGCTGGGCACCTTCCTGGTTCGCTCGGGCGTTCTGACCTCCGTGCACGCGTTCGCAACCGACCCCGAGCGCGGCCTGTTCATCCTGCTGATTTTGCTTTTGTTCATCGGAGGCGGCTTCGCGCTGTTCGCGATCCGCGCCAGCGAGTTGCGCAATGGCGGCGTCTTTGCGCCGGTCAGCCGCGAGGGCGCGCTGGTCGTCAACAACCTGCTTCTGTCGGTGTCGACCGCGACAGTGCTCTTGGGCACGCTCTACCCGCTCATCCTTGAAGCCTTCACGGGCGATAAGATCTCGGTCGGCCCACCCTTCTTCAATCTGACCTTCGGGCCGTTGATGATCCCGCTTTTGATCGCTCTTCCCTTGGGGCCGCTGTTGGCCTGGAAGCGGGGCGATCTCGTCACCGCGCTCCACCGCGTCTGGTGGGCCGCAGCTGCATCCATCGTGACGCTGGCCTGCGTGCTGGCGCTGTTCGGCACCGATGCGTGGATCAAGGCCGTTGCCATCGCGGTTGCCGCCTGGGTCATGCTCGGCGCGATTGCCGAACCGCTGGCGCGCGTGAAGGCATTTTCCTCGCCGATTGGCGACACGGCCCGCCGGCTCATCAACCTGCCGCGCTCAGCCTGGGGGACGACGCTCGCGCATTTTGGCGTTGGCGTGATGGTGCTGGGCATTGTCGGTGTTTCAGCCTTTGAGAGCGAACGGATCACCACCGTGCGCCCTGGCGATACGGTCGACGTGGCGGGCTATGAGTTCACCTTCGAAGGCATGCGGCCCAACACCGGGCCCAACTATCAAGAGATCATCGCTGGCTTCACCGTCCGGGAAGGCGGCACTGTGATCGCCAATCTCGAACCCTCGCGGCGGATCTATCCGGCACGCAACTTCCCGACGACGGAAGCCGGCTTCCACACTGTCGGCTTCTCGCAGCTCTACATCTCGCCAGGCGATCCCACCGACGATGGCGGCCTCGTGGTGCGGCTCTATCACAAGCCGCTGGTGACCCTCATCTGGATCGGCACGCTGATCATGTCGCTCGGCGGCTTGGTCTCGCTGATGGACCGGCGCTTGCGTATCGGCGCCCCGCAGCGCGCGAAGCGCAAAGCCCCGGCAGTGCCGCCGGGCATGGAGCCGGCGGAGTGACGCGCCTTCTCGCCTCGCTTTTCATGGCCCTGGCGCTTGTCATGCCAGCTTTGGCTGTGCAGCCGGACGAGGTGCTCGATGACCCAGTGCTGGAACAGCGCGCCCGTGCCCTGTCGGCCGAGATCCGTTGCCTTGTCTGTCAAAACGAGAGCATCGACGAATCGAACGCTCAACTGGCGCGCGATCTGCGTATCCTGGTACGCGAGCGGCTCGTCGCCGGTGACAGCGATCAAGACGTGCTGGACTTTCTGGTCGCCCGCTACGGAGATTTCGTCCTTCTGCGCCCACCCGTAAACGCCCAGACAGCGCTCCTTTGGTTTGGCCCGGCGGCGGTGCTGGTGCTAGCAACGACCTTCGTTCTGCTGCGCCTGCGTCGCCGGCGGACGGTCACAGGCGCACCCGCCCAACTCACCGATGAAGAGAAAAAGCGGGTCGAAGCGCTTCTTCGCGACGGCGACTAGCAGCCCCTATCTGCGTCTCTTCACCCGGCGCTCACCATCGTGTGCGGCACCGTGTGCACAGGTGTGTTGTCGGTGATGGCACTGGCGTGGCAGCTTCAGGGCAACCAAAGACCTTCGCCCGAAAGAGATCCCCATGCCCGTTTCAACCAGCCGCGTCACCTTTGAAGGCGCTTCAGGGGCGACACTCGCCGCCCGTTTTGACCGTCCTGCCGGCAAGCCGCGTGCCTGCGCCCTGTTTGCCCACTGCTTCACCTGCTCGAAAGACGTGTTCGCCGCCAAGCGGATCGCCGCCGAACTCGCCGCGCGCGGCATCGCGACCCTTAGGTTCGACTTCACCGGCCTTGGCCATTCCGATGGCGACTTTGCCTCCACCAATTTCTCATCGAACGTCGCCGATTTGCTCAGCGCCGTCGATTGGATGCGCGAACAAGGCGAAGCGCCCGCCATTTTGATCGGCCATTCACTGGGTGGCGCGGCCGTGCTCGCCGCCGCGGCCGATGTGCCCGAAGCCAAGGCCGTCGCAACCATTGGCGCGCCCGCCGACACCCATCATGTGGTCAACAACTTCGCCGCCGATCTCGCGACGATCGAGCAGGAGGGCAAGGCTGAGGTGACCCTTGCTGGCCGCAAGTTCACGATCGAGAAGCAGTTCCTCGACGATGTCGCGAGCCAAAATGTCGAAGCGCGCATCGCCAGCATGCGCAAAGCGCTGATGGTGTTCCACTCACCGACCGACGAGACCGTCGGCATCGACAACGCGGCTGCGATCTACAATGCGGCCAAGCACCCCAAGAGCTTTATTACGCTCGACGGCGCCGATCACCTGCTCACCAACCATGATGATGCGGCCTATGTGGCGCAGATGATCGCCTCCTGGTCGGAGCGGTACGTTCCGAAAGTCGAGGTGCGGGCACCCAAGTTCGACGGCAAATTCGAAACCGCAAGCGTTGCGGTTGCCGAAACGGGCGAGGGCAAGTTCCAAGCTTCCGTGCGGATGGGCCAACATGGGCTGCTCGCCGATGAGCCCGAGAGCGTTGGCGGCATGGACACAGGGCCCGCGCCCTACGATCTGCTCGCCGCCGCTCTTGGGGCCTGCACCACCATGACCTTGCGTATGTACGCCGATTTCAAGAACCTCGAGCTGCCGCCCGTCGCGGTGACCGTCGAACACGCCAAGGTCCGCGCGGAAGACTGCACGGACTGCGGCGCGGAATGGAACAGCCGCGGCGGCAAGATCGACCGGTTCGAGCGCACCATCCACCTCGCCGAGGGTGCGGAGCCTGAGGTGCACGCCAAGCTGATCGAGATCGCCGACAAGTGCCCCGTCCACAAAACGCTGACCAAGGGCGCAGCGGTCGTCACCAAGTGCGCCGACGGAGCCGTTTGATGTTTGCGAACATTACAAACGTTTAATGGCCTCGCCATGGAACGGTAAGGCGGCCATCCCCATTGTCCTTGTCATCGCTGGGGCCTCAGGCCCGGCGCCCGGCACACAAGCCGGGCAATGGAGAAGACAAAGGATATTTGGCGACATGACCGACCCCCGTTCCCCCAATGGTGTTTTTCAAACCACCGGCGAAAGCGCTGAGACCAAGCAGCGCCGCCCGTTCTATGTGCGCTCGTCGAGCCTAGCGCTTTCCGCAGCGCTCGGGCTTGGCCTGCTCGCACCGCTCGCTGTTTCGGGCATCTTTACAACCGCCCAGCCGGCCCGTGCCGCAGAAGCGGTCATCCCCGACAGCTTCGTTGCGCCGTCGGGCTTCGAAGACCTGGTTGAGGCAGTGATGCCGGCGGTGGTTTCGGTGCAGGTGCGCAGCGCAGCACCGGTTGAGACCTCCAACAACGATAT
>JAHCMG010000215.1 GCA_019192585.1 Devosiaceae bacterium MH13
CAAAGCGCAGTCGCGCCGGTTTCTGGTGATCGACTGCCATGATCACCAGACAAGCGAGTGCTGGCTCCTCGACCTGCACGCACCGGGTGGCGACTTATGGTGCGTCGCGCCCAGGCACGTGGGTCATGAATACTCGCTTGAGCATCGCGACGACGCGCTGATCGTGCTCACCAATTTTGGTGGCGCGGAAGACTTCAAAATCGCCCGCGCACCCCTAGAACCCAGCGAGCCGTCCAGCTGGACCGACATCGAACCCCATCAGCCCGGTCGGCTGATTTTGGGTGTGGCCGTGTTCCAACGCTGGATGGTTTGCCTTGAGCGTGTCGACGGCCAGCCGCGGCTTCGCGTCCATTCTGACGACCCGGCCATTGAGAGCTGGCGCACGATCGCCTTTGACGAGGAAGCCTATTCGCTGGGCCTGGGCTCGAACCTGGAGTTCGACACAGACACGTTCCGGATCGGCTACTCCTCGCCGACGACACCACAGCGCACCCTTGATGTTGACCTGGGCACCTTCGCGCAAACGGTGCGCAAGACCCAAGAAATACCGTCCGGGCACGATGCCAGCGCCTACACGGTCCGGCGGATCATGGCGCCCGCCCTTGACGGCGAGACGGTGCCCGTCACGGTGCTCACAAGGGCCGACCATAAAGACGATGGCTCGGCTCCATGCCTTCTGTACGGCTATGGCTCCTACGGGATTTCGATCCCCGCCAGCTTCTCGACGAACGCGCTCTCCCTGGTTGATCGGGGCATGGTCTACGCCATCGCGCACATTCGCGGCGGCAAGGATAAGGGGTTCGGCTGGTACAAGGCCGGCAAGGCGGAGCATAAGCAGAACACGTTCAGCGACTTTATCGCCGTCCGCGATGCCTTGGTGGAGCGGGGAATCGCAGCAGCGGATCGCGTTGTCGCCCAGGGCGGCTCGGCGGGCGGCATGCTGATGGGGGCGGTCGCCAACCAAGCGCCAGACAAGTTTGCCGGCATCATCGCCCAGGTGCCGTTTGTGGACGTTCTCAACACGATGCTCGATGCGAGCTTGCCGCTAACGCCGCCCGAATGGCCCGAATGGGGCAACCCGATTGAAGACAAAGAGGCGTTTTTCCGTATCAAGGGTTACTCGCCTTATGATGCTGTCGCGGCGCAAGCCTACCCGGCGGTCTTCGCACTGGCAGGGCTAACCGACCCGCGCGTTACCTATTGGGAGCCGGCGAAATGGGTCGCGCGTTTGCGCGATGTTGGCACTGGCAACCAGCCCGTTCTTCTGAAGACCAATATGGACGCCGGGCACGGCGGGGCTGCCGGGCGCTTCGATAGGCTCGATGAAATCGCTGAGGTTTACGCGTTTGCGCTGTCGGCGGCTGAGACGGCCTAAAGCAGTTTCAGCAAAGGTTGCAGACTTCTGCGCTCGCGAAACTGCGGAAAAACAAAGCGATAGGCGGTGTCCAAAAGAACAAAGTTCGTTGGAGACAGCCTAATCGATCATCACGATCGACTCGTCGACCATCCGCTGCTCAGTGAACGCATCCGCGCGCATCCGCGAGATCGCCGCGCGCCCATCTTCGGGCTCGACAATCTCGACCGCTAGGTCCTGCTCCCGGCGTTCAACGCCACGCGGTGCGCCGCGATCGGCCCGACGACGGTCGGGGCCGAAATAGTCGCTCGGTGTTGAAATGTAGCGGCGCGGCTTGGTCAACGCCTTGGTGACGCGCGCCAGCAGGTCCTTGGTCCGCAGCGGCTTCGTCACCAGTTCGTCGACGCCAGAATTGATGGCCTGATCGATCACCGCGATGCTCGGATACCCCGTCACCATGATGATTGGCATCGTGGTGTTCTGAATGTTGGGGTTGTGGCGAATGCGATCAACGACCGCGAGCCCATCGAGATCGCTCATCAAGACAAGGTCGATCACCGCCAGATCAACGCGGTACGTCTCCAGGTGCCGAACAACGGCGTGCGGATCGGAATAGTCCGACACCGAGCGGATGCCCACCGTCGCCAGCATCGACCGAATGATCTCACGCATTTGCGGGTTGTCGTCGAGGATGACGGCGCTTTTTTCAGAAAGGTCTGGAAACGTGCTCATGGTGCGGGTTGTGCCCGACGCACCCTAAAAAAAAAATAACGCGGCCCCGGTTGAGGGCCGCGTTGTTGGCATACTTAACTTGAAACTAAACCAGCAAAGTAACGGTCCGTCTCGATGCGAGACAGACTGTGGGTTGCTTAGGTGGCAGCTTCAAAAAGCTCGGCAACATAGTCCCAGTTGACCATGCTATCGATGAAGGCTTCGAGATATTTGGGCCGCGCGTTGCGGTAATCGATATAGTAGGAATGTTCCCAAACATCGCAGCCGAGGATCGGCGCCGCGCCATGGACCACCGGGTTCTCGCCGTTCGGGGTCTTCATGATTTCAAGCTTGCCGTCTTTGACAGCGATCCAGGCCCAGCCAGAGCCGAACTGGCCAACGCCAGCGGCGATGAAGTCGGCGCGCATCTTGTCGTAGCCGCCAAGATCAGAATCGATAGCCGCCTGCAGCGCACCGGGAAGGCTGGTGCCGCCGCCCGCCGGCTTCATCCATTTCCAGAAATGGATGTGGTTGAAGTGCTGGCCGGCATTGTTGAACAGCGGCGCGTTTGAGCCAAAGCTGGCTTTCATGATCTCGTCGAGCGACTTGTCCGCCATGCCTGCGGCTTCGGCGAGTTCGTTGCCCTTGGTGACGTACGCCATGTGGTGCTTGTCGCGGTGAAACTCGAGGGTTTCAGCCGACATGTAGGGGCCCAGCGCGTCATAGGCGTACGGAAGGTCTGGCAATTCAAAGGCCATCAATGCTCTCCAATCAAATGGGGTTCAAAATTGGGTGGCCGCGATAAGCAGCCGTCGTAGCGGTATCTAAGGCTGATCAAACCCGCCGCCAAGGGGTGCGCCCTAGGCTATCGGCCAAAAGCGTTTGCGCGATGGGTTAGCGCTCGCGCACCAGCGCGCTGACCGGCTTGAAGGCCTTGGCTTTGGCGTCGCCGACCCACTCAAAAGCGACCATCTCGGTGGAGACGGGGGCGACGCCGTAATGCGCCAAACGCGACAGCGCGAGGTCGCGCGACCCGATGTGCCGCGAGGACACGGCATCAGCGGCGACGAACACTTCAAAGCCGGCGGCCTTGAGTTCGACAGCGCTTTGCAGAACGCAAATATGGCTTTCAATGCCGCACAGGATGATCTGATCGCGCCGCTTTTCGTGGCGCAGTTTGCGCAGCCGGTCGATCAGCTTGCCGACGCGTGCGGCCGAGAAGGCGGTCTTGTCGAAGACCTTGGCCTTTGCCGCTTCGGCCGGCCCGGCAATTTCCGGGGCCGTTGGCCCCAAACCCTGCGGGTACTGCTCGGTGACGAACACGGGAACCGCGCAGTGGGCCGCTACCGAGACCAAGAACGCGCAGCTATCGACCAGCTCGGTTGCCCCATCCATCGCCGGCAGCAAGCGCTCTTGCACGTCGATGACCAGCAGCACGCTGCGGGCGGCGTCTATCAGGGCGGGGCTCATAGACGGTGTGAACCATCATGCGCGAAGGCCATGTAGGCCTCGCGGGCTTTGCTGGCGAATGGCCCTGGCTGCAGGTCCCGGCCCTCAAAATGGGTGATCGGGACGACCTTCGCGTAGTTGCCGGTCATGAAGATCTCATCGGCCGCGTGGAAGTCGTCGACGGTCAGGGCCATCTCGATGACTTCAGCGCCGCTGGCGCGCAACAGCTCCATGATCCGGGCGCGGGTGATGCCCGCGAGGAACGTGCCGTTCGCCGCCGGTGTGAACACCGTGCCGCCACGGGCCATGAAGACGTTCGCCGTCGCCAGTTCGGCAACATTGCCAAGCATGTCGAGCACCAAGGCATTGTCGAAGCCGCGCTTTTGGACCTCCAAAACCGCGCGCCCATTGTTGGGGTACAGACAGCCCGCCTTGGCATTGGTGGGCATGGTCTCAAGCGTCGGGCGCCGGAAGCTTGAGACGCCGACGCGCATGCCCCTGTCAGGCGGGGGCATGTCGACATGGAAGAGCGTCAATACGAAGCGGGTGGAGGCCGGATCGGGCGGCACCGACATGAAGCCGCCAGATTCTGCGAAATACATCGGCCGCACATAGAGCGCTTGGTCGGGCGCAAATTTCTTGGCGCCCTCAAGTGACAGCGCCGCAATTTCGTCGGGCTGCATGGTCGGCGCGAGGTTCAGCGCCTCTGCCGAGCGGTTCACGCGCTCGCAATGCGCCAGCAGATCAGGCGCCACGCCGTCGAAAACCCGGCCGCCGTCAAACACCGAGGAGCCGCACCACAAAGCGTGGGTCATCGGCCCCGCGATGGGCACGTTGCCCTCGTGCCAGTCGCCATCAAAGAAGGTCCATGTGGCGGGACCGGCCGAAGCGCCAACGCCCGATGGGTGGGCGGATCCGGAGTGATGATGCATCGCGGTGACCTTCGGCATGATGAGCGGAACTGAGCACCCGTCTTTGCAGGGCTGGGGCGGGCTGTGCAACACCTTGGCCGCGGTTTAGGCGCCTCGCCGGCAGGCTTGGCCGCGCGAGGCCCGGCGCTGCAGCTAAAGCGCAGCCGCCTTGACGGCCCCCGCCCAGGGCCTAAAACCGCTTTGGCCGCGCAGACGCGGCACGTCCCCAATCATTTCGCGACCCCTATGCCTTATCCAGTCTACATCTTCGATGCGTATGGCACCTTGTTCGATGTGCACGCCGCCGTGCGGCGCTATGCCGAGCAAATCGGCCCCGATGGTGCGCGGCTATCGGCGATCTGGCGTGAGAAGCAGCTCGAATACTCCTGGGTGCGGGCGCTGGCTGGGCGCTACAAGGATTTCTGGCAGCTTACCGAAGATGCGCTCGAGACGGCCTTCGCCTTGGTGCCGACCGTCGACCGGTCGTACCGCGATGATCTGCTAGCGGCCTATTCGCGGCTTGATTGCTACCCCGAGGTGCCATCGGTGTTGCGGACGCTTTCGGAGGGTGGCGCGAAGCTTGCCATCCTCTCGAACGGCTCGCCGGCCATGCTTGAAGGCGCGGTTGAGGCAGCCGGCATCGGATCGCTGCTCGATGCGGTGCTGTCGGTCGACACGCTCAAAACCTACAAAGCCCACCCCGATGTGTACGACTTGGTGACAGGGCAGTTTCGGGCGTTTCCCGATGCGGTCTCGTTCCAATCGTCGAACAGGTGGGATGTTGCTGGCGCGACGGCCTTTGGCTTCCGCACCGTCTGGATCAACCGGGCCGGCATGCCCGACGAGTATCCTGACCTCGCCCCTGCCGCGGTGCTCTCAAGCCTTGAGGGCTTGGAAGCCCTTTAAGCTCGAGCACTAAAGCGCTTTGCGCTCGACCCATTTGTGGACGACCGGCGGGCGGTAAGCTTCCATCGCATCGAGCAGCGCGCCAGCGTCCGGCGAGCTGAGCAGCGTCTCGCGCAGCCCCGGTTTGACAAAGCCCTCATCGCGCTGGTGATCGAGGAAGACCATCAGCGGATCGTAGAAGCCGCGCACGTTGAGAACGCCGATGGGCTTGCTGTGAAAGCCCAGCTGGCCCCAGGTCCAGACCTCGAACATCTCTTCGAGCGTGCCCGTGCCGCCTGGCAGGTTGATGAACCCGTCAGACAGGTCCGCCATCCGCGCTTTGCGCTCGTGCATGGAACCAACGGTCTCAAGCCGCGAGAGCCCCTTGTGGGCGATCTCTTTATCGACCAACGCCTGCGGGATGACGCCTACGACCTCACCGCCAGCCGCCAATGCCGCGTCGGCGACGGTGCCCATCAGGCCCACCTCGGCACCGCCATAGATCAGCGTCAGGCCGCGCTGCGCCAACGTGTTGCCCAGCGCCTCTGCCGCCGCTGCGTAGTCGGGATGGTTGCCGGGGTTCGACCCGCAGAAAACACAGACGCTGTTCATGCCGCTTCCCCCAAGGGCGTACAAGATGCGGATCCACGAGCGGATGCCCTTGCGATAGCTCTCAAGCTCATACTTCTCGTTCGGCGAGTGGATTTGGTCATCGCCGAGGCCGAAGCCCACCAGCACACTTTCCAAACCGAGCCGATTCTGGAAGTCCCCTACGATCGGAATCGACCCACCGACGCCGATAAAGGCGGCCGGGTTGGGCCACTCGTCGGTCAGCGCCTTCTGCGCCGCGACGAACGACGCGCCCGACGTATCGAGTTCGATCCCCGGGCCCATGCCCTTGGTGTTGAACGTCGCCGTACAGTCGGCGGGCAAACGCGCTTTGACAAACGCTTCGAAGCTCTCATGCACCTGCTGCGGGTCCTGGCCCTTCACGAGGCGGCAGGAGATTTTGGCAGACGCCTGTGCGGGGAGCACCGTCTTGAAGCCATCGCCGGTGTAGCCCGAGGTCATGCCGTTCACCTCGAGGGTCGGGCGGGCCCAGATCTGCTCGAGCACCGAACGGTCCGCCTCCCCTGCGGGCACTGAGAGCCCGACCTCGCCAAGGAAGGCCTCAGCCGAAAAGTCGAGCTGTTGCCACATGGCCATGATGGCATCCGGCACCTCGGCCACGCCATCGTAAAAGCCTGGCAAGGTGACGGCGCCGTTTTCATCGTGCAGATCGGCGATGATGGCGGCGAGCACATGGGCGGGGTTGCGCGCGGCGCCACCAAAATAGCCCGAGTGCAGGTCTTTGTCGGCGGCCTGGATGACCAGTTCGGTGCCGTACATGCCGCGCAATCGCGTGGTGATGGCGGGCGTGTCGCGGTCCCACATATTGGTGTCGCAGACGAGCGCCATGTCGGCGCGCAGATCATCGGTGTGCGCGTCGAGAAAGCCAGGCAGCGACGGGCTGCCGGATTCTTCTTCGCCCTCAAACAGGATCGTCACCGG
>JAHCMG010000216.1 GCA_019192585.1 Devosiaceae bacterium MH13
GCTTCGCGTGCGCTTCAAGATGGCGCGCTTCGCCGTGGACGGGCACCACGGTGGTGGGCCGAAGCGCCGCGTAAAGCTGCACCAGTTCGCCCCGCCGCGGGTGACCCGAAACGTGGATCGGCGCATCGCTATCGGTGATTAGGTTGATGCCGCTTGCGACCAGCGCGTTCATGATCCGCAGGACGGCGCGCTCATTGCCGGGAATGATGCGCGACGAGAAGATCACGCTGTCGCCGCGGCTCAATGACAGGTGGGGATGGTCGAACTCGGCAATGCGGGACAGAGCCGCCCTACCCTCGCCTTGCGAGCCGGTCAAAAGCACCAGCACCTTGTTGCGGGCGATCCGATCGAAACCGCGCATGTCTTCGAAGGGCGGCGGATCGGTCAGAAGACCCAAGTCGAGCCCGACGCCGATCACCCGCTGCAGTGCCCGGCCGGCCAACACAACCGTGCGGCCCGCGTCGCGTGCGGCATCGAGAATCGATTTGATCCGCGCCATGTTGGACGAGAACAGCGTGACGCAGACCCGCTGCTCGGCCTCGCTGATGACGCTGGCAAGCGCTTTGCCAACTTCCGCTTCTGTCGGGCTCTGGCCATCGCGCATGGCATTGGTGGAATCGGACATGACCGCGTCGATGGGTCCGGCATCGCGAAAAGCTTGAAAGTCTGCGAGGCCTGTCGCTTCGCCGATCACCGGCTCGGCGTCGAGCTTCCAGTCGCCGGTGTGGACGACGCGGCGATCGCCCGCTTCGATAAGGAACGAGTGGCTCTCCGGGATCGAGTGCGAGACTGGGACGGCTGTGAGCGTGAAGGGGCCAATTGTGAACGGCGTGCGCGGTTCAAAGCGCTTGAAATCGATGGCGTTGAAAACCTGATCGGAGGGGTTCTTCGCTTCAAGCAGGGCCTCGGCGAAACTCGACAGATACACCGGCGCGCGCAGATGAGGCCAAAGCGTCAACAAAGCGCCGATATGGTCCTCATGCGCGTGGGTGATGACGATGCCATCGAGCTTGTCCTGGCGCTGCGCGATGTAACTGATATCCGGGGTGATCAGGTCGATGCCCGGGAAGTCAGGACCTGCGAAGCTGACACCGCAATCGATGATGATGTAGCGGCGGTCGCGCCCGGCCCCATAGCCGTAGACGGCCAGGTTCATGCCGATCTCGCCGACGCCGCCAAGCGGCATGAAGGTCAGCGCGGGTTGCTTTGCCATGTATCCTCCTGGGCCATGTGCCATCCTGGCGTTTGCGGGTGCCAGCCGCCCCACACGCGCGTTACGTCGCCGAGGGGACGAAGACGTCGCCGGCTCGTATCGCCCGAATGGCTCCGGAGGATTGGCGTAGCATTAGCGCGCCGTCGGCTGCCAGATGGTCGAAAGTTCCCTCACAGGTCTCACCGGCAATCTCGACCTTCACCGGCTGCCCTACGCCAATCGCGCGGCGCGACCAATCCTCAAGAACGGTGGGCGTCGTGGCCCGCAGCTGCTTCAGCCTTGCGGCCAAGCGCTCCCGCAGGGTTTGAAACACTTCACCTGGCGTCTGCTCGCCCCCCAGGCCCGTGACACTCGCCGTCTTGCGGCCAGGGACCACGGGTGCGTGTTCGACATTGATGCCGACCCCGATTGCCACCAGCGGGCGTTTGGCGATGACCCGCTGCTCAATCAGGATGCCCGCCATCTTGCTGCCCTCGTGCAGCACGTCATTGGGCCATTTGAGTTGAAGGCCCTTCCGGGCGGCCGGCGGCGTGCTGGCGCTTAGAGTGTCGTGGACAGCCAGTGAGACCGCAAAGGGCAAGATGCCTCCCTGGGCGGCCGGCAACTGGTCAGCCACATACGTGGAATAAAGGTTGCCCGCTTCCGATGCCCAAGACCGGCTGGCGCGCCCGCGTCCTTCGATTTGTACGTCGGCCGTTAGCCAGAAGGGCAGCTGCGCGCCCTCACCTGCTAAACGCCAGCTTTGGGTGATGGTCGAATCGACGCTTCCAAGATGGTGATGGGGCACCCCATCCATGTCGCGGGTACCGGCGTTAGAAAAGGCTCGCTGCCGCGCGCCCGGCCCAGGATGTGATCGGGCCCGCAACGAGAACGAAGAAGATCACGAAGGTGCCCGCAGCGGCGGTCGCGGTTTTGAGTTCGATGGCCGCGGGCTCGAACGCATCAACCGGCTCATCGAAATACATGATCTTGATGATCCGCAGGTAGTAAACGGCGCCAACGACGCTCGCGAGCACACCAATCACGGCGAGCACATAGAGCTCGGCTTCGATCGCCGCGAGGAAGACGAAGTATTTCGCGAAGAAGCCAGCGAGCGGCGGGATGCCGGCCAGCGAGAACAGCAACATCGCCAAGAAGAAGGCCTGAAGCGGGTTGGTGCGCGCGAGGCCAGACAGTTCGTCGATCTCTTCAACCATCCCGCCCGAGCGGCGCATGGAGAGGATCACGGCAAAGGTGCCCAGCGTCATCGCGGCGTAGATCGCCATATAAACCACCACGCCCTGCACGCCCGCCTGAGAGCCCGCCGCGAGGCCGACGAGCGCAAACCCCATATGGCCGATGGACGAATAGGCCATCAGCCGCTTGATGTTGGTTTGGCCGATGGCCGCAAAGGCGCCCAGCGCCATGGAGGCGATGGCGATGAAAGAGAGGACCTGCTGCCATTCGCGCGTCGCAGGCTCGAACGCATCGACGGCGACCCGAACGAGTAGCGCCATGGCGGCGACTTTCGGGGCGGCCGCGAAGAAAGCAGTGATGGGCGTCGGCGCACCCTCATAGACGTCCGGCGTCCACATGTGGAACGGCACGGCCGAAATCTTGAAGGCGAAGCCCGCCAGCATGAAGACCACGCCGAACACAACACCTGCGGAGACACCATTGGCCGCCAACGTGTCTGCGATGGCGGCGAATTCGGTCTGGCCCGTAAAGCCGTAGACCAGCGAGGCGCCGTAGAGCAGCATGCCGGACGACAGCGCGCCGAGGACGAAATATTTGAGGCCGGCCTCAGCGGCGCGCGGCGAATCTCGGTTGATGGCCGCCGTCACATAGAGCGCCAACGCCTGCAGCTCGAGACCAAGATAGAGCGCGATGAGCGTGTTGGCGGACACCATCATGCCCATGCCGAGCGTTGCCAGCATCAGCAATATGGGCAGCTCGAACCGGCCATAGCCCTCACGCTGAACGAAATCGACGCCGAGCGACAAGGCGATCGCGGCCGCGCCAAAGATCAGCACCTTCATCGCCCGAGCGAACGAATCCATCACAAACGCGCCGTTCATGGTCGTCCCACCGGGCACCAGCATCGTCAGGATCAGCGCGACAATGAACAGTCCAATCGAGAGTCCTGTGATGAGGTTGGTTGAATCCGACTTTCGGAACACGCCTAGCATCAACAGCGCCATAGCGCCGACCGCCAGAACGATCTCAGGCAGCGCGGGGAGCAGGTTGGGGACGGCAGGCTGAAGCATGCGTTGGACCTTCTGGGCGCGTCGTTACTGGGTTCCGGCGAGGTCGAGGGCCTCAGCCGCCTGGAGCGCCTGTTCGACGCCGGTCACCATGTTGGCAACCGACGCGGCGGTGACGTCATTGATGGGAGAGGGGTAGACCCCGAAAAAGATGGTCAGAAGCACGAGCGGAACGAGTACGATCAGTTCGCGTGCGTTCACGTCGGTGATGGTCTTGAGGTTCTCTTTTTCAAGCGGACCAAAGATCACCTGGCGGTAGAGCCACAACGCGTAGCAGGCCGACAGAATGACGCCGGTTGTCGCGAACAGGGCGACCCAGGTGTTGGCCTGGAACGCGCCCATAAGCGTGAGGAACTCGCCGACAAAGCCCGAAGTACCCGGAAGGCCGACATTGGCCATGGTGAAGACCATGAAGATGGCCGCGTAAAGCGGCATGCGATGGACGAGGCCGCCATAGGCCTTGATCTCACGTGTGTGCATCCGGTCGTAGACAACACCCACGCACAGGAAGAGCGCGCCCGAGACGATGCCGTGGCTGATCATCTGGAACAAAGCGCCCTGAATGCCCTGCTCATTAAGCGCAAAGATGCCCATCGTCACAAAGCCCATATGGGCGACGGACGAGTAGGCGATGAGCTTCTTGATGTCCTCCTGCACCATGGCGACAAGAGACGTGTAAATGATGGCCACCACGGACATCACGAACACAAGCGGCGCAAACAGCTCCGAGGCTTCGGGGAACATGGGCAGCGAGAAGCGCAGAAAGCCGTAACCGCCCATCTTCAACAAGATGCCCGCGAGGATCACTGAGCCCGCCGTCGGCGCTTCCACGTGCGCGTCGGGCAGCCAGGTGTGGAACGGCCACATGGGCATCTTCACCGCGAACGAGGCGAAGAAGGCGAGCCAGAGCCAGAACTCCATATTGGCCGGGAAATCGTGCGCGAGCAGCTGCTCGATATCGGTGGTGCCGGCGTTCCAATACATCGCCATGATGGCCAGCAGCATCAGCACTGAGCCGAGCAGCGTGTAGAGGAAGAACTTGAAGCTCGCATAGATGCGCCGCTTGCCGCCCCACACCCCGATGATGATGAACATCGGGATCAGGCCACCTTCAAAGAAGATGTAGAAGATCACGATATCGAGGGCGCAGAAGACGCCAATCATCAGCGTTTCGAGCACCAGGAACGCGATCATGTACTCTTTGATGCGGGTCTTGATGGCCGCACTCGCCAGAATACAGGCGGGCATCAGGAAGGTCGTCAGAATGACGAACAGCATCGAAATGCCGTCGACGCCCATCTTGTAGGTCACAAGACCGCCGAGCCACGCGCTTTCCTCGACCATCTGGAAGCCAGGGTTCTCGGGGTCGAACCCGCCCCAGATGAACAGCGAAACCACGAAGGTGACGATGGTGGTGAACAGCGCCGTGTTGCGGATGTTCCGCTGCGCGATGGCATCATCGCCGCGGATCAACAGGATCAACACCACGCCGACCAGCGGCAGGAACGTGACGATGGAAAGGATCGGCCAGTCGATCATAAGCGTGTGACCCCTAGACGCCCGAAAACATGAAATAGGTGATGAGCGCCGCGACACCGATCAGCATCGCAAAGGCGTAGTGGTAGACGTAGCCCGTCTGCAGCTTGACCACCCTGTCGGTCACATCCAGGACGCGCGCGGCGATGCCATTGGGGCCAACGCCGTCGATCACTCGGCCATCGCCGCCCTTCCAGAACAGCTTGCCAAGCCAGCGTGCGGGGCGGACGAAGATGAGGTCGTACAGCTCGTCAAAGTA
>JAHCMG010000217.1 GCA_019192585.1 Devosiaceae bacterium MH13
GGCAAGCGACGCGGCATTGCTCGCTTCGATCCCGCCAACCAGAACATGCACGTCGCTCTGCCGCGCGAGACGCTCAAGCTCCGCCAACAGCCGCGAGGCGAGGCCTTTGCCGCGCCAGGCACCGTCGACATAGACAGACACTTCGGCGGTAAACCGGTAACCGATGCGCGGCCGCCACGGCCCATAGCTCGCATAGCCGCGACACGCGCCCTCGACCTCTGCGGCCAACACCGGCAGCCCGGCCGCTCGGCGGTCGTGCGCCCAGGTGCGGCGTCCTTCAAGGTCGCTCGGCGCGTCATCCCAGATCGCCGTGGTGTTGGCGACCGCATCATTGTGGATCGCCAGAACAGCAGGCAGGTCCCGGTCTTCGAGGGGGCGGATGAGGGTGGTGCTGGGATCGGTCGTGCTCATACCCCGCCATCGCGCAGCCGGCGGCCCGGCGCAAGCCCAGTGATGCTTGCTGGCGGGTGACGCCCATGCTTGGCAGCCAAGTGCCGCCGCGCTAGCGTTGCCGGCGATGCCCACACGTCGCACCCTTCTCACCGCCGCGGCAGCTTTGGCGGCTGCCGGTACAAGCCGCCGGGCCGAGGCGCGCGATCGCGGGCCGAATTCGGTTTACACCCGGGCGCGGCGTCCAAGCCTGTGGGTCCCGGCCGAGGAAGCGCCCCATGAGGGCACCCTCATGCAATGGCCGGTCAGCCGAGCGGTGCATCCCGATCCGGTGTTTCTGCAGATGCTTCAGGAGACGATTGCGGAGATCGCCTCTACCATCGCGGCGTTCGAGCCGGTCTACCTTCTCGCGGCCGCAGAGCATCACGCAGCGATCCGCCGAACCGTCAGTTCGGGTGTGGAGCTGTGGGACATCCCCACCGAAGACCTTTGGGCGCGCGATTCCGGCCCGCTGTTCGCCTTCAACCCGTCAGGCGACCGTGTCGTCAGCCACATTCGGTTCAATGGCTGGGGCGGCAAGCAAGTCCATCGCCATGATGGGCAGATCGCCAGTTTGGTCGCCGAGCGCCTCGGCGCGCCGGTCATCGAGAGCGGCCTGACCGGCGAAGCCGGCGGCGTCGAGCATGACGGCCACGGCCTGCTGATGGCCCATGAAAGCTCGTGGGTGAATGCCAACCGCAATCCCGGCCTTGATCGCGGCGAGATCGAGGCGCGCCTCCTGGCCGCCTATGGCGCTGAGCGCTGCATCTGGTCGCCTGGCGTTCGCGGCCAGGACATCACCGACTATCACATCGATAGCCTTGCCCGCTTCACCGGCCCCGGCCAGGTTTTGATCAACCTGCCGGACGCGCCGGACCCCGCCGATCCGTTCCATCGGGCGGCGCGCGAGACCCACGAAGCGCTCGTCGGCGCGGGACTGGATGTTGAAACGATCCTTGAGCCCGCCCAGCGCCGGATCGATGATATCGACTTCGTTGCCTCCTACGTGAACTATTATGTCTGCAACGGCGCTGCGATTGCCGCCCAGTTCGGCGACCCGCGGGCGGATGCCTTGGCCCGCGACGCGCTTTCGCGCCACTATCCCGGCCGAGAGCTGGTGATGCTCGACGTCGATGCCCTTGGCGAGATCGGCGGCGGGATCCATTGTGCCACCCAGCAAATCCCGGCTCTGTGAGCCATGCCGAAGAGGCCCGTATGACCGACGCCGCCGCCCCCTCGATCCACACCGGCAATGGCCCGCGTGCCTTCTTTGCGTCCGGGCTCGAAGCCAAGCCCACTGCGTTCTCGCAGATCCCCTTGATCGAT
>JAHCMG010000218.1 GCA_019192585.1 Devosiaceae bacterium MH13
CGGTTTCGACCAGCGTCACCCTTAGGTTGGGGTTGCGGTGGGCGGCCACGAGCCCAACTGCGCCGCAGCCCGCGCCCAAGTCGAGCGTGAGCCCACTTCCATCATCCAAGGTGGAGCCCAAGAACACCGCATCTGAGCCCGAGCGGTGGGCGCCGCTCGCCGGCTGGACCAGCGTCACCGCGCCGCCGAGCACCTTGTCAGTCGTTGTGGCGACGTCGGCGTCGACGGTCACGGCATCAGGCCGGCTTCCGCCAGCAGTGTCTCGGCCTCTTGCTTGCGGTCCGAATCCACCATGACCCGGCGCGGCAGAACCCCGATTGAGCCTTCCAGGATCGACATATGCGTGTCGGCAACAAAATAGTCGATGTCCAGCTCCTTGAGCAGGGCCTCGACGGCCGAAATCAAGACCATATCATTGGTGCGGAACAGCTCTTCCACGGGCCCGGCTCCCCAAGGCGTTGATTACCGGTCGCTTGTGTATCAGAGCCACGTAGGCGCGCGCCAGCGGCCCGTGACCGTTTGCCGGACTGTTCAGACGGGCCCAGCTGTGCTTTGCCCCAGGTCCAAAGGCGCCGAACCATGCTCGGCGGATATAGGAGTGCATTATGGGTGTTGTGGTGCCGCTTTCGGCCCAGCAGGAAGGCAAAGCATCGCTGGAGCGCGTGATGGCGCTGTCAGCCGAGCCGATGCAGCGCGTCAATCAGATCATTTTGGGCCGCACCGGCTCTGATGTGCAGATGATCCCACAAGTGGCGCAGCATCTGATCGATTCGGGTGGCAAGCGGCTTCGGCCCATCCTCACGGTGCTGTGCGGGCAGATGTTCGGCTATGGCGCCGATGAGAGCCAAGAAGGCCACCTCAAGCTCGCGGCCAGCGTTGAGTTTATGCACACCGCAACCTTGTTACATGACGATGTGGTCGATGAGAGCGATATGCGTCGCGGCAAGCCTGCGGCCCGCATGGTCTGGGGCAACCAGGCAAGTGTGCTGGTGGGCGACTTTTTGTTGGGCCAAGCCTTCCAAATGATGGTGGAAGTCGGCTCGCTCGATGCTCTGCAAGTGCTCTCGCACGCCTCGGCGGTGATCGCCGAAGGCGAAGTGATGCAGCTGACCACGGCCAAGAACACCAACACCACCGAGGACGACTATCTCCAGGTGATCAAAGCGAAAACGGCAGCCCTGTTTTCGGCGGCCTGCGAAGTCGGCCCGATTGTCGCCACCGCGGTGAACCCGGACTTGGGCGAAGTCGAACGTTCGGCGCTGCGCTCCTACGGGACCAATTTGGGCCTCGCGTTCCAGCTTGTGGACGATGCGCTCGATTATGGCGGCTCGGCCAAGGACCTCGGCAAAGACATTGGCGACGATTTCCGCGAGCGCAAAGTCACACTGCCGGTCATCCTCGCCTATCGACGCTCGGAGGGCAATGAGAAGGCCTTTTGGGAGCGTGTGATCGTCGACGGCGACCAGCGTGACGGCGATCTGGAGCGCGGCATCCGTCTGGTTCGCGAGCGTGGCGGCTTGGCGGACACCATCTCCCGCGCGCGGCACTTCGGCGCCGTGGCGTGCGATGCACTCGACGGCCTGCCGCAGACCGAAGAGAAGGCGGCATTGTTGGACGCGGTGGCGTTTTGCATCGATCGGGTGACCTAGCGAGCACGTGACGCAGCGGCCATTGGGCCGAAAAGAGGATGGACCGGCCTGCCCGGTCGGCTTAGTGGGTGTGCTGCACTGCAATACCGCCTCACCCATACCTCCAAGTTTCACAGGCCAGCGCGATGAATGACACTGCCGCCCTCCACAAATGGGTCTACAGTTTTGGCGGAGGCACGGCCGAGGGCAAAGCGGACATGCGCAACCTGCTCGGCGGCAAGGGGGCGAACCTTGCCGAGATGAGCCGGATCGGGCTGCCGGTGCCGCCGGGCTTCACGATCACCACAGAAGTGTGCACCCATTTTTACGGCCACGCACGCAGCTATCCTGACGCGCTCGAAGCGCAGATCGAAGCAGCGATCGCCGAAGTGGCGCGGATCACCGGCAAATCGTTTGGCTCGCTGGACAATCCGCTGCTCTTATCGGTGCGGTCGGGCGCACGGGTCTCCATGCCGGGCATGATGGATACCGTCCTGAACCTGGGCCTCAACGATCAGACGGTTGAGGCGCTGGCCACGCTATCTGGCGATGAGCGGTTTGCCTGCGACAGCTACCGCCGTTTCATCCAGATGTATGGCGATGTGGTGATGGGCGTCGATCACGACCTGTTCGAAGATGCGCTGGGCGCCGCAAAAGACGCCCGCAGCGTTGAGCTTGACACCGACCTAACGGCGGCCGACCTGCGCGCGCTCATCGAGAGCTTCAAAGCCATTGTCGAAGAGGAAGCGGGCGGGCCGTTCCCGCAAGAACCCACGGCGCAGCTTTGGGGGGCGGTCGGTGCTGTCTTCAGAAGCTGGATGGTGCCCCGCGCGGTGACCTATCGCAGCCTGCACGACTATCCCGAAGACTGGGGCACCGCGGTCAATGTGCAGGCCATGGTGTTCGGCAATATGGGCGACGGCTCGGCGACAGGCGTCGCGTTCACCCGCGACCCGTCAACGGGCGAGCGGAGCCTTTATGGCGAGTTTCTGGTCAACGCGCAGGGCGAAGATGTGGTTGCCGGCATCCGCACGCCGCAGCCCCTGACCAAGCGCGCCCGCGAGCTGGCGGGCGACACCGCTCCGTCGCTTGAAGAGGTGATGCCGGAGGCATTCGCCGAGTTCCAGGCCCATGCCCACACGCTTGAAGCGCACTATCGCGACATGCAGGACATGGAGTTCACGATCGAGCGCGGCAGACTGTGGATGCTGCAAACGCGCAACGGCAAACGCACCACCAAGGCCGCCATGCAGATCGCCGTCGATATGGT
>JAHCMG010000219.1 GCA_019192585.1 Devosiaceae bacterium MH13
CGGCTCGCGCGTGCAGGCCGTTGTGCAGGAACTGCAGGGCGAGCGCATCGACATCATTCCGTGGTCGATGGACGAAGCCACCTTCATCGTCAACGCGCTGCAGCCGGCGGAAGTCGCCAAAGTGGTGCTCGACGAAGACACCCGCCGTATCGAAGTGGTGGTGCCTGAAGATCAGCTGTCGCTGGCCATCGGTCGGCGCGGCCAGAACGTGCGCCTCGCCTCGCAGCTGACCGGCTGGGACATCGACATTATGACCGAGGACGAAGAATCCTCGCGCCGCCAGCAGGAGTTCACCGAACGGTCCGAACTGTTCGTCAACGCGCTCAATGTTGACGAGGTTGTCGGCCAGTTGCTCGCCTCTGAAGGCTTCGCGACGATGGAAGAAATCGCCTATGTCGAGCGCGATGAGATCGCGACCATCGAAGGCTTCGACGATGAGACCGCCGATGAGCTTCAGGCCCGCGCCCGCGAGCTCCTCGAAGAGCAGGAAGCCAAGGCCGATGCCGAGCGCCGCGAACTGGGCGTGGAAGACACGCTGAAACAGATCGACGGGCTGACCACGCCCATGCTCGTGGCCCTGGGCAAGGACGAGATCAAAACGATCGAAGACTTTGCCGGCTGCGCCACCGATGACCTGGTGGGCTGGACCGAGCGTAAAGATGGCGAAACCGTCCGCTACGATGGTGCGCTGTCGAGCTTCGACGTTTCCAAGGCTGATGCCGAAGGCATGATCATGCAGGCGCGCGTCGCGGCCGGCTGGATCACCGCCGAAGATGTGCTGGCGATGAACGCGCCAGAGGAGGCCGAAGAGGCCGCCGAAACCGAAGGAGCCCCCGCCTAAGGGCGGGCTCCGGTTATGGGCACGGCACGGGCAACGCGATGGGGACGGGAACCAAAAAGTCCGAACCGCTGCGCGAGCGTCAGTGCATCGTCACGCGCGAGCGCGCCGATGACGCCGCGCTGATCCGCTTCGTCCTCGACCCCGAGGGCGTTGTTGTTCCCGATGTCAAAGCCGTGCTGCCGGGCCGGGGGGCCTGGGTGCGCGCCGATCGGCAGACGCTTGAAGACGCGGTGCGCCGCAAGGCCTTCACCCGCGCCTTCAAGCTGAGCAACCCGCCAGGTGGGCTTGCAGACCTTGCCGATCGCACCCATCTGGTGCTGCGCCAGCAGGCCATGGGCGCCCTAGGCCTTGCGCGGAAAGCAGGGCTGGTACAATCGGGCTTTGCTAAGGTAGAAAGCGCCCTTAAGGCAGGATCGGTGCACGCATTGATCCAAGCCCGCGACGCGGGCGCCGATGGCCAATTGAAATTGGGCCGGCTCGCAGGTCATGCGGGCGCGCCGGTCTTGCGGCCTTTAACGCATGGCGAAATGAGTGTGTCCCTAGGGCTGGAACATGTGATACATGCAGCCCTCCTAGAGGGTCCGGGTGCAGCGCGCCTGGCCGAGCCGCTTCGGCGGTTGGCCGCGTTCGATCCAGAACCCGATCAGGAAAGACACAGCGGCACCAATGACCAGGCGGACGAGGGCGACGGTCCTCTGCGCGGAGACAAGACGACAGTATGAGTGATCAAGACACCACCAATGACAAAGCCTCGGGCAAGCGCACGCTGTCGCTGAAGCCATCAACGGGGACGGTGCGCCAGAGCTTCTCGCACGGCCGATCGAACTCGGTCGTCGTTGAAAAGCGCAAGCGCCGGGTCGTTGTTCCGGGCCAAGAGGCCCCAGCGCAAGAAACCTCCAGTGCGCCCGCGCCCAAGGTTGCTGTCCAGACCAAACGCCGTGTTGTGAAGCCTGGGGCCGCGCCCAAAGCGGAAGCCGGCCCGGCACCAACCAGCCGCACGGCAACGACCGCCGAGCAGGAAGCCCGCCTGACCGCGCTGAAAGAAGCGCAGCAGCGCGAGGTGGAAGAGGCCAAACGCGCCGCCGAAGAGGCCAAGCGCCGCGCGGCTGAAGAAGAGCGCCTGAAGAAAGAAGCTGAAGAGGAAGCGCGCCGGCAAGCCGAAGAGGCCGCCCGCGCTGCCGAGGAAGAAGCACGCCGCGCGAAGTCAAAAGACAAGCCTGCCGATGCCGAACCGGTGGCCGCTGCGCCGGCCAAACGCAAGGTTGAAGCCACCGAAGACGAGGCCCCGCGCCGTGGTGGTGACATCCGCGGCAAACGTGCCGCGCCGACGCCCGCCAAACCGACCCCGCGGACCGATGAGCGGCGCAAATCGAAGCTAACCATCAACCGCGCTCTGAGCGACGATGGTGGCAGCCAGCGTGGCCGTTCGCTTGCCGCGATGCGCCGCCGCCAGGAGAAGGCGCGCCGGGGCCAGCAGCAGACTGGGCCGCGCGAGAAGGTTCTGCGCGAGGTTACGATCCCCGACGCGATCACCATCCAGGAGCTGGCCAACCGCATGGCCGAGCGCGCCGTCGATGTGATCAAGATTCTGATGCAGCAAGGCCAGATGCTGAAGATCAACGATGTGATCGATGCGGACACCGCCCAGCTGATCGCCGAAGAGCTTGGCCACACCGTCAAACGCGTCTCCGAAGCGGATGTCGAAGAGGGCCTGTTCTCGACCGAGACCGAGGACGATGATGGCGAGGCGCAACCGCGTCCGCCGGTCGTCACGATCATGGGCCATGTCGACCACGGCAAGACGTCGCTCTTGGACGCGATCCGCAACGCCAATGTGGTTGCCGGTGAGGCCGGCGGGATCACCCAGCATATCGGCGCCTACCAGGTCGAAAAGAACGACCAGAAAATCTCGTTCATCGATACGCCGGGCCACGAGGCCTTCACCTCGATGCGCGCCCGCGGCGCCAAGGCGACGGACATCGTCATTCTCGTGGTCGCCGCTGATGACAGCGTGATGCCGACCACCGTCGAAGCCATCAACCACACGCGCGCCGGCGATGTGCCGATGATCGTGGCGATCAACAAGATGGATAAGCCCGAAGCGGATCCCAATCGGGTGCGCACGGACCTTCTGCGCTACGAGGTGCAGGTGGAAGGCATGGGTGGTGAGGTCCAGGACGTTGAGGTTTCGGCCACAACCGGCCAGGGCCTCGACAATCTGCTCGATGCAATTCTTCTGCAGTCCGAGATCATGGAGCTCAAGGCGAACCCGGACCGGGCCGCTGAAGGCGTGGTGATCGAAGCGCAGCTCGACAAGGGCCGCGGCCCCGTTGCCACCGTTCTGGTGCAGAAGGGCACGCTGAAGAAGGGCGACATTCTGGTTGCCGGCGGCGCGTGGGCGCGTATCCGCGCGCTCGTCAACGATCGCGGCGAGCAGGTCGATGAGGCCGGCCCGTCCGCGCCGGTGGAGGTTCTGGGCTTCCAGGACACCCCATCAGCGGGCGATCCGTTCGCGGTTGTCGAATCCGAAGCCCGTGCCCGCGAGATCACCGAGTATCGCCAGCGTCAGTTGCGCGAGAAAACGGCGGCGCGGCTTGGCAGCGCCCGTGGCTCGCTTGAGCAGATGATGACGCGTCTGCAGGAATCGAACCTCAAAGAGTTCCCCATCCTCGTCAAAGGCGATGTGCAAGGCTCGGTCGAGGCAATAGCGCAAGCCGTTGAAAAGCTTGGCAATGATGAGGTTGCCGCCCGCGTTATCCACGCCGCGCCTGGCGGGGTGACCGAGTCTGACGTTGCGCTCGCCGCCGCGTCTGAAGCGCCGATCATCGCGTTCAACGTGCGTGCCAACAAACAGGCCCGCGACGCGGCCCAGTCCGAAGGGATCGAGATCCGTCAGTACTCGATCATCTACGATCTGGTGGACGACATCAAAGCGGCTATGGAAGGCCTGCTGTCGCCCGAGCGTCGCGAAACCGAGCTGGGCAATGCCGAGATTTTGGAAGTGTTCAACATTACCAAGGTTGGCAAGGTCGCTGGCTGCATGATCACCGATGGCAAGGTTGAGCGTGGCGCGGGCGTCCGCCTGATCCGCGACAATGTCGTCATCCACGAAGGCAAGCTGAAGACCCTCAAGCGCTTCAAGGACGAAGTGCCGGAGGTCAATGCTGGCCAAGAGTGCGGCATGGCGTTCGAGAACTACGAAGACATTCGCAAGGGAGATGTGATCGAGTGCTTCCGGATTGAAGAGGTGGCGCGCAAACTTTAGCGCGCTGCCCAACCTACCGTTCGTCATGGGTTCATGCGATGACGGTGAGCTACCGCTATACCCGCGCTGACTATGTTCAGGCCTCGCTGCTGATGGCTGGGCGGCCGCTTTCCCGTAGGCTCCTTGATGTGGCCGTTTATTTCGGCCTGATGCTCGCTGCCGCGGTGGCTGTCCTCGTCTATCATGGGGAAGAGCTATCCGTTCTCGCTGAGGCTGTTGGCATCATCACCTGGTGGGGCTGGGTCCTTATCTTTGCGGGCGCCGCTTTTTTGTTTGCCCCGGAATATTTCATCACATGGCCGATCGCGGCCGCGACGTTCAAATCGCTATCGGTGGCCGGATCTATGGTCCATGTGCAGCTTGAGGACGCAGCCATCGGCACGCAGACAGAAAATCCTGACACGCAAAGCACCGTTGCGTGGTCGGCCATCAAGGCGGTGAAGGAAAACCAGCATGGCCTGTTTTTGGCCCTTTCAAAGCGCGAGGCCTTGCTTCTGCCGCGCCGCGCCTTTGCCGGTGACGCCGACTATCAGGCCGCCGCTGCGCTGGCGCGCCGGCGTGCTGGAGGCGAGGTGTAAGCGATGAAAGCACCCTCTCAACGACAGCTCCGCGTGGGCGAACTGGTGCGCCATGCGCTTTCCGACATTCTCGCGCGCGGCGATGTGCGCGGCGCTGATCTTGGCGGCTCGCTGATCTCGGTCTCCGAGGTGCGCATGTCTCCGGACCTCAAGATCGCCACCGCCTTCATCGCGCCCATCGGACCTGGCGATGCACAAGCCATGTGCAAGGCTTTGGCGGGCGCGCAGAAGGACCTGCGCCATCAGATCGGCCGGCGGCTGAAGCTGCGTTTCACGCCGACGCTGCGCTTTCTGCCCGACACCTCGTATGACGCCTTTGGGCGCATCGATGACATTTTGCGCTCGCCCGAAGTGGTGCGCGATACCGGCCGCCGCAGCGGCTATGCTGACGCGCCAGACGAGGATGGGGACCAGTAGATGGGGCGGCGCAAAAAGGGCAGACGCGTCTCTGGCTGGGTGATCCTCGATAAGCCGGTGGGGCTGACCTCCACCCATGCGGTGTCGCGGGTGCGGCGGCTGTTCGACGCGCAGAAGGCCGGTCATGCCGGCACGCTCGATCCGCTCGCATCCGGGGTACTGCCTCTGGCGCTCGGGGAAGCGACCAAGACCGTGCCTTACGTGATGGATGGCGAGAAACGGTATCTTTTTACCGTTCGCTGGGGCATCGAGACCACGACCGATGACACCGAGGGCGAGGCGTCAAAAACCTCGGACAACCGTCCGGACGAAGCGGACATTCTCGCCAACTTGTCGCAATTTGTCGGAACCATCGCACAAGTTCCGCCCGCGTTTTCCGCCAAGCGGATCGATGGTGAGCGCGCCTACGATCTGGCGCGCGATGGCGAGGTGGTGGAGCTCGAGGCGAGCGACGTGCAGATCCACGATCTGGTCTATCTCGGTTCGCCCGATGCCGACCAAGCGATGTTTGAAGCGCATTGCGGCAAGGGTACTTATGTGCGGGCCATCGCCCGCGATCTTGGCCGCGCGCTGGGCTGCTATGGCCATGTGACGAGCTTGCGGCGCACACAGGTTGGCCCGTTCGATGAGCATTCGACCGTGACGCTCGATCAGCTGGAAGCGCTTAATGAGGCCGATGGGCCCGAGGCGTGTGATAGCCTCCTGACGCCAATGGACAATGCGTTGTCCGACTTGCATTTGCTGCCTGTCGCGCCTGGCGATGCTGCCAAGCTGCGGCGCGGGATGAGCCTTTTGGTGCGCGGTGCCCACGCCCCTGCGCATGGCGAAGAGGCCTATGCGATGGAGGGCGATGAGCTGGTGGCCATCGGGGTGATGGACTATGGCAAGTTCCTGCCCAAGCGCGTGATCGTCGCGGACTAGAGCATGTTCAGCGAAAGTGCCAGCGGTTTCGCGCACGGAACATGGGAAAAAACAATGAGATAGAGCATTGCGCGTGAATCGAAGATCACGAGAAACGCTCTAGCCCCGCCGGTAGCGCTTAAAAGGCCAGGAACAGTGTCGCCGCGCTTCCTAAGATGAAGTGGATCACAATCACGCCGGCGACGTTCTTCTGCCAATGGTAGATCATGCCCAGGAACACGCTGGCAAAGAAGGTGATGACCACCGCATCGAGGCCGAAGGCGATGTGCAGGCACGCAAAAACGATGGAGGTCAGGCCCACCGCTTTGAAGCCGCGATCATCGTGCAAAAAGCGCGTCATAAGGCCCTGATAGAGCCCGCGCATCCCCACCTCCTGGACGATGCAGTGGACCGCATATTGCAAGAAAAACCAAGGACTTAGAGCCAAAACCGTCTCGCCAAGCACCGTGTCTTCGCGGGTCAGGAACGCAAGGCCTGCCATCGCAGCGCCGACGACGGCACAGATGGCGATCGCTTCGGCAAGGGTGCGGCCAAGACGCTCGCGGCGCAGGCCAAGCTCAGCCGGCTTCACACGCAACAGCAGGCCCGCGGCGATGAAGGCCGACGACAGAACCAGTACCGACTGCCAAGAGAAGCCGGGGTCGTACACGTCGCCGACAAAGCCGGCATTGACCATCCAAAACAGCAAGGTAGAGATCGCCAGCGTCGCGATCGTCAAGCTCATGAGGATGAAGCCAAGCCGGCTTTCTTCTGTCTTGATGGCGAGCTGTTCGCGCAAATTGCCCAGCATGGCGTCGCTGATCGAGCGCGCCCGGCTGACCGCGGCGCCGGCGAGCGCCACCTTCAGGGCGTCATGGGCGCCGGCGTCTTGCGCTTCGAGCACATCGCCGGGCACTTCGACCACCAGGCTGTTAGCCGTCGCGCGGATGGAGGCGGCGCGCGGCGCACCATCGAGGAAGGCGAGTTCGCCGATAAAATCACCCGCCGGCATGGCGTTTAGCACCACGCCGGGCGTGACTCCCGGCCGTGCCTCGGGGCCGGCATTTTCGGGCAAACGCTCGGCTTGCGCATCGCCCGCGGCGAGCAAGTAGAGCGAGCGGCCCACCTCGCCTTCCGCCACCACAAGCTGGCCCTCCGGCACGGTGTGCACGGATGCGGCTTGGAGGATGGCGCGCTTATGATCGTCCGACAGCGCGGCGATGGCCGGCTGCCGCAGAAGCGCCCGCAGCCCAGCGTCGCGAAGGCGCTCGGCCTGGGACGGTTCGCGCTGCGGGGCTGGCGCGGGGGCGGCAGGTTCATCGGATGGGTGGGTCAAGGCAGGGTTCGCAGCACTGGACGTCTAACTTAGGCGCGCACCATATCTGGCGGCGCCTGCCGATGCGAGCCCGTCTGTCGCCAATCCTTCGCTGCGCTGCAACAGCGGGGTCACCTGCCCGAAGGCAAAGCGCTATCGACCCATAAAACCAAAGACTTCGCGCAGCCGGCCATCATCGGCCTGAAGCACAAAATAGGTGCCATTGCCGAACGGGTCGCCATGACGGCTGACCTTGAAGCGAATGCGGCCGAAATCGCGCACCGATTCCACATCGCCATCGCGCGTGAAGGTCATGCCCTGCGCATCGCGGTGAAACTCGGTGATGAACATGGCGAACTGCGATTGGCCGATGGCCGGCGCCTCGCGGTGGACATCGTCATACAGGCAGTCGCGATCCATCACGGTCACGATAAGGCCCAGGCGCTTGTCGGGATCTGGCTCGTTCCAGATCGACAAAAGCAAATCCGCCTGCTCGTTGCTGATCGCCATGCCGCGTCAGATCCCTCGTCCTCGACGCGCTCCAACGCGCGTGCCCCGCTGGCACGTAGCTGCGGAATGCGGGCAGGGGAAGGCCGTGGTGAAGGAACGGTTAACGTGGCGGGCCCCTGCGCCGGCCAACCCGCCCGGGCGCGGCGCGTCTGTCCGACGCCCCTTCCCATCTCCGCCAAAACGGCTTATATGCCCGCGGTCCTTGGTTGTGCGAACGACCAGGGCATCCCGACCCCCGCTGGACGACATCCCGGCGCGGGTGCCCTCAAACCCCCACAGACAGGAGGTTCCCGATGTCGATTACCGCTGAGCGCAAAGCTGAGCTGATCAAAGAGTACGCCACCAAAGACGGTGACACCGGGTCTCCGGAGGTCCAGGTGGCCATTCTCACCGAGCGGATCAACAATCTGACCGAGCACTTCAAAAGCCATGGCAAGGATAACCATTCCCGC
>JAHCMG010000220.1 GCA_019192585.1 Devosiaceae bacterium MH13
TCCGAAAAGTTGCTTGTCGAAGTTGCGCCAACCGGCAAAGCGCACTTGAAAGCCCCCGCTGGTGAGACGGATGCGGGAGAAGGCCAGAATAAGGGACGCGACCAGCGGGAAAATGGAGAAGACCAAAATCAACACAACAGCCGGGGTCAGAAAAAACCGCCCCATATGTTTGTCGAGCCACTGGTCCACCGCAGCTTCCTTCCGCTTTTTGTTCTTTTTGATTCTTGGAAGCGCGCGCTCAAAATGGCGCAGCTGAAAGGTGCCGGGCGCGCACCCATTGGCACGCGCCCGAACCATTTCTTCAGAGATTAGTTGGTGATGCCCAGCGACAGCGAGTAGATATCTGCCTGCTCATCGCGGCCGAAATCATCAGTGATCTCGTTCCAACCCTCTTCGATGTTTTCCAGTGCCTGGTCGACGGTGATCTCGCCTGCAAGGTAGCGGGCCAGTTCACGGTCAAGCACAACGCCCGTGTATTGTTGCGCACCAGGAATGCGGAAATCGGACGCCATGTTGGGGTGGTTCAGACTTTCGCGAATGGCGCTGAGATAGTTCTCAGCAGCTTCCTCACTGAAGCCCGCTTCAACCCAGGCTGCCGTGTCTTCGAGCTGCGAGTTGCGGTACGGGTTGTAGCCCGTCCAACCCATGGTCACGTCAACGTTCGACTGCGCCGCCTGGTTCATATAGCTCAGGAAGTCGTAGGCAGCCTGCTGTGTTGTTTCATCCGTGCTGGCGGAGATAGCAGCTGTCCAACCACCAAAGGCTGCAAACGGCGCGTAGTTGATGCCATCAACCGCATGCGGGCAGATGTTCTCATCGCAATCCACCATCTCGCCGGACGCAAGGTCCAGAACGCGGGTGGAGCCCGGCATGATCACAGCACCAATACGGTCACGAATGGCGCTGCCTTCTTCAATCGACAGCGGGCCAATATCACCCCAGTCGATGGCCATACCGCAACGACCGCCAACAACAAGCGCACGGGTGTCGCCAATGTCTTGGTTTAGCTCATCGGGCGGGCCAAACTCGCCAGTTGCCTGATAGATTTCAAACGCTTCGCGCCAAGCGGCGTTGTTGATCTTCGGATCCATCGTCTCAGGGTCAAAGTAGAGCCCTTCGGATGTCCCTTGGGTCTGGACGCGGCTTGCCGCCATGGATTGCACGGCGAAGTAAGACTGCGCATTGCGCTTCTTGAAGATACAGGACCCGAAGTCGGCTTCCCCATCACCATTCATGTCCTGACCATGAATGGCCGCGGCAACCTCGAGATACTCTTCCCAGGTGCGTGGCGGCTCGAGGCCGTTCTCTGCCAGGACATCGGTCCGGTAGTACAGCATCTGGAAGTCACCATCGAGGGTGATGAAGTAGGTCGAGCCTTCAACCCGCTGGTTAAAGTCGCGGAAATAAGGCGCGATATCCTGAAGGTCGATCAGCTCGTCAGCCTCAATGTAGGCGTCGAGGTTTTGGACAAGGCCACCGCTGACCAGTTCAACACCCCAGCCCGAAGCGAACACGCCAACATCGATTGAGTTTGTGCCCGTTGCCCAGTCGGTCAAGATCTTCTGGAACAGCTCGGCAAACGGAACTTCGGAGACCCGAATCTCAGCCCCGGTCATTGCGGTAAACTCTTCGCCGCGCTCAACGATGCGCCCAGCGATCACAGGTCCGGGGCGTGTCAGGATCTCGACGACGACACCGTCGTAATGGTTGTCGGCAGCCACCATTGCCGGCGTCATGGCCGTGCAAAGCGCCAAGACCGATGCGGTCATTAGCTTCTTCATTGTGCAATTCCTCCACATATGTGCGCAGCGCGCATCGCCAGTTTCCCTGGCGTTTTCTTTGGTTGATCGCGACGTTCGAGCTCAATGCGAACCGGTGTTAGAGCTCGGGCCAAGCAACCAGGACTGAACGCTACTTGTGCTCTGGTGAGGTGTCAACTAACATGTTAGTCAGAACACCAACAAAGCGTATGATTGATTGCTGACCCATGGCCGACGTTGACGTCTCCAAGTTGTCTCTGCCCGATAACACCGAAGGCCTACCGACCGACCGGGTCTATAAATCCGTCAAAGCCGCCATCATGAAGCTCGACTTCGCGCCCGGCGCCACCATCCGCAAAGCCGCCCTGTGCGACTGGTTTCAGGTCTCACGCTCACCGGTGGCCGATGCTCTCAATCGGCTCTCGGTCGAGGGCTTAGTGGATATCGTTCCGCAGTCGGGAACGCATGTCGCGAAACTATCCATGCGCGCGATCCGTGAGGATGCTTTTCTGCGCGAGGCCTTAGAAGTCGCCTCAGCGCGGCATGCGGCGGGCCATCGTTCAGAAAAGACAATCCAAAGGCTTACGCGGAACATCGAAATGCAAACCCGCCAGGTGGAAGACGCGGACATAGAGGAAGCGTTCGAAACCGATGTGGAGTTCCATAGGATCATCATGGAAACCACCCGGGTTTCTCGGCTTCCAACAACGGTGCGCACGCTTTCGCCAAATGTGGACCGCGCCCGTCTCCTGATGGTGCCAGCACCCAGTCGGCTGGCCGACACCATCGTCGAGCATAAGAGTATCCTCGATGCCATAAAGCGCAGCGACGGAGATGCTGCAGCGAACGCCATGCGCCAGCATGTGCGGCAGCTGGTGCGCCGTCTCGAACCGCTCGAAGCGGTCCGACCCGACATTTTTTCACACTGAGTTTTTTATGGACCCCACACAGATCAACATCCTGAACCAACGCACGGCGAAGCCTGTGCCATTGACAGCGATGGGCTTTGGCGGCGCACCGCTGGGCAACCTCTATCGCGCGATTACCGAAGAGGATGCACAGGGCGCGCTGCAGGCAGCCTATGATTGCGGCATTCGGTTTTTTGACACGGCTCCCCAGTATGGCTTGGGCCGGTCCGAGGCGCGATTTGGCGAAGCTTTGCGGCGCTTTGGTCGCCACACTGTGCAGCTGTCCACCAAGATTGGTCGCTTGTTGGTGGATTGCGAACCCCATGAGGTGACGCCTGAAGCCTTCGTCGACGTGCCGCAGAAGCGCATCGTTTTTGACTACACCTATGATGGTGTGATGCGGTCCTATGAGGCGAGCAAGCAGCGCATTGGCGTTGACCATGCCGATGTCCTGCTCGTTCACGATGTGGATGTGTTCAGCCAAGGAAGCCAGGAGGCCAGCGACGCAAAAGTGCGTGAGCTGTTCGATGGTGGCGGTTTTCGCGCCTTAACGGAGCTGCGTGCCAGCGGAGATGTCACCGCAATCGGCGCAGGCGTGAACGAATGGCAGGTTTGCGAGCGCTTGCTGGGCCTGGGCGACTTCGACGGTTTCCTGCTGGCCGGGCGTTATACGCTGTTGGAACAGGAAGCACTCGATAGCTTCCTTCCCCTGTGCATTGAGCGCGATGTCGGCATCATTTTGGGCGGACCTTACAACTCTGGCATCCTCGCCAGCGGCCCTGTGCCCGGGGCAAAATTCAACTATGCGGACGCGCCGCCAGACATCATCGAGCGCGTGGAAAAGATTGAAGCGGTATGCAAGGCGCACAACACGCCGCTGATTGCAGCTGCCTTGCAGTTTGTCATGGGCCATCCAGCGGTGAAGACCGTCATCCCCGGCGCTGTTTCGGCAGATGAAGTTCGAAGCAATGTCGCGGTTTTCCAGACCGCTATTCCTTCGCAGCTTTGGTCAGACTTGCGTGGAGAAGGGCTTATCCGCCCAGACGCGCCCTTACCAATGGAGAACGGTCGTGCTGCTTAACATCGATCCCATCCTGTCACCTGACCTTCTGCACGCCTTACGTGCAATGGGCCATGGCGATGAAATCGCGCTGGTCGACGCGAACTATCCTGGCAGCTCAGCGGGGCCGCTGTGCATCCGGGCCGATGGATCGGACAACAGCGCCATCCTGCGCGCTGTTCTTTCAGTCATGCCGCTTGATGATTTCGTCCCAGACCCTGCCATCTGCATGCAGGTGGTCGACGATGCCGGTGCAGTACCCGATGTGGTCAGGGACTTTCAGGCCATTATCAACGCCACCGCTGACGCGCCGCGTGACATCCAATCCATGGAGCGCTTCGCCTTCTACGAACGCGCCTCGAAGGCCTATGCCGTGGTCCAGACCGGCGAGCGGCGCTTGTACGGCAACATCATTCTCAAGAAGGGCGTCATAAAGTGAGATGTGATGCCCCTGGCGTAGTTGGCTCGGCCAAAACCGATTGGGAAGTCGAGCCTGAGGACACCATGGAGCTTGGCATTGCGCGCCTCGGTGTACAGCGGCAAGCAGTGGTCGCCAGCGCATGACCAAGATCACCGGTACGCGCACGTACGATCTGCGCTTCCCAACCTCGCAGCATCTCGATGGGTCGGATGCGATGAACCCGGACCCGGATTATTCGGCTGCTTATATTGTGCTGGAAACCGATGACGGTTTGGAGGGCCACGGCCTGACATTCACCATCGGGCGCGGCACCGAAATTTGTGTCACCGCCCTCGAAGCGCTCGGCGCCTTGGTGGTGGGGCTTGATCTCGACTGGATCGCCGAGGACATGGGCCGCTTTTGGAGGCACATGACCGGTGACAGCCAACTGCGCTGGATCGGCCCCGACAAGGGCGCCATCCATATGGCCGCGGGCGCGGTCATTAACGCAGCATGGGACCTGTGGGCGAAGAAAGCTGGCAAGCCGGTTTGGCTTCTCGTGTCAGAAATGAGCCCGCAAGAGATCGTTCGGCTGATCGACTTCCGCTACATCACCGACGCCTTGTCACCGGAGCAGGCGCTCGCCCTGTTAGAAGGTCAAGCACCGTTCAAGCAGGAGCGTATCGCTACCCTCAAACGCGAGGGCTACCCCTGTTACACCACGTCCGCTGGATGGCTGGGCTACCCCGATGACAAGCTACGCAAGCTGTGCCGGGAGGCCAAAGCCAGCGGCTTCACCCACACCAAATTCAAGGTTGGCCGCGACCTGGAGGACGATATTCGCCGCCTGACCATCGCGCGTGAAGAGTTGGGCGAGGACATGACCATCATGATCGACGCCAACCAAGTTTGGGATGTCAATCAAGCGATTGATTGGGTTCAGCAGCTCGCATTTGCCAAGCCCTTCTTCATTGAAGAGCCGACCAGCCCAGATGATGTCCTAGGCCACAAAGCGATCCGCGAAGCGGTGGCACCGGTTAAGGTCGCGACCGGCGAGATGTGCCAAAACCGCATTCTGTTCAAACAGTTCATCACGACCGG
>JAHCMG010000023.1 GCA_019192585.1 Devosiaceae bacterium MH13
CGATAGGTCCGTGATCTCGGACATCTCACGTTCGGGCGGCAGCGGCGTGTTCGGCGCCAGCACGCCAGAGCTGATGCCTTCGATCAGCCGCCGCCGCAGCTGCACATAGCGCGGCCCGCCTTGCGGCACGAGCCAGCCAGCGGGGCGCAGAAAATCAACCGCCGTCATGGACCAACTCCCGGGCCAGCGACAGCGCGCCCTCAATCGGCTCCCCCCACGGTGGGCGGATCGCCGCCTGAACCGGCTGCGGAAGGTAGGGCTTGTAGAGCGGCGCGACGCCGCCGGTCAGGCATAGCGTCATGGCGGGCGTCCAGCCCATCGCCCGCACGGCCTGCTCGATATGGCGCGCGCCATCGCGAACGATGGACAGGGCCAGAGGCTCACCGTGCGCAGCAGCTTCGGTCACCTTGGGCGCAAGGCTGCCGAAATCGGACGCCCCGGCGCCGAGCGCAAAGGTCTCCAGCGCATCGATCCCGCCCAAACCGTCGAGCAGCGCCTCCGCCAGCGCGCTCGGCGGCAGCCTGCCATCATGCACTTTGACAGTGGCTGCCAGCACCGACCATCCAAGCCATTTTGCCGACGCTTCATCGCCCAAGATCGGCCCCCATCCGCCGGCGAGCCTGATCTGCCCGGACCGTTGCAGCGCGTAGAACGAGCCCGTGCCGCAATGGATGACGGCACCGTCGCCCGTCCCAAGGGCTGCGCGGATCGCGGCCGGCCGGTCGTCCTCGAACCGGGCTGTCTCGAAGCCCAGAGCGGCCTTCAGTCTTGCGGCAACCGCGTCACCGCTGACGCCAGCGAGGCCCACATAGACCGGTACGGCAAGCAGCGCGGGAAGCGTCCAACCCGCCTCCACCGCGAGCGCCTCAAGGCCCTGCCGAATGCGCGCCACCGCGCCGTCGAAATCGGTGTAAGTGTTGGCCGGGCCGGTCTCCACATTGAACCGGGCCGCGCCGGTGTCGAGGGCGATCCGGCAGCGCGATCCACCGCCATCAATGGCCAAAACGGTGCTGTGGGGAGGGGTTTGCATGACGATACCGATACAATACCAAATGAGGAAAGAACAGACCAAAACAATGCCGATACGGCAAAATCCGTAGGATATCGGTCGCTAGCACCCTCAAAATTCCCAAGAGTCAAAAAGGAATGGACAAGTGGTGTTGTAAAGGTATGGTATCGGTATGCAGGTGAGGATCGCCCCTTGGCTTTGACCACAGAACAGCTCCACCCCGAGGCACCCGGCCTTGATGACAGGCCGCTCGCGGAGGTGACGGCTGTGCTGATCGACGCGCAGATCGCGGCGGCGACGGCGGTCAAACAAGCAAGCGCCGATATCGCGTCGGCGGCCTCCATGATGGCGCAAACCCTCGCCGATGGCGGCACCGTCTACTATATCGCGGCCGGCTCATCTGGCCTGATGGCGGCGGCGGACGCGCAGGAGCTCGGCGGCACCTTCTCGATCCCGCCCGAGCGCCTGAAGATCGTGATGGCCGGCGGATTGCCGACCGATGCGCAAATGCCCGGCGACACCGAAGATGAGACGGACGGCTTGGACGCCGCGATCGCTGATCTCGGCCCGCGCGACACCGTCATCGCGGTGTCGGCAAGCGGCAGCACGCCCTTCACGCTCAAAGCCGTGAACGCCGCGCGCCAAAAGGGCGCCCGCATCATCGGCATCGCCAACAATGCCGGCACGCAGTTGCACGAACGGGCTGACATCGCCATCACTTTGCCCACCCCGCCTGAAGTGCTCTCGGGCTCTACCAGATTGGGCGCCGGAACCGCGCAAAAGATTGCCCTCAACACCCTATCGACCACGATGGCCGTGGCCATGGGCCATGTCCATGATGGGATGATGGTCAACCTGCGGGCCGACAACACCAAGCTGCGCGACCGCGCGGCCCGCATCGTCGCGCACATCGCCTCGGTCGATATGCCACGGGCCCATGACGCGCTGGAGGCGGCGGGCGGCGAAATAAAACTTGCAGCACTCGTCGCTGCTCACGCATTGTCGGTGCCGGAGGCCCGCACGCGGTTAGGGGACGCAAACGGCCGGCTCCGTGCCGCCCTGTCGCGACCATCGTAACGAAGACAACAAGGGAGACACACCATGATCAAAAAGACCTTCGCGCTGGCACTTGTCGGCACGGCGCTCGGCGCCACGGCCGCCTATGGCCAGGACGCCACGTTGACGATCGAGAGCTGGCGCAACGATGACCTGTCGCTCTGGCAAGAGCAGATCATCCCGGCCTTTGAGGCAGAGCATCCCGGCATCAGCGTCGTCTTCGCGCCGACCGCGCCGACCGAATATAACGCCGCGCTCAACTCCAAGCTCGAAGCGGGCTCTGCGGGCGACCTGATCACCTGCCGCCCGTTCGATGCGTCGCTCGCACTTTATGACGCCGGCCACCTGGCAGGCCTCGATGATATTGAAGCGATGTCGAACTTCTCCGATGTCGCCAAATCCGCCTGGCAGACCGACGATGGCTCGGTGACCTTCTGCGTGCCGATGGCCTCGGTGATCCACGGCTTCATCTACAATGCTGACGCGTTCGCCGAACTCGGCCTTGAGGTTCCCACGACTGAAGATGAGTTCTTCGCCGTCCTCGACGCGATCAAAGAAGATGGCAGCTACATCCCCATGGCCATGGGCACCAATGACCAGTGGGAAGCCGCCACCATGGGCTACAACAATATTGGCCCCAACTATTGGAACGGCGAAGAGGGTCGGCTGGCGCTGATCGCGGGCGAGCAGAGCCTGACCGACGAAGCCTGGGTCGCACCCTATGCGACGCTGGCGCGTTGGGGCGAGTATCTCGGCGACGGCTTTGAAGCCCAGACCTATCCCGACAGCCAGAACATCTTCACGCTCGGCCGCGCGGCGATCTACCCCGCTGGGTCTTGGGAGATTGCGGGCTTCAACTCGCTTGCCGACTTTGAAATGGGCGCGTTCAAGCCTCCCGTCCGCAGCGCTGGCGACACCTGCTACATCTCCGACCACACCGATATCGGCATCGGCATGAACGCCGCCACCGACAACCCGGAAGCCGCACGCACCTTCCTCGCCTGGGTCGCAAGCCCCGAGTTCGCGTCGATCTTCGGCAACGCGTTGCCCGGCTTCTTCCCGCTGTCCGATGCACCGGTGACGCTGGAAGATCCGCTGGCCCAAGAGTTCATTGGCTGGCGCGCGGAGTGCGAAAGCACCATCCGCTCGACCTACCAGATCCTCTCGCGCGGCACGCCGAACCTCGAAAACGAAACCTGGGGCGCGTCGGTTGCGGCCATTCGCGGCACGGCAACGCCGGAAGAGCTTGGCGCTCAGCTCCAGGAAGGTCTCGAGAGCTGGTACGAGCCGCAGCAGTAAGGGCCGGCGTACTGAGATGATCGTTCCGGGCGGTGGAGACGCCGCCCGGGACCAAGCACGAAGAGCAGCGGTATGACCAAGCGTCGGTTCCCATGGCACATTGTTGTCTTCATGGCGCCGGCGTTTCTTGTCTACACGGCGGTGATGATCTTCCCGCTGTTCAACACGCTGCGGCTCGCTCTGTTCACCGAGATCGAGCAGACGCGGGTGTTTGTTGGCCTGCAAAACTTCCAAACCCTGTTCTTCGATCCCATCTGGTCGGAGCAATTCTGGAACGCGCTAGCGAACAATTTCTGGTTCTTCATCATCCACATGCTGGTGCAGAACCCGATCGGGATTGCGCTTGCGGCGATGCTGAGCCACCCCCGCTTGCGCTTTGCGGCGCTGTACCGCTCGGCGATTTTCATCCCGACCATTTTAAGCTTCGTGATTGTCGGCTTCGCCTGGAAGCTGATCTTGTCGCCGATCTGGGGCATCGCCCCCTCCATGCTCGACGCGATTGGCCTCAAATCGCTGTTTGCGCCCTGGCTGGGCCGTGAAGGCTCTGCGCTGACGACGCTTTCGCTCATCTCGGTATGGCAGTTTGTCGGCATTCCGATGATGCTGATTTACGCCTCGCTCATCTCGATCCCTGAAGAGATTTTGGAAGCGAGCGAAGTCGATGGCATCACCGGCATGTCGGCTTTCTGGAAGATCAAGCTGCCGCTGATCCTGCCATCAATCGGGATCATCTCGATCCTGACATTTGTCGGCAATTTCAACGCGTTCGATCTCATCTACGTCGCCCAAGGGGCGCTCGCTGGGCCCGATTTCTCAACCGATATTCTGGGCACCTTCATGTACCGAACATTCTTCGGCTTCCAGCTGCAACTGGGCGACCCGCATATGGGCTCGGCCATCGCCGGGGCGATGTTTGCGATCATTTTGGTGGGCGTGTGCATCTACCTGTTCGGCATCCAGACCCGGCTGCGGCGCTACCAGTTCTGAGCCGGCGGTCATGTACAAAGCGCGCTCCAACCTGCTGAACACCGCCGCGATGCACGGCGCGCTGATCCTCTACATGATCATCGCGCTGTTCCCGGTTTTCGTGATCCTGATCAACAGTTTCAAAACCCGCCGCGCCATCTTCAGCGAGCCCTTGGCGCTGCCCAACGCCGAGACCTTCTCCTGGATCGGCTACGAGACGGTGGCGCAGCAGGGCGACTTCTTCTTGTACTTTCAGAACTCGATGATCGTGACGGTCGGCTCGCTGTTCTTCATTTTGCTGTTCGGCGCGATGGCCGCCTACGCGCTGTCGGAATACCGGTTCCGCGGCAACCTGTTGCTCGGCCTCTACATGGCGCTCGGCATCATGATCCCGATCCGCATCGGCACGGTCGCAATCCTTGAGATGATGGTCGCCACGGGCCTGGTGAACTCACTATGGGCGCTGATCCTGGTCTACACCGCGCAGGGACTGCCGCTGGCCGTCTTCATTCTCAGCGAGTTCATGCACCAGGTCAGCAAGGACCTCAAAGATGCCGGCCGGATCGATGGGCTGAGCGAATACACCATCTTTTTCCGGCTGGTTTTGCCGCTGGTGCGCCCGGCGCTGGCGACCGTGGCGGTGTTCAACATGATCCCGATCTGGAACGATCTGTGGTTCCCGCTGATCCTGACGCCGTCCGAGGAGGTCAAGACGCTGACGCTCGGCTCGCAGGTCTTCATCGGCCAGTACGTGACCAATTGGAACGCCGTCCTCGCCGCGCTGTCCATGGCGATCCTGCCGGTCCTGATCCTCTACATCATCTTCTCGCGGCAGCTGATCCGCGGCATCACCTCGGGAGCTGTCAAATGACCAAGGTTCTGATCGCCGGGCTTGGCAATATGGGCATGAGCCACGCGCTGGCGCACCACAGGCTCGGCTCCGGGATCGTGGCTTTGGTCAACCGCTCGCCGGTCGACTTGCCGGCGGAGCTGCAGGGCTATCCGGTGTTTCGGACCTTCGAAGAGGGCATGGCCACGGGGCCCGACCTCGTCGTCATCGCGACCTACACCGACAGCCATGCCGACTATGCCTGCGCGGCGATGGAAGCGGGCGCCCATGTGTTCGTCGAAAAGCCGCTCGCCGGCAATGTCGCCGACGCCAAACGCGTCGTGGAGATGGCGCACAAGACAGGCCGCAAACTGGTGGTCGGCTACATCTTGCGACACCACCCCTCGTGGATGCGGCTGATTGAAGAAGCCCGCGGCCTCGGCGGGCCGTATGTCTTCCGCCTCAACCTCAACCAGCAATCGAAAGGCGCTGAGTGGGACACCCACAAGGCGCTGATGCAGACAACGTCGCCGATCGTCGATTGCGGCGTCCACTATGTCGATGTGATGTGCCAAATCACCGATGCCGCGCCGGTGCGTGTGCATGGCATGGGCCTGCGGCTCAGCGATGAGATCGCGCCCGACATGTACAATTACGGCCAGTTCCAGGTGGTCTTCGCCGATGGCTCGGTCGGCTGGTACGAGGCGGGCTGGGGCCCGATGATGTCGGAGACGGCGTTCTTTGTGAAAGACATCGTCTCGCCCAACGGTGCCGTCTCGATCACCGAGGGCAATATGGGCGCGTCCGCCGATGTCGACGGCCACACCAAGGTAGGCAGCATCCTCGTCCATCGCCCCTCGGGCGACCAGACCATCGACATGCCCGGCGAGCCTGGACACCAGGAGCTGTGCGACGCCGAGCAGGCCTACATGCTGCGTACGATCGCCGAGGATATTGATCTCACCCGCCACGGCCAGGACGCGGTGCAGTCGCTGGCGATCTGCCTCGCCGCCGACGAGAGTATACGCACCGGCCAGGCTGTCACGCTTTCGGGAGATGCCCCATGACGGCGATGACGCTCGAAGCGATCAACAAGTCCTTCGGCAAGGTGCAGGTGCTGCACGACATCTCTCTTGAGGTCGACGAAGGCGAGTTTGTGGTTTTCGTTGGTCCTTCGGGCTGCGGAAAATCCACCTTGCTGCGGGTCATCGCGGGCCTCGAAGATGCAAGCTCTGGCGACATCCATATTGCCGGCGAGAAGGTCAATCTCACGCCGCCCTCGAAGCGTGGCATCGCCATGGTGTTCCAAAGCTACGCGCTCTACCCGCACCTCAATGTGCGCGGGAACATGACCCTGGCCCTCAAACAGGAAAAGCAGCCAAAGGCTGTGCTCGATGAGCGGGTCGCCAAAGCCTGCCAGATGCTGGACCTTGAAGACTATCTCGACCGGTACCCGTCTGAGCTGTCCGGCGGGCAAAGACAACGTGTTGCCATTGGCCGCGCCATCGTTCGCCAACCCAAGCTGTTCCTGTTCGACGAACCGTTGTCGAACCTCGACGCGGCCTTGCGCGTCAACACCCGCATCGAGATCGCGAACCTGCACAAGGCGCTCGACACTTCGATGATCTATGTGACCCACGACCAGACCGAGGCGATGACGCTCGCCGACAAGATCGTCGTGATGAAGGATGGTCGGGTGGAGCAAATCGGCTCCCCGATGGAGCTTTACAACAACCCTGCCAACAAGTTCGTCGCCGGCTTTTTGGGTTCGCCCGCGATGAACTTTCTGCCCGGCGCGCTGGTGGGCGATGCGAACCACCACACGGTCGGCGTCCGCCCCGAGAACCTGTTCCTCTCAGACACGGGCGTGATCGAGGCAACGGTCCACCTCGTCGAAGAGCTTGGCGGCGACACCAATGTGGTGGCCATGGCCGGCGACCAGCCGGTGACGGTGCGCCTGTTCGGCCAGCACCCGTTCGAGCAGGGCCAGCCCCTGCAGCTCGGCTTCAACGCCGAGCAGGCCTTCTACTTTGACGGTGATGGCCAGCGCGTCACATAGCGCCCGGTTTGATTGCCAGCACACCGTGCCTACATGTCGGTCGTCGCGGTCCGCCAAGCGCGGTCGCACCCACGGCCACAGGATAGCCCATGCCTGGTTCAACGACGCAGCCTTCGATCAGCCTTGCTCTAGGGGCCGGTGGCGCCCGCGGCCTCGCCCATGTTCATGTCGTCAAGGCGCTTGACGATCTCGGCGTGAAGGTCTCCGCCATCACCGGCACCTCCATTGGCGCGATTGTCGGCGCGTTCTACGCCGCCGGCATGTCGGGCACGGAGATCGAGGCCTATGTCATCGAGCGGTTCGGCGACCGCAAGGCCATCGCCGCAAGCCTGTGGCAGGTCCGCGCGCGGTCCTTTGATGAGCTCGCGGGTTCTGGCCGCTTTCGGATTGCCGAGTTCGACCTTGAACAGATCATGGAGCGGCTCGTCCCCGATCACCTGCCCGCCCGTATCGAGGACCTTGGCATCGAGACGCGCATCTACGCCACGCGCTATTACGCCCACGATGATGCGATCTTCGGCTCCGGCCCGTTGATCCCGGCGATGGCGGCCTCGGCGGCCATGGCGGCGGTGTTCCAACCCGTCATCATCGATGGCGTCGTGCATATCGATGGTGGAGCGACCAATCCGGTGCCCATCGATGGCCTTCAGGACAGTCCAGACCCGATCGTCGCGGTCGATGTCAGCGGCGGCCCAGAGGGCGAAGAGGGAACCTTCCCCGCCAAGGCCGATGCGCTGAACGGCGCCAACCAGCTGATGCAGCGCACCATCATCTTCGAGAAGGCGCGCCGCATGCGCTGCGATTTGCTGCTCCAACCCAAGGTTGGCGGCTGGCAGGTGCTCGACTTTATGCGCGCCAACGAGGTGCTCAAAGCGACCGAGCCCGTCTACGAAGAAACCAAAGCCCGGGTCGGGGCGCTCTTGGACGGCGTTAGGACCTCGGAAACTGAAATCGTTAGCTAAACCGTTAGAGGGCGCGCGTTAGGGAACGTTGCAACCTGAGGGATAGCCGGTGATTGTTCCGTTTCACGTAACCGATCTGCTCGACCGGCTCCGCGCCCGGTTCGATGCGCAGAGCGTCGACACCACCCTGAGCGCCAAGCAAGGCAATGTGGCCCGCCTGCGCCCGGCGCGGCGCGCGACCCCGCATAGCTTGGCCCGGTTCTGGGAGCGCATCCTCGAGGTCACTGACGCCACCGACGCCGACCGCGACGCGATCCTTGATGAGGGCACGTCGGCGGCGATCGACGCCTACAATGCCAACATCGAAAACATGATCGGCACCGTCAAAGTGCCGGTGGGTGTGATCGGGCCGATGCGCGTCAACGGGCTGCACGCCCAGGGCGACTATCTCGTGCCCTTGGCGACCAGCGAAGCAGCGCTTGTGGCCTCCTACGGGCGCGGCGCGGACGTAACCGCGCTGTCGGGCGGCATCTCTGCCGCGCTGACCTATGATGGGGTGATGCGCACGCCCGCCTTCCGCTTTGAGAACGTTGCGCAAAACGGCCTGTTCGTGAACTGGGTCGTCGATCAGGCCGAAGCCCTCAAGCGCGCCGCCGAGGCGACCACGCGGCACGGCAAACTGATCTCGCTTGAACCGGCGATGGACAATGAGCTGTGCTTCCTGCGCTGCCGCTACTACACGGGCGACGCGTCGGGCCAGAACATGGTCACCATCGCGACGGCGGCCCTGTGCGAGCACATTGTCGAGCATGCCCCGATCAAGCCGCTCGAAACTTATGTCGAGGGCAACTATTCCGGCGACAAGAAAGCCTCTTACCTGGGCCTTCTGACTGGGCGCGGCGCGAAGGTTGTCGCCAGCGCCACGATCCCCGCCGAAACGGTTGAACGCAAACTGCATTGCACGGTCGAGCAGATGCTCGATTATGGCCGCGTCGCCAACCTTGGTTCGGTCCTGTCGGGCCAGCTGGGCACCCAGGCGCACTATGCCAACGCGTTGGCGGCTTTGTTCATCGCCACCGGCCAGGACGCCGCGTGCGTGTCTGAATCAGCCGTCGGCTTCACCCGCATGGAAAGCCGCAATGGCGACCTGGCGGTCTCTGTCACCTTGCCGAACCTGCTGGTGGGCACGGTCGGGGGCGGCACCAGCTTACCGAGCCAGGCGGCTGGTCTGCGGATCTTGGGCCTCAAGGGTGAGGGCAAGCGCGCGGCCTTGGCCGAGGTCGCGGCAGCTTTGTGCCTGTGCGGAGAAATCTCGATCGTTGCGGCGATGGCCACGGGTCACTTCGCCTCCGCGCACGAACGTTTGGCCAGGCACCGCTGATGGCTGACGCAACCACCTCTGAACGGCAGCTGCCGCTGGCCAAGCGGCTTTGGATCTACCAGGCCGAGCGCATCCCGCTGGCCAAAACCGCGCTTTTGCTCGCCGTGTTCAGCGCCGCGAGCGTCAATGTTTCCGCCTTCTTTGCGGACCGTCCGCTGCCCGGTTGGGGCGCGTACGCGACGGCGTTCCTCGTTTCCTTGGTCCTGTTCATTCAGCTGCGCGCCTGCGACGAGTACAAGGATCTGGCCGACGACAAGCTCTACCGGCCCGAGCGCCCCATCCCGCGTGGGCTGGTGTCGCTGAGGCTGATCCTCGGCATTGGCTTCGGCCTGGTGCCCGTCGCCATCGCCGTCACGTTTGCCTACCACCCGCCTCTGCTTCTGCTGCTCGGCCTGGTCTGGCTCTGGTTGGCGCTGATGACGGTCGAGTTCTTCGTGCCCGACTGGCTCAAGACGCGCGCCGTCCTTTACCTCGTCTCACACATGGCGATCATGCCGCTGCTCGATCTGTTCGTGACCGGCGCGGAGTGGCTGCCGAGCGGCGAGGGTCCTGCGCCCGCTCTCGCCCTGTTCTTGGTCCTATCCTTCGTCAATGGCTGCGTTTTGGAGATCGGCCGCAAGGTCAACGCGCCCGCCCAAGAGCGCGAGGGCGTCGACAGCTACTCCAAACTCTGGGGCATCCCGCGCGCCCTGCTGGTCTGGCAGGCCCTGGTTGTGCTCGCGCTGGCCCTGCTGATCGGCGTTGGCCTGCAAACCGGGCATCCCATTTTGACCGCCGTGCCGGGCCTCGCCATGGCCGCCATCGCGCTGTGGACTGCCCACACCATGCGGCAAGAGCCGAGCGCAGAGCGTCAGAAACGCCTCGACACGGTTTCGGGCCTGTGGGTGTTCGTCTGTTACACGGCCGCCGGCTTTGCGCCGCTCGCTGCGAGCTTTGGAGGCGGGGCATGAGCGGCGCTGTCATGATCCCATCGGGCACACCGCTGCCGCCAGAGGCTGGCGGCAAAGCGCGCGCGCTCGACAGGCTCGCATCAGAGGGGTTCAACCCGCCACGCTTCTTTGTGCTGCTGCCCAGCGGGTTCGAGGAAGACGGCCTCAAACCGTCCGAACAGGATGCCTTAGCCGCGGCCCTCTCAACGCTGGGCGAGGGCCCCTTCGCGGTGCGCTCGTCGGGCGCGCAAGAAGATGGCGCCGAGCATTCCCATGCCGGACAATTCCTCAGCCTGCTCGATGTCCCAGCGAGCGATGTCGCCGAGGCCGCCCATAAAGTGTGGCTGTCGGGCATCGATGGCAGCGTTGCCGATTACCGAGCCGCGCGCGGCCTTGATGAGGCTGACCCCGCGCCTGCGGTTGTCGTTCAGCAGATGATTGTCGCGAAAAGCGCTGGCGTCGCCTTCTCCGCCGATCCCGTCACGGGCCTGCGGCACCATTGCGTGGTCTCCGCGATCGAAGGCCTGGGCGACCGGCTGGTCTCCGGCGAAGAGGATGGCGAGACCTGGCTGGTCGACACCCAACGCCAGGCCGTGCTCACCGCCCCGGAGGAGATGACGGCGCTGACCGCTGACGATGCTCTGGCTGTCGCCGGCCTGGCGGTGCGCATCGAGGCGGCGTTTGGCGGCCCGCAAGACATCGAGTGGGCCATCGATGGCGAGGGTCTGCACATCCTGCAGGCGCGGCCGATCACGACCCCCGTCAAACCGGCCGCACTGGCCGAAAACACGGTCCAGATCTTCGACAATTCCAACATCGTTGAAAGCTATCCCGGCCTCGTCACCGCGCTGACCTACAGCTTCGCGCAATATGCCTATGCGCGGGTCTACCGGGCCTTTGTACGGATGATCGGCGTGCGCGAAAGCACCATCGCCGACAATGCCCCGGTGTTTGAGAACATGCTCACCCGCGTCGACGGGCGCGTCTATTACAACCTCGTCAACTGGTACCGCGCCCTCGCGCTGTTGCCGGGCTTCGCCATCAACCGCGCCTTCATGGAGACCATGATGGGCGTCGATGAGCCCCTGCCCGAGGCAGTGACCGCGAGCATCGGCCCGGGCACGCTGACCGGGTTCGCGCGCTGGCGCGAATATGGCCGCATGGCACGCGCGGGCGGCGGCCTTGTGGTGCAGGCGTTCCGGCTCAACGGCACCATCGCCGGCTTCAACGCCCGGCTCGATGCTGCCCTGGGGCCGAGTTCGCTCGATCCCAACGGCGCCAACCTCACCGCGTTGGCGCAAGAGTATAGGCGCATCGAAGCGAGCCTCCTCGACCGCTGGGACGCGCCCATCGTCAACGATTTTTTGTGCATGATCGCCTTTGGCGCCTCGCGCAAAATGATGGAGCGCTGGTTCGGCGACGCCGGCCTTGAGGTCCACAACGAGGTGATGATCGGCCAGGGCGACATCATCTCCGCCGAGCCCGCCAAACGGATCGCCGAGATGGGTGCTATCGTGGCGCAGGTCGATGGGCTCGCGGACCGTTTGCGCATCGAAGGTGTCGCAGCCATGGGGGATACGCCGGCGCTGCAGGCCGCCTTCGACGCCTACATCGCCAAGTTCGCTGAGCGCTGCACGCAAGAGTTAAAGCTTGAAAGCATCACGCTCGACGAGGACCCCGCGCCGCTTGTGGCCGCCATCGCCGCTGCCGCCTCGCGCCCGGCGCACCAAAGCGCTGCGGCGGAGCCAGACCAGCGGGCCGGCTTTGACAGTCTTGGATCGGGCAAACCGCTGCGCCGCGCGCTCGCCAAGCGGATCGTTGGATGGGCCAAGCGCCGTGTGCGCGACCGCGAGAATTTGCGCTTTGAGCGCACCCGCATCTTTGGCCGGGCCCGGCGGGTCTTCCTGGCAATGGGCCGCGAACTGACAGCGCTTGGGCATCTTGAGGACCCCCGCGACGTCTTTCACCTCACGGTCGGCGAGCTGTTGGGCGCCGTCGAAGGGTTCGGCGCAACCCAGGCCCTCAAACCTTTGGTGGCGCTGCGGCGCGGTGAACTCGAGCGCGCCGCCGAGCGCGAAGACCCGCCCGAACGGATCACTGTCTATGGTGCAGCAATTAACGTTGCCTCGGGCGCCGAACCCGACGGGGCGCAAAAGGCTGCGCCGGCGAGCGATGAGCGCAGCCGCACCGGCACGGCGTGCTCGGCCGGCACGGTCACCGCCAAGGCAAGGGTCATCTCCGACCCCTCGACCCAGAGCCTTGAACCGGGCGACATCCTGGTTGCCCGGCACACCGATCCTGGCTGGATCGCCGTTTTCGCCAACGCATCAGCCATTGTTGTCGAGCGCGGCAGCCTCCTCTCCCACTCGGCCATCGTCGCGCGCGAGATGGGCATCCCCTGTGTCGTGGCGCTCAAGGGCGCGACCCAGTGGATCGAGGATGGCGAGATGCTCACCGTCGATGGCGGCACAGGCCTTGTCACCCGGGAGGGCGCCTCATGAGTTCGCAGATCGAACAGGCCGCGCGTTTTGATGCCATCCGCTACGCCCAGCTTTGGGAAGACGCCGATGTGCTTACAAGCGCACTGGCGACCAAGCCTGGCGCGACGCTCGTCTCGATCTGCTCAGCGGGTGACAATGCGTTGTCCATGCTGACGCTCGACCCCGCGCGGGTGGTGGTCCTGGACCTCTCGCAAGCGCAGATCGAGTGCCTCAACTTGCGCATCGGGGCCTATCGCAACCTTGATCAGCCGGCCTTCCTGGAGCTGATGGGCTCGCGCCCATCGAGCCGCCGTGCGGCGCTTCTGGACCAAGCCTTAGCCGAGGCGTCTGAGACGACCCAAGCGTTCTGGGGCGCCCGGCGCGACGAGGTCATCGCCTATGGCGCCGGCGGGGCGGGTAAGTTCGAGCGCTATTTCCGCCTGTTCAAACAGCGCGTCCTGCCACTGGTGCACAGCCAACGGACCATCGATGCGGTCTTCGAGCCGCGTGAGCCCGCTGCTCGCCAACGCTTTTTCGATGAGCGTTGGAACAGCTGGCGCTGGCGCCTGATGGTCAAACTGTTCTTCTCGCGCTTCATGATGGGGCGGCTGGGCCGCGACAAAGCGTTCTTTGAGCATGTGGAAGGCTCCGCCGCTGACCATGTCACGCGCCGGCTCCACCATGCGGCCGTGGTTTGCGACCCATCGCAGAACCCCTATCTGCACTGGATCCTCAAGGCGACGCATGCCGAGCCCCTGCCCATGGCCTGGCGGGCCGAGCATTACGGCGCCATCCGTGACCGGCTCGACCGGCTCGACCGGCTCGACATCCGCCAAGGCTCGCTTGAGGCCTTTGTGTCCACCGGCGAGAAGGCCGATGGGTTCAACCTGTCCGACATCTTCGAATATATGTCGCCGGACGTGTTCGCCGACGTCTATGGCAGCGTGCTGTCAGCATCGAACCCCGGCGCCCGCCTCGTCTACTGGAACATGATGGCCCCCCGCCGGGTCCCGCAGGTCCATGCCGCACGGGTCGAGACCCAAAGCGAGATCGAGCAGCGCGAGAAGGCCCGCGACAAGGCGTTCTTCTACTCCGATTTCGTCGTCGAGGACGTGCGCCCATGACCCTCTCCCCGGCCCTTTCGGCGCTGGCGATCCCCGGATCGGTCGCGCTGATCCTGGCCGGGATGTGGCTTGTCAGCCGCCTCGCCAAACGCTGGGGCTGGAGCGCGGAGATCCAGCGCAAACTGGTCCATGTGACCACCGGGCTGTTCGCGATGGCCCTGCCGTGGCTGCTGCCGAGCCCGGCGCTGGTCTACGGACTTTTGGCGGCGACCTTGCTGGTCATGCTGGTCCTGCGGCTGCCATCCATCGCCAAGGGCAGTGTCGGGCGCGTGGTGCACGGCGTCGAGCGATCCTCCTGGGGCGACGTGATGCTCGTCCTCGCGGTTGCCACCTTGTATTTCTCGTCCGGAGAGGCCTCCACGCCTGTCTTGTACCTGCTGCCGCTGGCAATCCTGACCGTGTCGGACGCGGCGGCCGCCGTCGCGGGCTCGGCCTATGGCCGCATGCACTATGTCGTCGAAGATGGCCAAAAGAGCGTCGAGGGATCGCTCGTGTTCTTCATGATCACGTGGATCCTGGCGATGAGCTTTCTGCTGCTGCTTTCCGACGTGCCGCGCGCCACGGTGGTGCTCTTGTCGTTTATCGCGGCGGCCTTCGCCACGCTGCTTGAAGCCGACAGCTGGCGCGGGTTCGACAATTATTTCGTGCCTGTGGGCGTGCTGCTTCTGCTTGCCACCAATCTCGACAGTTCGAGCCTCACGCTCGTCCTGCTGGCCGTCGGCTTCATCGCCGGCTTTGCCTTCATCCATGGCTATGGCGGGCCGCTGTTGGGGCTGTCGGCGCACACCTCGCGGGCCTACACCGCCGGGCTGTTCATGATCAGCGCGGTGACGGTTTGGCCGAACATGATCCTGCCGACTCTCGCTCTTGTGGCGCAGACCTTCGCGCGCCGGTTTAACCCGAGCGATAGCCGCCATCCCGACCTCGACATGCTGGGCCTGTTGGCGGCGCTTTCCTTTGCCGCGCTGCTTGGCGGCTCGGCGCTCGGGGTCAGCGCGATCTCGTTTTACAGCATCGCGTGCGCGGCGATTGCGCTGCAATGCGCCATGCTCGCGCTGGCAGACCGCTCGCTGGTCATCCGGCTCGGCAGCCTCGCGGTCATGGGTCTCGCTCTCGCTGGAGGGCTCTTCATCCTCACCGCCTTGCACCAAGGCCAGTTGGGGGTGATGGCGCAGCTCGATGCGCGCATGCTCATGGGCCCGCTGATCATCGCCAGCCTGGTGATTGCCGCCCTGGTAAGCACCGCCTTCCCCGCTTTCTATCGCACCGCCCGCTACGCCAAGGTTAGCGTCGTCGGCGCGCTCATCCCCTATGGCGCGTTCGTCGCGCTGTTCCTCGCACAAGAAGGGATCGCATCGTGACATCCACGCCAGACACCGCTGAAGCGGCGCCGCCGCAGGTCCTGCAAAACGGCGATGCCAAGATGACCATCTACCGCGATGCGCCCTCTTGGGATGGCAAGCGCACCGCATCGCTAGGCGGGTTCGATATCAAGCAAAGCCAAGCCGGTTCGGCCCTGATGACCGACGCCTTGAGCCTTCTGAAAGCGGAAGGCTTTGAGGCGGTGCTCGGCCCGATGGACGGCGACACATGGCACGCCTATCGCAGCGTGACGCAGAGCGACGGATCGGCGCCGTTCTTGCTGGAACCTGTAAGCGGCCCGCACGATGTGGACCTCCTTACCGAAGCGGGCTTCGAGCGCATCAGCGGCTACTGCTCGGCGCGCGCGGACACCGAAGGCGCCATTGCCAAGCGCCAGGGCGGCCGGGCAGGGCTAGAAATCGCTTCTTGGGATGGCAGCGACCCAGACGCCTTCTTCGGCGCGGTCTACGAGTTCTCCGTCGCCGGGTTCGCCCGCAACCGGTTCTACAAACCGATCTCGAAACAGGCCTTCCTGGCAATGTACACGCCCTTCGTGCCGGCAATGCGCAAAGAGCTGATCCTGTTTGCCCGCCGCGAGGGTGGCGAACTGGTCGGCTTCTTGTTCGGCTATCCCAACTACGCCGAGGGCCTGGGCACCAAAACGGCGATCCTTAAAACCTATGCCAGCTCGGTGTTTGGCGCTGGTCACCTGCTTGCGGATACGTTTCACCGCAATGCGCTGGACCTGGGGCTGACCACAACCATTCACGCGCTGATGCATGAGGACAATATCGCCCGCAAGCGCAGCGAAAAGCTCGGCGGCAGCGTCTTCCGGCGCTACCATCTGTTCGGCAGAACGCTTTGACCACCATCGTCGACGCCTTCGCGGATGCGGTTGCAGCCTATGGCGACCGCCCGGCCCTGATCGATGGGTCCGGCAAACCGATCAGCTTTGAGGGCCTCAGCGCCCTGTCCGAACGTCTCGCCGCCCACTACGCCGCGCGCGGCATCAGTGCCGGCGACCGGGTGCTGCTAGCGATGCCCGTGGGCGTTTCTCTCTATGCGAGCCTCGCGGCACTGTGGCGGCTGGGCGCAGTGGTGGTGTTCCCCGAACCCGCCTTGGGACTCAAAGGCTTGCGCCACGCCGCCCGGGTAACGACGCCCAAGGCGTTCATCGGGGAAGGCTGGTACCGTCTCTTGGGGTGGTTCGTGCCAGAGCTTCGTCGCCTGCCTTTGTGCCTCGCGCCAAAGCCGGAGGTCTGGACGGGCGAGAGCCAGCGCGAACAGGTATCGAAGGCTAAACCCAACGACCCGGCGCTGATCTCCTTTACCAGCGGCTTCACCGGCGCGCCGAAGGCGATCGTCCGCAGCCACGGCTTCTTGATGGCGCAGCATCGCGCCATTGCCCCGATGCTCGACCCGGGCGGCGATGGCGCGCGCGACCTCGTCGCCTTTCCCGTGTTTGTGCTCGTCTGCCTCGCCCTTGGGGTCACCTCGGTGCTGCCGCACTGGCGGCTCAGCAAGCCCCACCGCGTCACGGCGCAAGCCCTGCACGCTCAGATCAAGCGCGATCGCGTCACCCGTTTACTGGTCCCGCCCACCCTCGTTGAGACCCTTTCAGGGGCACAGACGCTGCCCAAGCTCGATGCCGTCTTCACCGGCGGCGGCCCCGTCTTTCCCGACGCGCTGGCCCGGCTCGCATCGCTTCAGCCGACCTTGCAGATCGTCGCCGTCTATGGCTCGACCGAAGCCGAACCCATCGCGCATCTGGAGTTCGGTTCGGTCATGCCCGAGGATCTCAATGCGATGAGAAATGGCGGCGGCCTCCTCGCTGGCCGCCCGGTGGACGCGGTTGATGTTCAGTTGCGCGACGGCGAGATCCTGGTCGCGGGCGACCATGTCAACGAAAGCTATCTCGACACCGCGCAGAACCACGAAACCAAAGTGACTGATGGCGGCCGGGTCTGGCACCGCACGGGCGATGCGGGCCGCTTCGACGAGCAAGGCCGGCTTTGGCTTCTGGGGCGCCATGCTGCTCGCGTTGGCGAGATCAACCCCTTTGCGGTCGAAACGGCCGCGCGCTTCTGGCCTGGGGCGGAGCGTTCGGCCTTGATTGGGCTCAAGGGCCAACCGGTGCTCGCTATCTCCGGCGACGCCCGCCATCTGGGCGATTGGCAAAGCGCGGCCGCACGGCTCGGCGTCGCGGATGTCCGCCATGTGCGCGCCATTCCGCTGGACAGGCGGCACCGTTCAAAGACAGACTATGTGGTACTGAAGCGCCTGATTGCCGGCGCGTGATTGCAGCCGTCCCACTGAGGCATCCACCGGTGAACGCCCCAACGCATATCGCGCAAACGCCGCATGCACCGTTTCCCACCTTTGGCAAACGGCTGAAGCGGCTGCGCGTCGCAAGCGGGTTCAAGCAGGATGCGCTCGCCGCCGCGCTTGGCGTCAACCAAGCCACCGTCTCGCGGTGGGAGCAGGGCGCGCAGGTGCCAGACGGTGCTGTCCAGCACCGCGCGTTTGCCTGCCTTGGGGCCCGGCGCGGCGATGATGCGGCGCTGAAACGGTTGGTGGAAACCACCTCGGACTGCGTCCACCTGGTCGATGAGGCGAGCCATGTCTGCCTAGCCTACTCCAAGGCGCGGGCGGCTGACTGGCGCTCCACCGATCGCGAGCTTTTGGGCACCTCGCTATGGCGCTTTGCGACCGATGAGATTCGCGCCGCCGAAGCGCAGCTGGAAGCCGAGGGCTGGTGGGACGAACCCATGCCCGCGCCGAAATACCTCAAGACCTCGCAAGCGGACTTTGCCGAACTGACCATCAACGAGGGCTGGATGCTGTGGGAGCGGCTTTACCTGGCCGACGGAACGCCTGCGCGCCTCGTCACTGGCTTGCGCGGCCACGGCTAGAG
>JAHCMG010000221.1 GCA_019192585.1 Devosiaceae bacterium MH13
CTGCTGGTCGACAATCTCGCTGCCAGCTTGCCGGTCGGCAGCCGCTTGACGATCCTCTCAAGCGCGCCCGACCAGGTCTCCGCGCAGCTGCGCCCCATCGACGGCAGTGCCCCCACCGAGGCGACGCGAACATCAGAGACCAGCGCAACAGCCACTGCTTCGGCTTCGGCAGCCTCAAGCCTTGACGTGACCGTCGAAGAAGACGCCGTTCTGCACATTGATGCGGGCGGCGCGCAGATCGAAATTCCGATCATTTCGATCCTCGACGAGCCACCCGCCATTCAGTTCGAAGAAGAGCCGAGCACGACCCCTGCGGGCGCCATGGTCCTGTCCTACATCGCGGCTGATGACTACGGCATCATGCAGGCCCAGGCGGTGATCGAGCGCGCCGACTTGGCCGATGGCGAAGCGACCGATGCGCCGCGCGAAGAGCCGCTGATCGCCGCGCCGTCCTTCGATCTCACGTTGCCATCGGGCGTTGGCGGATCGGTCTCGATGACCCGCGATCTGACCGCGCACCCCTGGGCCGGCGCGCGGGTAGAGCTGTCTTTGCAGGCCGCCGATGGCCGCGAACAGATCGGCCGCTCGCGCACGCTGACGATCGATCTGCCCGCCCGCCCGTTCTCCGACCCCTTGGCGCTTGGCGTTGCCGAACAGCGGCGTATCCTCGCGCTCGATCCTCGGCAGCGCACGTCCGTGCTCACCATGCTCGAAGCCTTCGCGCTCGGCCCGGAACTGTTCATGGAAGACGATTACAGCACCTTCCTGGGGCTGACCGTCACCACGCAGCGGCTTCGGCTCGCCGACACCCGCGACGAACTGATCGAGATCGTCGACATGCTCTGGCAGCTCGCCCTGACCATCCAGGACGGTGATCTCGCGGCCGCCGCCGAACGCCTACGGCAGGCCGAACAGGCCCTTGCCGACGCGCTCGAAAACGGCGCCAGCGACGAAGAGATCGCCCAATTGATGGATGAGCTGCGCAACGCGCTGCAAGATTATATGCAGGGGCTGGCGCAGCAGATGCAGGGCCTTGACCCCTCGCAGCTCAACCAGCAGCTCTCCACCCAGTCGCTCGATCCGCAATCCATGCAATCGATGATGGATCAGATCGAGCAGCTGTCGCAGATGGGCGCAGAGGATGCCGCACGGCAGATGCTTGACCAGTTGCGCCAACAGCTCGACGCGCTGCGCGGCGCGCAAGCCATGCAGCCCCGCGAACCGACGCCTGAAGAGCAAGAGCTGCGCGAGGCACTCCAGCAGCTGCAATCCATCACGCGAGAGCAGCAGCGGCTGATGGATGAGACCTTCCCCTTCTCGCAGGATGCGCAGGCCCCCCAACTGCGCCGGCCGTTTGATCGGCTGACACCGAACCCAGACACCAACCCTGGCGAACGCGACATGGGCCGTGGCCCCGACCGTCCAGCTGAAGAGAACAGCGAAGGTGGTGAACAGGGCAGCGACCCGCAAAACCCGCTCGATGGCCTCAGCGCCGAGCAGCAAGCGCTGCGCGAGCAGCTCGAAGCGCTGATGGATCAACTCAGCGATCTCGGCCTCGACCCAAGCCAGATGGGCGAAGCCGGCGACGCCATGGATGGCGCCGGCCAGATGCTCGGCCGCGGCAGCGCGCAAGGGGCTCTGCCCGAACAAGGCCGCGCGCTGGAGGCCCTTCGCCAAGGCGCGCAAGACCTCGCGCAACAGCTCGCCGGCGATGGCGACGGACAGGGCCAAGGCGAGGGGCAAGCCCAAGGTCAGGGCCAAAGCCCCGGCCAGCAAGGCGGCATGCCGCGCCTTTTGTTCGCACCCGGTCAGGGCCAGCAAGGGTTCGACCCCCTCGGCCGACCACAGCGCGCACCCAGAGCGCAAAGCGGTGAGCGTGTCGGCATCCCCGAGGAAAGCGACATCCAGCGCGCCCGCGACATTCTCAACGAGATCCAGCGCCGCCTTGGCGAGCGCAGCCGGCCGCAGCCCGAATTGGACTATCTCGACCGGCTCATCGAGCGCTTCTAAGCGAACAAGGCGTGCCTAGGCGGCGTGCTTTTCCAGAACGCCGCCCACCGCCGCGCGGATGTCCGCGAGCGAAAACGGCTTCATGATGATGTCTTCCACCAGCGCATCGAGCCCGTTGGCCCGCTCGCGCTGGTTGGCATAGCCGGTCATCAAGACCACAGGCAGCTTGGGGAAGTCGCGCACGGCGGAAAGCGCCAGCGCAATGCCGTCCATCACCGGCATCTGAATATCGGTCAGCAGCAGATCAAACGCGCCCTGCTCCTCGTTGAGGATGTCGAGCGCCTCAGCACCATCGCAGGCCGTCACAACCTCGTGGCCATCAAGCTCGAACGCCTTCTCAAGGAACGCGCGAACCGCGTCATCATCTTCTGTAACCAGGAGCCGCGCCATCGTGCACCCGCCCGCATTCGTGTCCAAAACCAAAATCACCTTCAGCGTCTACGCCGCCAAACGGGCGATCGCTGATGCTCAACTGGGAACACTCACCGTTACGACCTTGGCTTAACATGCCGTGAACGGCCCGTCTGCCGCCCTATTACTTAGAGCCCGAAGCGCTCAGGGAACCTGCTCATCAGACCGCAAGAACCGCACCGCGACCCCACCGGCATTGGGCGGAGGGGCGGTCAACTCGCTGGTCACCAGCAAGGTTTCTCCCGCCGGCAGCACGCTTTGCGGCGGCTCGACACTCCAGGCGAACAGCTCTTCGCCCTCGATGCTGACGAGCGCCATGCGGATGGGGGCGACGGGCCTGTCGCGTTCAGACGCGTTGGTCAAAACGCCCTCGATCTCCATCACCGTCAGGCCCGCGACGCTTTCGCGGCGCGCGACAAAGCCCGACAGTTCGATGCCGCGCACGTTCACCTCGAGATCCGCCAGCGCATAAAGGCCCGCCAAATCGGGCACGACCCGCACAACGGTCTCGCGCAGCGGCACCGCAAGCACAGCCACGGCGATCCCGGCAGCAACCAGAACCGGCGGCAGCGCTGCGCGAGCGGCGCGCCGCACGGGCCCAGGACCGATACGTTTGCTCTTGCTCTTGAGCCGAACCCGCCGCTTCTTGGGATCATTGGGACGTGCCGACGTGCCCACAGGCCCCGAAGCAACCGTCACCGTGTCGACCGCTGGGCCCTCCCGCGCCAGTCTCTCTGCCTCTTTGCGCTCCCGGTCGCCGCGAATGGCGCGCCACAGCGCCTTGGAGAAGTTTGGCCGCGACGACGGCGGTGCCTTGTCTTCACCCCAGTCTGATTCAACATGCGCAACGTTGATCTCTTCATCGAGGCCTTCAAAGGCCTGCTCGGCGAACGCCGCTGAGGTGTCGATGGCTTCGCCTTCGTCGGCCGCCTCTTGGCCCCATTCAACCTCCGCCGAACCCACAAGCTCGTCCATTGCCGGCTCGGCAGGCGAGGCATCGAAAAGCGGATCAGGTTCCTCGGGCGCGGGGGTCTCCGGCATGGCGGTCCACACATGGGCGCACGAGGGGCAGCGCACCTTTCGGCCGTTCGGGCCAATAAGGTCATCGGCAACCGCATAGCTTGTCGCGCAGGAGGGGCAGCTTAACTTCAAAGGGCAGGCCGATCCGTGGATGGACACACTGTCGTCGCACGGTTACAGGCCGAGCGTTAATGGGCTGTTAACCATGACAGGTGCGTGTGGGAGATGGCCAAGCTGGCGCCCGTTTTGGCGAGCAAAGCTGTAACAGCTCGGTGCCCGAGCCGTTAAACAGCACCATTGGGAGATCAAAGCAGCGTGCTGGTGTTGGAAAATGTTGGCTTGCGCTACGACAGCGGACCGGAGGTGCTCTCCGATCTGTCGTTCGCCATTGAGCCGCGCAGCTTTCAATACCTCACCGGCCCCTCCGGTGCCGGCAAAACCTCCATGTTGAAGCTTATGTCGCTGGCGATGCGCCCCAGCCGCGGCGTGGTGACGGCCTTCGGCAAGAACACGGCCCGCTCCGGCTCGCGCGACATCCCCGCGCTGCGACAACGCATCGGCGTTGTCTTCCAAGATTTTCGCCTCCTCGATCATCTGACCACGTTCGAGAACGTCGCCCTGCCCTTGCGGGTTCAGGGAAAGTCGGAGGCAAGCTACGCCGCCGACGTCAAGGAACTGCTGCGCTGGGTGGGCCTTGGCGAACGCATGTACGCCATGCCGCCGGTGCTCTCAGGCGGTGAAAAACAGCGCGCCGCCATCGCCCGCGCCGTGATCGGCCAGCCAGACCTGCTGCTCGCCGACGAGCCGACCGGCAATGTGGACCCCCAATTGGGCCGGCGGCTGCTGCGCCTGTTTGTCGAGCTTAACAAGCTTGGCACATCGATCGTCATCGCCACGCACGACGTTTTGCTGATGCAGCAGTTCCAGGCGCGTCGCCTCGTGCTGCATGACCGCCAGGTGCAGATCTATGACTAGCGTCAGCGATCTCGACCGCGCCGCCGCAGGCCGCACTGGGCACGTGCGGCCCACGCGCGTGTCAGCCACCGGGCGCAGCCGGAAAGCACCGCGAAAGCCCGGCGAAGAGCGCCGCTCGATCCTGCGGCAAGGCGGCGACGACAAAGCCCCCAGCCCAATCGTGCCCGCCCGCTCGATTGCCGGCAACGCGCTGATGCTGGTGATCGCCATCATGGGCTGCCTCGCATGCCTATCGGTGGGCGCGGTCACCCTGGTGGACCGGGCCGCCAGCGACTGGAGCGCCGATATCGGCCGCGAACTAACGATCGAGGTCACCACCAGCGATCCATCAAACGTGGAGGCGCGGCTCGAAGCCGCCGCGGCACTGGCAAGGGTGACCCCAGGCATCGGAAGCGTCGACATTATCGATGAAGCCGAGACCCGCGCGCTTCTTGAACCCTGGCTCGGCACGCTGGCGAGCGAAACAGCGATCAGCGAACTGCCCGTCCCCCGCCTCATCGCGCTGACGGTCAGCGACCGATCAGCGCTCGACCTGGCTGCCCTCCAAGCCGGCCTCGATGCCGATGCCCCGGGCGCCACGGTGGATGATCACCGCTTGTGGACCGATCAGATGGCGCGCATGGCCCGCGCCATGGTGCTCGGCGGCCTGTTCATCTTGGCGCTCGTCCTGTCGGCAACCATCCTGTGCGTGATCTTCGCGACGCGCGCCGCCATGGCCGGCAACAAAGACGTGGTCGATGTTCTGCACTTTGTTGGCGCCAGCCACGCTTTCATCGCAGGCCAGTTCCAAAGGCATTTTTTGATGCTCGGCATGCGCGGCGGCTTAATCGGCGGCGTGGCCGCGATCGTGATCTTCCTTGTCTTCCAGGTTTGGGTCGGCGCGCGGCGCGGCGCGGCAGAAGCCGTGCAAGTGGAAGCGCTGATCGGCTCACCGGCCCTGGGGCTTGAAGGCTATGCCGGCTGCGCTTTGGTGGTGTTCCTCATCGCCTTTTTGACGGCGGCCACCTCGCGCATCACCGTCCGGCGTTTCCTAAGGGGCCTTTGACGGCTGGGCATTTACCTGTGGGCTTTGAAATGGCCGCACCGCCGCCAAAGGGAAAACACAGTTGCCACGCAAGAAGGCCGCACGTTAACCATCACAGGGTAGACTGCGCGCCGGATTCCCCTAGCGCGTAAGTGTTTCGCAAGGCTTGGCCTGTTTGATCAAACGATGAAGACGCCGCCGTCCAACACGCTGACATTGGACCGCCGACGGACCGCCCGACGGTTCCGCGCCATGCGGCTGGCGCCGCTCGCCTTGGTCATCGCGTTCGTTTGGGCCGGCATCGCCTTTAGCCAATTCGTCGGCACAATCGACGAGATGCGGGCGCCGCAAAGCCCACGGGCCGATGGTATCGTGGTTGTCACCGGCGGCTCAGCGCGCATCGAAGTGGCGATGGAGCTGCTCAGCGCCGGCGCCGCGGAGCGCCTGCTGATCTCCGGGGTCCATGAGGATACCGACGTCTCGATGCTCATCGAACGCACAAGCTCCGACCCCGACCTGTTTGACTGCTGCGTTGAGCTCGACAGGGCCGCCCTCGACACCGTCGGCAACGCCCGCGAAACGGCAGCCTGGGCGCGTGACAATGGCTTTGGTTCGCTTCTGGTGGTCACCAGCGCCTACCACATGCCCCGCACGCTGCGTGAGATCGAGGCCGTGCTACCCGGCACGCAGTTGGTCGCCTTCCCCATCGATCCGCAAGCCCCCGATCATCACGCCGGATCGGCTGACGAACGCACCTGGCCGCTCTCGCTGATGGCGCGCGAATTTGTGAAGCTGCAACTGACTAACTTGCGGCACCTGTTGGGCTGATCTGCCAACCGCGCGGCTTGCCGCAGCGCGCGCAGCGCCATATGCCATGGGTCCGCTGGCTTGAGACCTCTGAAAATGAGGCCGCGCCGGCACCCGGCACGCAAACCCAGAGACATCCATGCCCGCCTTGCGAGCGCTCATCGCCAACACCGTTTTTTTTGCCAACATGGTGGTGTGGATGATCGTCTGTTCGCCCACGCTGTTTTTGCCGGACCGCTACGCGCGCAAATACATGCGGGCATGGGCCCGCTCAACGCTGTGGCTGCTGCGGGTCACCGCAGGCATGAACTGGGAGATCAGGGGGCTCGAGAACATCCCCAAAGAAGGCTGCCTGATCGCCGCCAAACACCAGTCGACCTGGGAAACGTTTGCGCTGCTGCCCTATCTCGATAAGCCGATCTACATCCTCAAAAAGGAACTGATCGATCTGCCGCTGTTCGGTTGGTACGCGCGCCGCGCCGGCATGATCCCGGTCGAACGGTCTCGGCATGCTTCGGCCCTGTTGGCGATGACGCGTGCGGCCAAAGAGAGCGTCGCCGAGGGCGGCCATCTCATCATCTTCCCCGAAGGCACCCGCCGGCCGGTGGGGGCGCCGCCGGACTACAAGTCAGGCACGACGCATCTGTACAAACAGCTCGGTGTGCCGATCGTGCCGGCCGCGCTCAATTCCGGCCTGTTCTGGCCGCGGCGCCAGTTCCGCCGCCACGCGGGCACGATTGTCATCTCGTTTCTGCCGCCCATCGCCGCGGGAGAAGACCCCAAAGCGGTCCGCGGTCAGCTGCAAGAGGTGATCGAAGCGGAAACCCAAGCCTTGGTGGACGAAGCACTGGCGGTGCGGAACCCACCACCGCTTCCATCGGTCCAACCTTAGGGCGCCAACCGGCTCGTTAGCCAACGCAGCCCAGCATCGTGAACGCCGAGCCGCTCCAGCGCCCGTGAGGTCTCAACCACATAATCGGGGTTGGGGCCGGACTTGCCTTGCGCACCGGCGACGATAGCGAGCTGCTCTTCCCGCGCCAAAAGGCCGGCATATTGCTCGTGCAGGCGGTCAACACAGTAGACAAGCGCCTCGACGCTGCTCGGGCCATCATGGCCGCGCACATGCACACGCTGCATGCGCTCCTGGTACACAAAGGTCGATTGCTCGCGCTCCCGCAGGTAGCGCAGTACCTCTTCGCGGTGGCCCGCATCGACATGAAACACCAGGCCCGAGCAGGAACCGCCGCGATCAAGGCCCATCACCAGCCCAGGACGCTCCGGCGTGCCGCGATGGACGTAGCTGTAGACGCAAAGCGAGCGGTGATAGCCGAACAGCCGCGCGGGGTAGGACGCGCGAAAGGGAAAGCCCGGCCGCCAAATCAGCGAGCCGTAGCCAAACACCCACAAATCCATCGCACCCTCGCTCCGGCCCCTCGGGCGTTTGCGCCCCCTGTCACAAGCCAGCGCTTGTATCGGAACCGATCGCGTGGTGGAAGGTCCGCACACCCGACGCAGGCCCCAGAGCGACCCAATGACCGAGAGCGCAACACCGACACCCAAAGCAACCTCCACAACGCGCCGGCGTTTCCTGTGGCTGGTCACGGCACTGGTCGCCCTCGCCGTGCTTGTCACGGCAGCGTGGTTTGTTGCGGCCCAGGTTTATCGCGCGGCGCTCGACCAAGGCCGCGAGGAGCTCGCCCGCCAGGGGGTGACACTAACCTGCGGCAACGAGCGCTTTGGCGGCTACCCCGCGCGCTTTGAGGTCCGCTGTGAGAGCTTCGGGCTGTCTGATGCGCGCGGCAGCTCTGCGGTGGGCACCGAGCTCACCACCGTGGCCCCGGCCTGGAACCCGCTTCTCACCATCGCCGAATGGTCGGGGCCCTTCGCGCTTTCGGGCCTAGGCGGCACTTCGGCGCTGGTCGAGAGCGCGCTTTTGCGGGCAAGCGTCCGCGTCGGCACCGATGGTGGGCTGAGACGGGTGTCAGCAGTGCTCGATCCTTACGCGGTACAGCTCGACGGCGCGGCCAGCGCCATCGCTTCCGGGTCGGGCGCTGAGCTGCACATCCGCGCGCCACAAACCGAGCAAGCCGCACAGACTGATTTGGAAGCTGCTCTCCTGATCTTCGGCTTTCAAAGCCCGCTTCTGGGCGGCGTCGAGACGATTGATCTGTCCCTGTCCGGCATTGCCGCAGATCTGGCCTCAGCGAGGGGCACCACGCCGCGTCAGTTGTTCGCCGATTGGGTGGAGCGGTCGGGCCAGCTCGATGGCTTCGCCGGCCGCCTACGGCTCGATGGCCATGCCATCAACCTCGATGGCGATGCCCAGATCGCGCCCGATGGGCTGTTGGACTTTGAGGGCACCATCGCCACCAATGATGTGGCCGCCCTGGTTGAGCTGTTCGGCGTTGACGATGACCGCATGGCAACCGCGATCACCGCCGGCGCGGGCCTGTTCGGCACGCAAACCACAATCGGTGAGGATAGCGCGATCGAACTGCCGCTCACGGTCACGCGCGGCCAACTGAGCGTCGGGCCGGTTACCCTCGGCGCGCTGCCGCCGCTTGTGTTCTAAACTCAGTCGTTGGCGTAAGGCTTCAGCACAGGGCCGTCGCCCTCGTCGCCCGCTGCGCCACCCCGGCGCCCGAAATCGGCTTCGGCCGTGTCCTGGCCTATATCGATAATCCCTTGCCGCACGGTGCGCGTCCGGGTGAACCAGGCTTCGAGCTTATCGCCCTCGCCCCAGCGGATGGCCCGCTGCAGCGCCGCGAGGTCCTCTGAAAACCGGCCCAGAGCTTCGAGGACGGCGTCCTTATTGGTCAGGAAGATATCCCGCCACATAACCGGATCAGAGGCGGCGATGCGCGTGAAATCGCGGAAGCCGCCGGCGGAAAAGCGCATCACATCGCTTTCCGAGACATCCTCAAAATCGGCAGCGGTGCCAACAATCGTGTAGGCGATCAGGTGCGGCAGATGAGATGTGAGAGCGAGCACCAAATCATGCTCGTCGGCATCCATGATCTCGACCATCGCGCCGAGCGCCTTCCAGAACGCCGACAAGCGCTCCAAGGCGTCCGCATCGACGGTCTCTTCGGGGGTCAGGATAACAAAGCGGCCCACAAACAAATCGGCAAAGCCCGCGCGCGGGCCCGACCGCCCACTGCCCGCCACCGGGTGGCCGGCGATAACCGTCACATCGGGGCCAAGAGCGGCGGATAGATCGGTGATCACGCTGCGCTTAACCGAGCCAACATCGGTGACGACCGTGCCCAGCTGCAGGTGCCCCGCAATGCTCTGCGCAACAGGCGCCATCGCCCGCACGGGCACGCACAGGACAACGAGGTCCGCACCGCGCACGGCATCCACCGGGTTGGTGGTCGCCAGCGCCTCGGGGAAGATCTCCCGCAGCACCGCCACCGCCTCTGGGTCCTGGTCGGCGAACTGGATGACCGTATCGGGCAGAAAGCGGCGCACCGCATGAGCCACCGACGTGCCCAGCAGACCGGCACCGATGATGGCGACGCGCGAAAACTGTGCGGGTATGGCGCTCATCAGGGGGCCTGCATAAACCTGCGCAGCACGTCGAGAAGAAGCGTGTTGGCTTCCGCCGTGCCCACCGTCACGCGCAGCGCGTTGGGCAGCTTGTAGGCGCCCACCTTCCGCGTCACCACGCCTTCAGAGAGCAATGCCGTGTCCGCATCATCGGCCGTTTTGCCGGCGGTCTGCGGGAAGTGCACCAAGATGAAGTTGCCCACGCTGGGCGTCACCTTAAGGCCAAGCGCTTCGAGCCCCTCGGTCAGCTTCGGCACCCAGTGTGCATTGTGCGCCACCGCCGCATCAATGAACGGGCCATCGTCCATGGCCGCAGCCCCAGCAGCAATCGCCGGACCGGTCATGTTGAACGGCCCACGCACTCGGTTCAGGGCATCGGCCACATGGGCAGGCCCGAACATCCAACCGATGCGAAGCTTGGCAAGGCCATAGATCTTCGAGAAGGTCCGCGTCATCACCACGTTGGGCGCCGTGGCGGCCAACTCGAGCCCGCTCTCATAATCATTGCGGCGGACGTATTCGGCATAGGCCGCGTCCAGCACCAGGAGCACATGCGGTGGCAGCCCCTCGTGAAGGCGCCGCACCTCGCTGAAGGGCACATAGGTGCCCGTCGGGTTGTTCGGGTTCGCGAGGAAAACGATCTTCGTGCGCTCAGTAACCGCGCTCAAAAAGCCATCCACATTCGCCGTCAGATCAACATCGGGCACCTCAACGGGTGTGCCGCCCGCCGCGCGCGTGGCAATCGGGTAGACGAGGAACCCGTGCTCGGAGAACACCGCCTCGTCACCCGGCCCAAGATAGGTCTGCGCCAACAGGGCCAGCAGCTCGTCGGAGCCGTTGCCGCAAACGATCCGATCCTTGTCGATGCCGTGCCGGCGGGCAATCGCTTCGCGCAGCTGCAAGGCCGACCCATCGGGATAGGCGGCCAGTTTCTCGCTGACCGTGTGATAGGCCTCCAGCGCCTTCGGGCTTGTGCCCAAGGGCGTCTCATTCGACGACAGCTTGTGCAGCGTCTTGCCCTGGGGCGCCTTATCGCGGCCGGGGACATAGGCGGCAATATCAAGAACCCCGGGGCGGGGCTGCGGAAACAATGGCGAAGCAGACATGGCGTGAGCCTAGTTGAGGGGAGGGGCGAAAAACAGGAGATCGGTTCTGAAGGGTTAAGCGCCGTTTTGCAATCGGCACCATCTTGCCGCTACTGGCGCCTAGGGCCGATAGACCGGCGCATGCGAGCCAACGCTGAGGGCACCCGCCGCACGGAGATGCTCTCGAATCGCCTCGCTCGTGACGCTGATCAGCGATGATCCGTCGGTATGGCCGGCCAAACGATCGATCTCGTCCGCCTGATCGCCGGGCAACTGAGCCAGCATGGTTTGGCTGACGGAAAACACCTCCGCTGCCATCACGGCCGGATCGGACGGCGCATTGGCCACCACAAGGCAGGGCAGGCCTGCGGGGTGGTCGGCCCGCTCCACGAACGGCAGCCGCGCGATCACTTTTGGCGCGTTCTGCGCTTCCAGTGCGCGCCACCAGGCCTGCTCGGCGGGCATGGCGGGCCCGATAGGGATGAGCCCCAGCGCATCCCCACGCGCGCCCACCGCATCGAGAACCCCCTGCGGCGAGGCTTGTGCGCTCAAGGGCACCGTGTAGCCAAAGTGGAACCGCGCGACGTCGCGCATGGCCAAAGGCTCCGTGCCGAAACAGTAAGCGACATCGTAGGGCGCTTGGACGTAGGTGAAGGTCGAGATGATCACCCGCCAGATGCTCTCGACCGTGTCGAGCGGCAACAGGCCCGAGTGGCGCTCGATCATGTCGCGCATCATCGACGCTTCACGGGCCGGACGGAACGCAGAGGGCCGATGATCTGCGCTCGCGCTGGCAGACGCCGCCACGTTCTTGATCGTGATGAGGTCACCAATCACCGCGCTGCGCTCGATCAGCAGAGCGTGCATCGCCGCATCGATCCGGTCGATCTCGGCGCGAATATCGGCAAGGCTCGCATGGGGTCCAGGCTTGGCCTGAGGCGCAGGTGCATCGGTCATGCGGGACGCTTTACGCGCCTTGGAGACCAAACGCCAAGCACGATCCGGTTTCGCATTGCAGAAAATGGGTCTAAACAGGCCGGCCTGAGCCCCTGCCGAGCGCCCTGTTGAGTAGCATGCAACCCACCGAGAACCCAAGTACCGTGCCTCATGGGGCCGTGCCCCATGGCGCCGTGCTCGAAGTGCGCGAGCCCGTCACCTTGCAGTCCGGCGAAACGCTCCAACGCAGCCATATCGCCTACACGACGCATGGCACGCTCAACGCGGCGCGAACCAACGCGATCCTGGTATGTCACGCGCTGACCGGCGACCAATATGTCACCGGCCGCCACCCGATCACCGGCAAGGCAGGCTGGTGGGAAACGATGGTCGGCCCCGGCGCACCGCTCGATACCGACACGCATTTCATCATCTGCGCCAACGTTTTGGGCGGCTGCCTGGGCTCAACTGGCCCCGGCTCTCCGCACCCGGAGACGGGCGAGGTGTATGGCCTCAACTTCCCGCTCGTGACGATCGCCGACATGGTGGATATGCAGCGCCGCCTCGTCGATCATTTGGGGATCGAGCGGCTCTTGGCCGTTGTCGGCGGCTCGATGGGCGGCATGCAAGTGCTGCAATGGGCGGCGCGCTACCCCGAACGGGTGGCAGCGGCCATCCCCATCGCCACCTCGGCGCGGCACTCCTCGCAAAACATCGCCTTCCACGAAGTCGGCAGGCAAGCGGTGATGGCAGACCCGGACTGGCGCAGCGGTCGCTACATGGCCGAGGGAACACGGCCGACCAAGGGCCTCGCCGTGGCCCGCATGGGCGCCCACATAACCTACATGTCCGACGATGCGCTGCATCGGAAGTTCGGCCGCAGCCTGCAGGACAAGAACGCGATCTCGTTCGGCTTCGATGCCGATTTCCAGATCGAGAGCTATCTGCGCCACCAGGGCATGACGTTTGTCGACCGGTTCGATGCGAACTCCTACCTCTACCTGACCCGTGCGATGGACTATTTCGATCTCGCGGCCGACCACGACGGCAAGGTGGCCAACGCGTTTGCCGACACGCGCACCCGGTTCTGCGTCATCTCGTTCACCTCCGATTGGCTGTTCCCGACGTCCGAGAGCCGCGCGCTGGTGCACGCGCTCAACGCGACAACCGCCAAAGTGTCCTTCGTTGAGGTTGAGACAGACCGCGGACATGACTCATTCTTGCTCGATGAGCCCGAACTGTTCGCTGCGGTTCGCGCGTTCTTGTCGAGCGTTGTCACGCTTGAAGGGGTGAGCCCGTGAGCGTGCCTCTGTCCCGCGTCGACTATGCGATCATCGAGCACTACGTGCCCCAAGGCGCGCGCGTCCTCGATGTCGGGTGCGAGGATGGCAACCTACTCGCGTTCCTTGAGCAGAAGAAAGCCATCGATGGACGCGGCCTTGAGCTCTCCCAAGCCAATGTGAACGCCGCGGTGGCCCGCGGGCTTTCGGTGATCCAGGGGGATGCGGACACAGACCTTTCCACCTACCCCGATGGTGCGTTCGACGTCGTGATCCTATCGCAGACGCTGCAAGCCACGCAGGCCCCGCGCAAGGTGCTGGAAGAGCTGCTGCGCATCGGCAAACGGGTCATCGTTGCCATTCCCAATTTCGGCCATTGGAAGGCGCGGCTGCACCTGCTGCTGCGCGGCGAGATGCCTGTCACCAAATCGCTGCCCTATTCCTGGTACGACACGCCGAACATCCACTTTTGTACCTTGCGAGACTTCGTGCATCTGACCGAAGCGGTTGGCGCCACCATCGAGGATTCGGCGGCGCTCAACGCCCAGGGCCAACGCGTGGCGCTGCACGCGCCCTGGGCGCTGTGGAACCTTGTTGGCGCCCAAGGCATTTTCGTTCTGCGTCCCGGCAACGGCCCGGATGCGCAGGCCACTTCGTGAGCCAGCCGCCAACGCAGAACTTTCAAGCCATCGCCCTGATGGTGTTCGCGATGATCGCCTTCGGCATCGACGATGCGGCGATCAAACTCGCCGGAACGCTCGCCGAGGGTGGCGCCGCAACACCGGGCGAGATCGTCATCATCAAAGGGGTGTTCGGCACCCTGGTCTATGGCGCCCTGATGCTGCGCGAGGGCACGCGCATGACCCCTGCCCTGGTCGGCGCGATGTTGCGCGACCCGCCGCTTGCGTGGCGCACGGCCGGGGATCTGATCTCCGCCATGGCGATCATCACCGGCCTCACGGTCATGCCGCTCTCGAACCTGTCGGCCATCCTTCAGGTCCAGCCCTTGGCCATCACGCTGGGCGCAGCACTGATCCTGGGCGAGCGTGTCGGCTGGCGCCGCTGGAGCGCCATCATTGTCGGCTTCATCGGCGTGATGATCATCATCCGCCCCGGACTTGAAGGGTTCGAAGCGGGCACCCATTGGGCGGTGATCGCCATGATCGGCCTTGCGGTCCGCGATCTGGCGACCCGCAAAGTGAAGGCGCAATTCTCAACCTTCTCCATCGTCACGCTCGTTGCCGCGCTGTTGGTGCCGATGGGGCTTGGCATGCATTTCGTGATGGAGGACGACCCGCTGCTGCAAGGCATCGCCCCTCTGGCTTGGGCGCTCATCCTGGGTGGCGGCGTGTTCGGCATGGCGGGCTATTACGCCATCACGCTGTCGGTTCGGCTGGGCGAGATCTCCGTGGTCGCGCCCTACCGCTACACGCGGCTTCTCGCGGCGTTGGTGCTCGGCTTTTTGGTCTTCGGCGAAGTGCCCGACTGGCCGATGACCATCGGCGCCGCATTGGTGATCGGCGCGGGGCTTTTCACGCTCTACCGCGAGCAGGTGGTACGCAAGAAAACACCCTAACTGGGCCTCTGGGTCCGGCTAGCCGCACCTCAATTCGGCACGGCGCCCGCTGGCACCAGCACAGGCCGTGCTCTGGCGCGGGCCCCTTCGGTCACCGGCAAGCCGCGGAACATGTGCTTGGTCGCTTCAAGAATAATCACCCCGCCCAAGGGTGAGAGCACGGTTTTGCCGAACCGCTCGAAAAATGGCGAGGTGCGCAGCGCCAGCTTGGTGTTGGAGGGGAAGAAGTGCAGCGCCTCCGACCAGCCGGTGGGCGCGAACTGGGTCTCGCGGCACAGCCGGATCATCTGACCTTTGGAGAACGGACGGCCGTGCCCGAACGGCGTTGCATCGATCCGCGCCAACAGCCCGCGCCGGTTCGGCACCACCGCGATCATCCGCCCGCCAGGCGCCAGCACCCGCCAAACCTCCTCAAGCAGGTTGGAGGGGTGGGGCGAGAATTCGAGCGCATGCACCAAGATCACCCGATCGAGCGCAGCGTTGGGGATCGGCAGATGCTCTTCATTGACCAGAACCGACGCGTTGGGCCCCGATGATGGCCAGTTCACGCAGCCCTGCGCGGCGGGCATGAAGCTCATCAGCCGCTGGGCGCCATCGCGGTACTGGCCCAAGAACGGGTTGGCGAAGCCAACGCCGGCAACGTCCATGCCCTTGGCGTCAGGCATATGCTTGCTCAACGCGACCCGCAGATAGTCACGCGTGCGCATGCCCAGAGGGCTTGTATAAAAATCTCGAAGGTCGATGATGTCGACGCGCATACCCGCCTCTTACCCAAATCGCCCGCGGGCGACCAGAAGGATCGCTCGTGAGCGTTAGCTGCCACCTCTACCCCTGCCGCAGTGACAATTATGGCGTGCTGGTGCGCGATGAGAGCAGCGGCCGGGTTGCCCTGATCGATGTGCCCGAGGAAGCGGCCACCCGCAAAGCCATCGCTGAGACCGGCTGGACCCCGACCGACATCTTCATCACCCATCACCATCGCGACCATATCGATGGCGTGGGCGGCATCCGCTCGAGCTACGATGTCCGGGTGGTTGGTAACGCCGCAGATGCGCAGCGCCTGCCCCGGCTCGACACAGCGGTGCGCCCTGGCGACACCGTGACGCTGGGCGATGCGGAGTTCGAGGTACTCGACACGCCGGGCCACACGGTGGGGCACATCGCCTATATCAGCCGAACGGATAAGCTGGCCTTTGTTGGCGACACCTTGTTTGCGCTTGGGTGCGGCCGCATGTTTGAGGGCACACCAAGCCAGTTCTTTGCCAGCCTGCAGGTGCTTGCAGCCTTGGACCCTGAAACCATGATCTATTGCGGCCACGAGTATACCGAAGCCAATGCCCGCTTCGCTGTGCACCTCAGCCCGGATGATGACGCCCTTCTCGCCCACGTCGATCAGATCGTGCAGAAGCGCGGGCAAGGCCTGGCGACGGTGCCCACCGAGCTTACCACCGAGCTCGCCTTCAACCCGTTCCTCAAAGCCGGAACAGCGGACGCGTTTGCGCAGCTACGCGCCGCCAAGGATCACTTCTGATGGCGAAGCCGAACCCACACAGAGAGCAGTGCCATGTCCATTGAGTTTCTGATCACCTCGATGATCGTCATCCTGCTGCCCGGGACGGGCGTTCTGTACACTTTGGCAGTGGGTCTGGGACGGGGTTTCCGCGCCAGTGTCGTTGCGGCGGTCGGCTGCACGTTCGGGATCGTGCCGCACATGATCGCCAGCATTGTCGGCCTCGCCGCGCTGCTGCACACCTCGGCGGTGGCCTTCCAGATCATCAAATATGCCGGCGTCGCCTACCTTCTGTACATGGCGTGGAACATTCTGCGCGAAGGCGGCGCGCTCGATGTCTCCGCCGACCAGAAACCCCAAAGCGTTTGGAAGACGGCACGCACCGGCACGCTCATCAATGTGCTGAACCCCAAACTGTCGCTGTTCTTCCTGGCCTTCCTGCCGCAATTCGTGCCCGCAACCGCTGCCAACCCCACTGCCATGATGGTCATGCTGGCGCTGGTCTTCATGGCGCTCACCTTCCTCGTTTTCGTCTTGTATGGCGCAAGCGCAGCGCTGGCCCGCGACTATGTGATCTCGCGGCCCGCCGTGATGGCCTGGCTGCGCCGCTCCTTCGCTGCTGCCTTTGGCGTGTTGGGCCTAAGGCTCGCTTTCGCGGAGCGCTAAGGTGACATTCGACGAGGTCGTCGCCGCACTCGATCTGGCGCCGCATCCTGAAGGCGGCTTCTACCGCGAGACCTTCCGCGACCCGAGGCAAACCGATGGCCGCTCGATCGGCACCGCGATCTACTACGCGCTGGGCATCGGCGATTGCTCCGCCTGGCATCGGGTGGATGCAGCCGCGATCTGGCACTGGTACGCCGGCTCACCCCTAGCGCTGACCCTTTCGCCCAACGGGCACGACGCCGAGGCCCACCGGTTGGGACCCAACCTGCCCATGGGCGAACGCCCGCAAGTCATCGTGCCCGAAGGTTGGTGGCAAACCGCTGAAAGCCTTGGCGAATGGACGCTGGTCGGCTGCACCGTTGCACCGGGTTTCCAGTTCGAAGGCTTCGAGATGGCGCCCGCCGATTGGCGCCCCACCCCGCGACCGGCCGGCACCTAAGCTTAACTGCCTAAAGTCTGACCAGGGCGCAGCATTGCCCAATTGGGCTAGGCCACCTACTTTGCCATCTCAATTCTGCCGCGTTCTGGCGGCTGACTGGCAGGCGTCAGGCCGCTGCCGACAGCTTTAGGGGACTGAAAACCCAACCCACCCACGTTTGGCGCCCGTGCGAACGCCGACAGCTGATGACTGCGAGGACCAAAGCCATGATCACCAGCATACTGTTCGTCGACGTTCAGGCCATGCAAGCCCGTGTGGGCGGCGCCCCAGCGCCCCAAACTCTGGTCGGCGAACTGCGGCAGACCATGCATGGGCTCGACCGCCATTTCCCGATCATGCACGCCTATTGCGCGCCAAGCGTGGACCTGACGACCCGCAGCGCCTACCGCGATGTTGGCTTCGCCATCCATGACAGTTCTGGCACCGATGAAACGCTGATCCAGATGACGCTGGATCTGACGCGGACGATCGAGACCCAAAGCGGTCTTGAAGAGGTGATCTTGCTCGGACGGAGCAATTACACGCCACTCGCCCGGCTGACCCAGGCGGCCGGGGTGATGGTCTCCGTCGCCGACCGCCCGGACATGCCGCCCTCGCTCGAGGCCCTCGCCGATGGGATCGTCGACATTGACGAGATCGTCGCTGCACGCACCCAGCCCGGGGTGCGCCCCGCCCGGCCCGCGAACCCAGCCAAGCCCGCGCAAGCCAAGAAGCCCCAAAAGGCCGAAACCGCACCGGAGGAGGGCGACCCGTGGCCCGATCCCGCCAAGGGTCCGATCCTGGTAGCAGCTGCCGGTACAGCGGCAAGCGTCGGCGCGATGGCGGTTGTCGAAGCCGAGACCGCCGAACCCTCCGCTGAGCCGCCAGCGCCCGTCACGACGGCCGCCGAAGAGGCCAAAGTCGAGTCGGAGCCTCAACCCTCAGCCACCATCCATGCTTTGGATGTGCCCGCCACCAAGCCGGAGAGCGTCGCGGAGCCTGCCAAACAGGACACGCCGCAAGACGCTGACCTCACGCCAGAGCTGGTCGCCCAAGCCCCAAGCGCCGAGATTGTGGATCTCGACGCGGCGATTGCAGCCGAGCTGAGCGCGGAGGCAACCGACGCGGCGGAACTGGTTGAGCTCAAGTCGGACGGAACCAAACCTGACGCCAAAACCGAGACCGATGCTTCGCAGGAAGATGGCGGGTCGGTGGACCAGGAGGTCGACGAGCTTCTGTCGCGGCTGATGTCCGATGGGCTCACCCAGCCGGCCAACGACGCCCAAGCGCTGGACGTGGTGCCTGAGCGCTGAGGCACGCCTCGCTAGCGGCCGTCCAGATCAAACGTCGACAGAAAGCCCCGGTGGTTTGACCCCACCGGGTCATCGACCAGCTGCACCGCGACAGGCGTCACGTCGCCGCGCACCAGCACATGGTCGATCGCAAATCCCAGGCGGCTCAACGCCAGCGACGGCAGGGCTGGCCATGTCGGCTCCATCCGCGAGGCGAGCCGCAGCTCGGCACGCTCGAACAGCGATGTCCGGAAGGCCTCAACAAAGGGCTGCGAGTTGAAGTCACCCACCAGCACCACGGGGCCGTCGAGGTTGGCCATCAGCTCGATGATCACATCCATCTGAAGGTCATGCGCCCGGCCAAAATAGGGTTTGGTGAAGTGCGCTGCGACCAAGGTCACCGAACCGCCGGGCGTTTCCAATGGCGCCACGATGAGCCGGCCGAAGATCGTGTGGAACCCAAGGATCCGCTCCCCAGCGATCGGATACCGGGAATAGACCGCCATGTCGCACGGCTGATCGTCCAGGCAGCCCACCTGATAGGGGTAAAGCGCCGACAGGCGCGCTTGTTGGCGGTGGAGCGCTGGCACCTCGAGCAGCACCGACACATCGGCGTCGAGCGTCTCGATCGCCCCCATCAAGTCCTCATCACGCCGGTTGGTGCCCAGGATGTTGAACGAGAGGACTGATAGGTCCGCGGCCCGGTCGTGGGTGTGGCTGGCGAAGGACGCGGGGACGGAAAGCCCAACGCTGAGCAACAGGCCAGCGCCAAGCGCAGCACTCAGCACGGCCCGCAACACCGAGCCGAGAACCGCGAACACCGCGCCACACACCAGAAGGCCCGCACCCGCGTGCAACCGCCCCTGATCGAGGTGTCGCAACAACGTCTCAGGAAACAGGTGCGGCAACGCCGCGGCGACAATCAGCGCCAGCAGTGCAAGCGTCACCCAGCCCAGCAGCTCATGGCGCGGCCGGTAACGCTGCCAGCGTCGCGCGAACAGCGAACGAGGGTGGTGCGTGGGCGATGTCACGGCAGGTGGCTCCAACAAAAACGGGCCCCAAAGGGCCCGCTTGGTGTGCCATGAAAGCGTTACGCTTTGCAGAAGACCTGCCGGAAGCTAGACGAAAAACTGCGCGCCGTTGGCCGAAATCGTCGACCCGGAAATGAAGCCGGCATCGTCAGAGGCCAGGAAGGAGACGCAACGCGCGATCTCTTCGGGTTCGCCAAGACGGCCTACCGGGATCTGCGGAATGATCTTGGAGTTCAGCACATCCTCAGGGATGGCGCGTACCATCTCGGTGCCGATATAGCCCGGGCAGACGGCATTTGCGGTGATGCCCGCGCGTGCGCCTTCCTGGGCGAGCGATTTGATGATGCCCAGATCGCCAGCCTTTGTCGCGGCGTAATTGACCTGCCCCGCCTGGCCCTTTTGGCCGTTGATCGACGAGATCACGATCACGCGGCCAAACTTGCGCTCTCGCATGCCCGGCCAGATCGGGTGAATGGTGTTGAACACGCCGGTCAGGTTCGTGGCAATCACCTCGTTCCATTGCTCCGGCGTCATCCGGTGGAACATGGCATCCCGCGTGATGCCGGCATTGGCCACCACGATTTCGATAGGCCCCAGATCGGCTTCCACCTGGGCAAGGCCCGCTTTGGAGGACTCATAGTCCCCGACGTTCCATTTGTAGGTCTTGATGCCGGTTTCAGCGGTGAAGGCAGCCGCCTTCTCGTCGTTGCCGGCATAGGTCGCGGCCACGGTGCAACCGTCGGCCTGCAATGCTTTGGAGATGGCTTCGCCAATGCCCCGGCTGCCGCCGGTGACCAGTGCTACTCTGCCCATGGGTGTTTCCTCGATTGTTTTTGAAAGAGTGCGGGCAGCGTCGTTGCGCTGCCCGTTGAGAAGGGGTTTGCCTTAGCGTTCGACGCAGAGCGCCACGCCCATGCCGCCGCCGATGCACAGCGTCGCAAGGCCCTTCTTGGCGTCGCGCTTCTGCATCTCGAACAACAGGGTATTCAGCACCCGGGCGCCTGAGGCGCCAACCGGGTGGCCGATGGCAATCGCGCCGCCATTGACGTTCACAATGTCCGGGTTCCAGCCCATATCCTTGTTCACGGCGCAGGCCTGGGCGGCGAAGGCTTCGTTGGCTTCCACAAGGTCGAGATCGTCGACCTTCCAGCCGGCTTTTTCGAGCGCCTTGCGCGACGCCGGGATCGGACCCGTGCCCATGATCGCCGGATCAACGCCAGCGGTGGCCCAGGAGACAATCCGCGCCATCGGCGTGATACCGCGCTTCTCAGCTTCCGCTTCGCTCATCAGAACGGCGGCCGCGCCGCCATCATTGATGCCCGACGCGTTGGCCGCCGTCACCGTGCCTTCCTTATCGAAGGCTGGGCGCAGCTTGGCGATCCCCTCAACGGTCACGCCGTGCTTGATGTACTCATCTTCCTCGACAACCACTTCGCCCTTGCGGGTCTTGATGGTGTGGGCGACGATTTCGTCCTTGAACTTGCCAGCCTTCTGCGCGGCTTCCGCCTTGTTCTGCGAGTTGACCGCGAACTGATCCTGCTCATCGCGGGTCAGCTGCCACTGTTTGGCGACATTCTCGGCGGTCACGCCCATCAGATAGTTGTGAAACGCATCGGTCAGCGCGTCGTACATCATGGTGTCGACCATCGTGCCGTTGCCCATCTTCACGCCCGAGCGCAGGTGCATGGAGTGCGGCGCCATGGTCATGCTCTCCTGCCCGCCAGCCACGATGATGTCGGCATCGCCATTGGCGATCTGCTGCATGCCGATGGCAACGGCGCGCAGCCCCGAGCCGCAGAGCTGGTTGAGGCCCCACGCCGTCGCTTCCTGCGGGACACCAGCAGCCATCGCCGCCTGCCGCGCCGGGTTCTGCCCTTCGCCGGCAGACAGGATCTGGCCCATGATCACTTCATCGACATCACCGGCATCCACGCCTGCACGCTCAAGCGCGCCCTTGATAGCCGTGGCGCCGAGCTGGTGCGCTGGCACGCCGTTGAAGGAACCATTGAACGAACCAACGGCCGTACGCGCCGCCGAAGCGATGACAACTGATGTCATGGAAGGTCTCCCGGATTGGCCCAAAGCGGGCAAAAGACTGAGTGTCGTCAGAATGATAGAGCGGAAAAGTCGTTCTGAGTGAAACACCCGCCCCGGTGCCGCTGTCAATTGACCAAAGGGCAGGCTCAGGCCTTGATAAGGGTCAAGCCCAACCGCGTAACCCTAGTGCAAGCCGCTTGTTGTGCTTTGCAGCAGAGTGGGCCATATCTATGGTCAGTAGCTGAACCAAGCCCGGCTTCTGCCGACACAACAAGGGCGTTACAGCAAGGGGAGTGCCGATGGCTCTGCATTCGGACACCGACGATCAGCAACCGGCAACGATCATCAAGAAGTACGCCAACCGGCGGCTCTACAACACCGGCACGTCCACCTACGTGACGCTCGATGACCTCGCGGACATGGTCAAAGGCGGCGAGGATTTCATCGTCCAGGACGCCAAGACCAGCGAAGACCTCACGCGCTCCGTCCTAACCCAGATCATCTTCGAGCAGGAGAGCCGCGGTACCAATCTGTTGCCGATCACCGTGCTGCGTCAGCTGATCCGTTTTTACGATGACTCGATGAATGCCGTGGTGCCCAGCTATCTCGAGCATTCCATGAATGCCTTTGTCGCCGACAAGGACAGCATCCGCGAAAAGATGTCCCAAGGCCTCGGCACGCCGTTTGGCGCCATGAGCGGCGCTATGCAGGAGCAGACCCGGCGCAACATGGAGCTGTTCCAGTCCGCCATGTCGAACGCCATGGCCGTCTTCTCGCCGTTCCCGACGCCGGCAGCCGCCGCAACATCGGCTGAGCCCGCTGAGGCCGCGCCGTCAAACGCCGACAGCATTGACGAGCTGCGCGCGCAACTGTCGGCCATGCAGTCGAAGCTCGAAGCGATCTCGCGCGACGACGACCGCTAAGGCGGTTCCCACACACCAACGGACACGACCGTTCCGTGGCGCGTTTACCGCGTTGCGGGATTGCGCTCGCCCGATTGCCGCCCATTTGATACGTTAAGCAATCGTTAACGTGGGGCGGCTCGCCCCGTCCTACCCTGGGACAGGAGGCGGGCGCTGAGAAACGGATGGAACGTCGGTGATCGTCGGTTCAGTAGGCAAAGGGCAATCGGCCGGGCATGCCGCTTATCGCGGCAGAGGACCCGTGCGCCAAGCGCCCGGCCCCGAAACGGTGGGGCCGTCCATGCCGGTTTCCTCCGCGACGGACGAGCCCTATCCGCGCGAGCGCCGCGCCAACGAGGCGCTGGCAAACGGACGCGCGCTGCGCCTGGGGCTGACGGCTCAGCTGATGATCAGCGAAGCGGCCGCCACACGGCCCGAACAGCCAATCGCCCTGCCCTTGCCGCCCACCACGCGCGCCGCTGCACGCTATGCGAGCACGCAAGAGGGTCTGGCCGCGACGCAGACCATGGGCTTCAGCCGCTCAGCCTAAGAAGTCTGCTGGCCGTTACAGCCCCGCAGCGCACCCATCCTTACGAGGGTCAGACCCACCGGTCAGCGTGCCCGACGACGGATCGCGCCAGATTGCCTGGCCGCCACCGATCGCGCGCTTGGCTGGTCCGGCGGCATGGCCACGCTTTGTCAGCGCTTCGATCATCGGTTCGCCCAGCGGACTTTCTACAATCGGCTGCGTGGTCGCCACGTTCCAGAACACGCGCGGCGCATCGAGCGCCGCCTGCACGTCCATGCCATAGTCGACAAGGCTCGAGATCACATGCGCATGGCCCAGCGGCTGGTACGCACCGCCCATCACACCGAAGGGCATCACCGGCTTGCCATCCTGAAGCGCCATCGCGGGAATGATCGTGTGAAGCGGGCGCTTGCCGCCGCGCAATTCGTTGGGATGCCCCGCTTCGAGCGAAAACGCTGACCCACGGTTCTGCAAAACGATGCCCGTCGCTTCGGTCGCGGTGAGCGCGCCGAAATCGTCATAGACCGAGTAGATGAGCGAGACCATTCGGCCTTCCGCATCGGCGACCGCCAGATACACGGTGTCGGCGTCAGCCAGCGGCGGCAGTGTCAGCTGCGTGTTGCGCGCGGATAGGTCGATCTGCGCGGCCAGCGCATCGATCACCGCGTCATCAAGCAGCTGATCGGGGTCGGCGCCGGTCTCTGGGTCAGCAACATAGGCATCGCGCAAACTGTAGGCCGCGCGTGCCGCCTCGATCTCAAGATGGAACCGGTCCACGCCGAGCGCCTCCATCGAGGCCACATCAAAGCGCTCCATGAGCTTCAGCGTCACCAAGGCTGTGACGCCCTGACCGTTGGGCGGCAGTTCGGCGATCGTCAGCCCGCGATAGTCAGCCCTGATAGGCGTGACCGCATCGGCGCGGCAGGTGGCGAGATCCGACAGGCTCATCACCCCGCCACGATCCCGGATATGGGTGACGATGTCCCGGGCGATCTCGCCGGTGTAGAACGCCTCCACCCCATCGCGTTGGATGGTTTGCAGCGTCTTGGCCAGTTGCGGCCAGACCAAGCTATCGCCCGCCGCTGGCACCCGGCCCTGCGGTCGAAACACCCGGTTCAACACAGGGTCCTGATCGACATCGCGCGGGTCTTTGGGGTTGGCGAAATCGTGTGCCACCCGATCGGCCACCACCCAGCCATCGCGGGCCAGCCGGATCGCCGGCTCAAGCAAATCTTCAAACGGGCGGGTGCCGAATTTGGTGGCCAAAAACTCAAACCCGCGCAGCGCGCCGGGCACCGTGATCGCGTGGGCGTGGGTTGGCGGCACGCGGTTATGGCCAGCATCGCGCAGCATGGCCGCGTCCAGCATGGCCGGTGCCCGGCCCGATCCGTTGACCCCATGCACGCTGCCATCGGGCTCGGCGACCATCGCGAAACAGTCGCCGCCAATTCCGGTCATATGCGGTTCCACGACGCTTAAAACGCCAGCGGCCGCAAGCGCCGCGTCGACCGCGTTGCCGCCCATTGCGAGGGTCTGGAGCGCCACCGTCGTGGCCGCCGGGTGCGAGGTCGCCGCCATCGATGATGTGGCCCGGGCGGGCGAACGGCCGGGTCTATGGAAATCACGCATCAAGGCACCGCACTCTAACTGGGTCAGGCAAGCAAAACTGTCTTTCCACACACGCACGGTGATGTGCCTTGCACGCATGGGTCGCAGCAAGCTACGCCCGTATCACACCAAGGCGCTTTCACAAGCCCGCCCACCGACCTGTAGGACACTGCCATGGCCCTCACCCTCGCCGAAGCCAACACCCTGATCACCGCCGCTCTCGCCGAAGGCGAAGCCAAGGGCTTTGCCCCCTTGGCCGTGTGCGTGCTCGACACGGGTGGGCATGTGCAGGCGTTTCAGCGCGCCGATGGCGCTTCGATGCTGCGCTTTGAGATCGCCAAGGGCAAAGCGTTCGGCGCCCTCGCGGTGGGCAAAGGTTCGCGCTGGCTGAACGCCCAGGCCGAGGGCCGCCCGCACTTTCTTGAAGGGCTGTCGAATGTCTCCGGTGGCCGCATCGTGCCGGTCCCAGGTGGCGTGCTGATCAAGGAGGCTGACGGCACTTTGCTCGGCGCTGTGGGCATCACCGGCGACACGTCCGACAATGACGAAGCGGCCGCGCTGGCCGGCATTGCCGCCATCGGCAAAGTCGCCGTCACGGACTGACGGCATGCCTTAGAAGGTGCCGCCCGGTGCGATGGCAACGTCGCGGCGGGCGACGTTGAGGCTGATCCACAGCCCGGCCAAAACATCGACCAGCGCGATCAGGCTCAACAGCGCGAACAGGCCGGTGCCCGCCGGTTGCCAGACAATGAACAGCACGACGAACACGATCACCGTCAGCACAGACAGGACGTGGTCGGCAATCGGCGCAAAGCCGATCCGCGTCGCTTTCACAACTTCCAAAAACAGCATCGCGATGCCAAGGCCCAGCACCGCATCGCCAACCGACAGCACCACCTGCGCGCCAGAAATCATGCTCAGCGACAGCCAGGTCTGATCGAAGGCCGCCACGCCGGTGCCGGTGGCAACGAAGCCGTAGACCACCAGAGGGATCAGCATCAAAGGAAAGGCGAGCAGAAGGCGCATGGTGAAAGCTCCGTGGGGATCGGCAAAGAAAAAGGGCCAGTCTGGCGACTGGCCCTTCAAAACACATAAGCAAGGCAAGGACGCGACTTAGTCGTCCTTCGGCTCCAGAATCTGGCGGCCGCGATACATGCCGGACTTCAGGTCCACATGGTGCGGACGACGCAGTTCGCCCGAATCCTTGTCTTCAACATAGGTCGGCGCCGACAGGCCGTCAGCCGACCGGCGGAACCCGCGCTTCATGCGGGTGACTTTTCTCTTCGGAACGGCCATCGTTCTCGTCTCCATAGTGCGGGCCTGGCCCGCGCGATCATGCACGACCAAAAGGGTTTGCGCGCCAAGCGCCCAACCCAACGGTCAGCGAAAGTGGGAAGGCCGCTCTATAGATCAGTTGCGCCGCCCTGCAAAGACCCCCAGGCGCGCTTTTTTCGGCGCCCTTAACCGCCCAGATTACCAGGTCGCGCTTGCGGCACCGGCGGCGCCGGCGGAGGGGGCGGCGCAAGGCAGGTTGCGAGCGCAGCCATCGCCGGCGCCCGTGCGGCGATGGTCCGCGCCAGCCGCACCTGGCGGGAAGTGGGGTTGGCCGCATCGCGCGCCGCAGGCAATGGCAAGGCCGCAACCAGCAACGCGGCCTGGTTGCGGTTCAGCTGGCCAGCTGAGACGCCAAAGGCGGCCTGCGCGGCAGCCTCGAACCCATAACGCCTGGGGCCAAGCTCGGCGATGTTGATGTAGATCTCGAGCATCCGGCGCTTGCCGAAAACAAAGTCGAGCCAGACAGCGATCGGCACCTCCAGCGCCTTGCGGATCGGCGACTGTCCCTGCCAGAGAAACAGGTTGCGCGCGACCTGCATCGAAATCGTCGAGGCCCCGCGGGCGTCCTCACCAGCGCGCCACAGGTCCAGCTGCACCTGCAACGCCTCCCACTCAACGCCATTGTGGCTGCAGAAGGTCTGGTCCTCCGACGCGATGATCGAGCGCTTGAGCACGTCAGCGGCGTCATCAAGCGCGATCCACTGGCGGTCGAAGCCCTGGAAGGTCACAAGGTCGCGCAGCATCAAGGTGGAGAGCGGCGCCACCAGTTTGGCCACCAGACTCAGCGCCACAAACAGCGCCAGCGCACCGCCAAGCACCAGTGCGGGGTAGCGCAGCCACTTGCCGCCCGCCCGGCGCAAGCGTGCCATGAGCCGCCCGCCAGAACCGCGCGGCCGCGCCCGCTCGCCCCTTGTGCCCGATGCACCCATTGGGTAGGCACCCCTCGTCCCTGAAGTCCAACGGCCCGAAAGGTAAGCCGCGTGAGCGACGTCGCTGACCTGTCCGATCATCTAGAGGCCGTCGCCGCCTCAATCACCGGCGATATGGACCAGCTCCTCGGTGAGCTCAAGGCACCCGATCGTTTGGTCGACGCGATGCGGCATGCCGTTTTGGCCGGCGGCAAGCGCTTGCGGCCCGTGCTGGTGCTTGAGGCGACCCATATGCTGGGCGCCGGCCGGAAGCTACCGCCGGGCAGCCCACAGGTCGCCATGGCGGTGGAGTGCATCCACACCTACTCGCTGATTCATGACGATCTGCCATCGATGGACGATGATGATCTGCGCCGCGGCCAGCCCACGGTTCACAAAGCCTTTGATGAAGCGACCGCCATTCTTGCGGGCGATGCGCTGCAGACCCTCGCCTTCGAACTTGTCAGCACCTGCGGCCACCCCGCAACCGCCGCGATGACGCGCGATCTCGCGCGCGCCAGCGGGGCGACCGGCATGGTCGGCGGCCAGCTCTTGGACCTGGCGGCCGAGGGCCGTTTCGGCGTAGCGCAAGAAATCAAAGACACCTATGCGCTGGCCGGCATGCAGGCCATGAAAACCGGCGCACTGATCGAAGTGTCCTGCACGCTGGGCGCCCATCTGGCGCTTGCCACCGACGAGGATCGTCAGCGCATGGCGCAATATGGCGCGGCGCTCGGCCTCGCCTTCCAAATCTCAGATGATCTTCTGGACGTGCGCGCCTCCGCCGATGAAGCGGGCAAGCGCACCGGCAAGGACGCCGAGGCCGGCAAAACCACCTGGCCAGGACTTCTGGGCGTCGAGGGCGCGCAAAAAGCGCTTGATGCGTCGATCACCGACGCGCTCAAAACGCTCGAAGCCTACGGCCCGCACAGCGCCAAACTGGCTTTTCTGGCCGCGTCGCTGGCGCACCGCACCAAGTAAGCGCGCTTCTGAGCTGGTACCCTAGGCCCCCGTCTTCCAAGCGATGGCCGGATGGCCGCGCAGCGCCTCGATGATCTGGCCGTACAGCTCCACCTTGAACGACACCGCGCGGGCGGGAACGTCCTCAAGATAGGTCCATTCCCAGTCATCGAACTCCGGCTTGTCGCCATTGCCGGGCGCGCTGACATTGACTTCCTCATCGGCGCCCTCGAACCGGTAGAGGAACCAGCGCTGCTTCTGGCCGCGATATTTGCCCTTGAGAGCCACGCCAACCAGATGGTCCGGAAGATCATAGGTCAGCCAATCGGGCACCTCGCCGATAAGGCTCACCGAGCGGATCGAGGTTTCTTCAAACAGTTCGCGCCGCGCTGCGGGCTCGGGCTCTTCACCCGGATCGATCCCGCCTTGCGGGAACTGCCACAGGCGGCTCTGGCCGGTATACTCTTCGTTCGGCAGCCGCCGCCCGGTCCAAACGAGCCCCTCGGCATTGACCACCAGAGCGCCGACGCAGGGCCGGTAGGGCATGGCGAGCTTTTCTTCGTGGCACAGTTCGCGGGGCGTGTCGGTGTGTTTCGGCATCGCGGAGACAGCTCCTATTGGTCGAACCGCACCAGCGAGGACACGGGCACTAAAGCGATTCCTTTGGCAGCAAGATTGTTAGACCAGTCTTCCAGCAACGAAATGGTGACAGGCAGCGCCGAGGCAACACCAATGGCGGTTCCACGCTCGCGCGCGATGGCTTCGAGCTGCGAGAGCCGGTCGACGATGGAGTCTTCGTCCACCCGTGCATCAAGGACCACATCGGCCCGGATAACGGGTTGGCCTTCGGAGCCCAGCGACCCCATGCGCGAGCGGGCCGAGCGCCCATCGTCAAGCACCATCAGCCCGCGGCCGATAGCGTCTTCCATCACTGGCAAGACCGCCTGATCGACCGACGCGAACCGGGCGCCCATATAGTTCATGAACCCAATAGGCGTGCTGACCCGCGACAGCGCCCAATGCATGCGCTCGAGGTTGGCCTCGGCATCGAGCGAGGTCAGGAGCGTGTGCGGCCCTGGATCATTGTTGGGATAGTCGAACGGCTCCATGGGGATCTCGACAAGATACTCATGCCCCGCGGCGCGGGCGCGCGCGGTCCACCGTTGCAGCGAGAAGCCATAGGGGGCGAACGACAAAGTCGTCGCCGGCGGCAGACGGGTGATCACCTCGCTTGTGCGCGTCTGGCTCATCCCCAGCCCGCCGACCACAAGCGCGATGCGCGGCTGACCGGGCGCAACGGTCCCCGCCTCAAGCGGCCGCGCATACACATCAAGCGCGCGTTCGCCACTGGGGCCGCGCACAGGAATGAAACTGTCAGCATCGAACCGTGCGACGAGGCCCGCATCAGGCGTCGAGGGCAGCCCGCCTTGGGCATCAAAGCGGGGGCCTGAGGAGGTGCGCCGCGCCAGCGCATCGGGCGATGCCGGCTCGCGCACAGAGCTACGCGGCACCTCGATGACCCGCGGGCCATCATCGCTGGCAAATCCATCCTGGCCCGGGCGGATCAGCGCCGGCCCGAGCGGGTCCTCGCCGCTTGCCTCATCGTCCGTTGCTTGCGGGTCATTGCCCTGGATAGGCGCCATGGCGATAGGTTCGCCGCCGAGCTCATCATCGACGGTGAAGACCCACGCGCCGACCCCGACGAGCGCCAGCAACAGGACCGCCGCCCCGATCCGCGTGAACCAGCGGCTGACCGCGCCAAGCAGTGACACCAGCGCGCCGCCACCGCCTTTCGCTTTGCGAGGCCGGATGGGTGTGTGCAGATCAGATACGGTGCTGGTTGCCATGGCCGTCCAGGGACGTGTGTTCGCTTTGGCCTTCAAGCGTTTTCTGGTCCCGGTGTTACCGGAGCACCAGACGCAAAAAAGCCGACGCCCCTGTGTAGAGCGTCGGCTTTAAGCGTTGGTTAACCATGCCAACAGCTAAGGGGCGTGCCCCTCAGCCTGGTGAGGTCTGCCGATTAGTTCGGCAGCGGCGCGTTTGGGTCCGGCGGGAACGCCGCATGGGTCTGCTCCCCGCGCAGCAGCTGCAGCGCATACTGAAGCTGCGTATCAAGCTCCGCGTCCGCCGGCACATAGACCGACGACCCTGACCGCTCCACCTCGTCCTCATTGGAGAGGTGGCCATCGAGCGAGGCTTCGCCACCGGGGGTGTCGAGACCGACAAGCTCTTCAGGCAGGTTCTCTTGCAGGACCTCGATGTCCGGGTCGACACCGCGCGCCTGGATCGACCGGCCCGACGGCGTGTAGTAGCGCGCCGTGGTCAGACGGACCGCCGAGTTCGACGACATCGGGATCACCGACTGCACCGAGCCTTTGCCGAAGCTCAGCGAGCCCACGAGCGTGGCGCGGCGATGGTCTTGCAGGGCACCGGCAACGATCTCCGCTGCCGAGGCTGAACCACCATTGATCAGCACCACCACCGGCAGGCCGCCAACCAGATCGCCCGACCGGGCGTTGTAGCGGCGGGTCTCAGAAGCGTCGCGGCCGCGGATCGAAACGATCTCGCCACGATCTAGGAACGCGTCCGACACTTCCAGCGCCTGGTTGACGAGGCCACCGGGATTGTTGCGCAGATCAAGCACATAGCCTGTCAGCTCGATATCGGCGGCGTCCGCTTCCTCGTTGAGGTCGATGATGGCCTGGTCCAGGCCGTCAAACGTCTGCCCAGCAAACTGGGTGACGCGGATATAGCCGATCTCGCCTTCAAGCCGGCTGCGGACCGAAGCGATGCGGATATTGTCACGCTGCAGCGAGACTTCGAAATCATCGGTGCCTTCGCGGCGCACGGTCACGGTGATCTCCGTGCCGACAATGCCGCGCATGCGCTCAACGGCGTCCGCCAGCGTCATGCCCTGCACGTCTTCGCCATCGAGCGCGACGATCAGATCGTTGGCCAAAATGCCCGCGCGCGCGGCTGGCGTTTCATCGATCGGGGAGACGACTTTCACAAAGCCATCTTCCATCGTGACCTGAATGCCCAGGCCACCAAACTCACCGCGCGTCTGCTCTTGGATCTCTTCAAAGGCATCGGGGCCGAGATAGGCCGAGTGCGGATCAAGCGACTCTAGCATGCCCGACAGCGCGCTCTCGATCAGCTCGGCTTCATCTTGCGGCTCGACATAATCGTTGAGCACGCGCTCGAACACATCGCCGAACAGCTTGAGCTGATTGAATGTCTCCGCACCTGCCTGCGCTTGCGCCCCAAGCGGGCCAAGCCGGTAGTGCGTCACGCCGAAGGTCACCGCGATGCCAAGCACCAGGCCCAGCGCGAAGACCGGCAATTTTTTCATCATCCTTCAGTCCCTTGACTGTCTGTTTCCGCCCACCATGCCGAAGAATCGATAGGACGTCCATCCTCTCGCAACTCGACAAACAACACAGGTTGCGGCGCGCCTTGTGAGCCGTCCGCAAGAACCGTCGAACCCCGCTCTCCCATGATCGCGATAGGTTCGCCCATCAGCACAAACTGACCCAATGCGACATTTATGCGGCTCATGCCCGCAAGGATCATTCGGTAGCCATCGCCGACATCGATAATGACCACCTGGCCGTAGGTCCGAAAGGGCCCCGCATACAGCACCCAGCCATCGGCTGGTGCGATGACCCGGGCGCCGGCCCGGGTGGCGATGTGGGTTCCCTGACTTGGGATTCCAAATCGGTCTTCATCGCCGAAATTCAACAGTTCCACCCCGCGTACGGGCCGCTGCACCAGCCCTTGGCCGCTGCCAAACGCGAACGCTGGCGCCAGCCGATCGGCATCGCGCAGCAGCGCCAGCGCCTCGTCATCGCTGGCCTCGGGTGCTTGCTCTGCCGCCGCTTCAGCGTCCGCAATCGCCTGCCTGACGCTGTCGAGCTCGGCTTCAAGGTCGGACAGAAGCGCCTCGAGCGAACTGGCTTCGCTGGCCAGAAGCGCCGCGCGTTCGCGCTCGCGTTCGAGGACCGATTGGTTCTCTTCACGAAGTCGTGAGCGCTCGGTCAAGACGAGCTCAATGCGGTCTTCCTCTTCGGCGAGCGCTTCCGCATCGGCCAGCAAAACGCCCAGCGCTTCATCGAGCGCAGCCCGTGCATCGGCCAGCGCGGAGAGGTCTGCGGCCAAAGCGCGCGATTCCGCCTCAAGCTCTGGAAAGGCGACACCAAGAAGCAAGGCCGAGCGGACCGACCGCAACGCATCGCCTGGCGACACCGCGAGCGCCGGCGGCGGCGCACGGCCAACCCGTACCATGGCGGACAGAAGCGCAGCGATACGCACGCGCTGCGCGTTAAGCGACTGTTCGAGCCCGCGCTCATTGTCTTCCAGCGTCGCGATGCGCTGGCGCTGGATCTGGATGCGGGTCGCAAGGCTCTCGGCCTGGCTGGTGGTCCGGATCAGAAGATCGGTCAGCTCGCCAACATCGGCGTCGATCTCGGCAAGCTCCGCACGCAGCATCGCCTGGCGGGCTTCGGCGGCGGAGATATTGGCACGCAGCCGTTCGAGCGCATCGGCGGCTACGTCCCGCTCTTGTTCAAGCGTATCGCCGCGCCCGCCCTCGCCGCCCTCTTCGGCGGGCACAAGCCGCTCGGCTGAATCCTGCGCAAGCGCCGGCACGCAAAGCAAAAGCGAAACAAGAAGGATGCAGACGCTGCGCATAGACCTACGGTTCTAGAAACGCCCTAGTGGTGCGGGTCACACCCTAACCATTCGTTAACCAGCTTGGGCACCCATCGCACGCATTGAGGGGTTATGCCGCACATGTCGTGTGATCGACATGACCCATACTTCGTGGGGGTCCGGCTAAACCGATCGCCGCTAGCGAACAAAACAAGCGCGGAGATGATAAGTTTGCTCAGGCAAGAGCCACCGCTGCCCCTTGCATTCCGCATCTGGGCCTACGCCTTCGGCTTGGTGCTGACACCGCTGATCGCGTCGCTCGTCTTTAGCATCGGGAGCTGGTCCTGGCAGATCATCACAGATGCGCACTGGCAGTGGCGCAACCTGCATATCGACCTGATCACCTACACCCAAGTTTACACGGTGATGGCGCTTCTATCGGGCGCGCTTAATGCGATCCCAATGCTGTTCATCGTGACGATCAGCCTTCGGCAGCGCCAGCAGGCCGCAAAATTCTACATCACCATCTTCGCTGTGGCGGGGTTCTTCTATTGCCTTGTTGGCAGCTTCGGCACGTTCCTTACCTGGCCGGGGCTCTTGGCCTTAGCGGCCGTTTCCGGCGGCGTTTCGGGCGTCTTCTATTGGCTCTGCGTCGCCCGCTATCTGCCAGCCACCGCGCCCGAAGACGCCAACCGCTAACCGCGGTGATAGGGGTGCCCATCGATCAGCGTCAGCGCCCGATAGACCTGCTCGGCCACCAGGACCCGCACAAGCTGATGTGGGATCGTCAGCGAGCCAAACGAGATCACCCGGTCGGCCCGCTCGTGCACCTGCGGCGCAAAACCATCAGGGCCACCGATCAACAGCGCGATGGCGCGGCCATCGTCACGCGCTTGCGCAAACAGCCTCGAAAAGGCCTCCGAGGACGGGCTCTCGCCACGCTCATCAAAGGCCAGCACAAGGCCTGGCGAATTGAGTTTGGAGAATAGCGCTTCGGCTTCCGCCTGCTTGCGGGCACTGGCAGCGCCAGCGGACGCTTCTTTGATCTCGGCAAGCGCAAGCGGACCGAAGCCCAAATGGCGCGACAGCGGCGCCGCACGCTCCCAGTAGCGATCAAACAGGGTCCGCTCCGGACCGGCCTTGAGCCGGCCCACGGCACCTAAGGTAATCATCTAGGCCCGCCTTAGGGTCCTGACCCTAGGCGTGCGGCGTCTCCGAGAAGCTGTCGCTCCACAGTTTCTCGATATTGTAGAAGCCGCGCACCTCCGGTCGGAACAGATGCACAATCACGTCGCCCGCATCGATCAGCACCCAGTCGGCGTGCGGCAGGCCTTCGACACGCGGGCTGCCGTGACCGGCATCCTTGAGCGCGCGCTGAACCTGATCAGCAACCGCCGAGACATGCCGATGCGACCGGCCAGATGCAACAAGCATCATGTCCGCTAGCGACGACTTGCCGTCGAGATCGATGGAAATGATGTCCTCAGCCTTGGCGTCTTCCAAGACGGTCTGGACGGTGGCGAAAACGTTGGCGCCGTGAGCACTGGCTTCGGGCACCTGGGGGGCCGCAGACGCAGTGTCGGCGGCGGAGTTTTGCGGAGTCAAACCGGCAATCGTCCCTTCGCGTGGTTCGTGGGGTGACACAACCACAGATCCGGCCGGCAAAACGTGGGGCAAGATCTGCGCACGCCAGCGATGCGAACCGAACACCGCTAGCCATGAGTGTGGCGATGATTCCTTAACGTTTCAAGACATCATCGTGGCGTTGCTTAGCTGGGCACTGTGCGCTGGGCGCGCAACGCGCTCGACGAAAGAGGTGACAGCGGCCCGCGAACAAAGCTCCACGCCGGCGCGCGTGTGCGGCTCAACAGGGCGGCATCGGCGCTATCAAGGCGCCGGTCGCGGTAGGTTTGCGCAAACGGCGATGACAGCGAGGCATGCCGCGAGCCCGGCCGGTCGATAACGGCAATGGGCACCTGCTCGGCGATGGTGCGCCAGGCGTTCCAGCGATGGAAGCTCGCCACATTATCGGCGCCCATCACCCACACAAAGCGCACATCGGGCCGCATCGCCCGCAAATAGGCCACCGTGTCGGCCGAATAGCGCACGCCCAAGGGCTCTTCGATCCCCAGCACCTTGCGCCGCGGGTGCCGCCCCTGTTGCCGGACCGCTTCCATCCGCGCCGCCAAATCGTTTGAGGGTTCGTGCGCCTTCAGCGGGTTGCCCGGTGTTACCAGCCACCAGACCCAATCAAGTTGCAGCGCGGCAAACGCCCGCTCCGCAACCAGCAGATGGCCATCATGGATCGGATCGAACGAGCCGCCATAAAGGCCGACCGATTGGCCTGGCCCAACACAGGGCAGCGCCACGCGGCGCGGGGGATAGCGAGGGGGCAGCACAGACGTGGCAGACCTTAAGCGGGCCGGGTTTGGCCGGTGCCGCGCACCACATAGTGGAAGCTCGTCAGCTGCTCGAGCCCGACCGGCCCGCGCGCATGCATGCGGCCCGTCGCGATGCCGATCTCCGCGCCCATGCCAAACTCGCCGCCATCGGCGAACTGGGTCGAGGCGTTATGCATCACGATGGCCGAGTCGCACTGGTTGAGAAACTGCGCGGCCACTGCCGCATCATCGGTGATGATCGATTCGGTGTGCGACGAGCCGTAGCGCGCGATATGATCGAGCGCGCCTTGCACGCCGTCAACCAGTTTCACCGCAATGATCGCGTCGAGAAACTCGGTGCCCCAATCATCGCCCGTTGCAGGCTTGGCACTAGGCACCAGAGCGCGAACCGCCTCGTCCGCCCGCACCTCGCACCCTGCCTCTTGCAGAGCGGTCACGAGAGGTGCCGCGAATGTGTCCGCCTTCGCCCGGTCGATCAGTAAGGTTTCCGCCGCGCCGCAGATGGAGGTCCGCCGCATCTTGGCGTTGACGACAATGTCGCGCGCCATGGTGAGGTCAGCCGCGCCATCAACATAGATGTGGCAGATGCCCTCAAGGTGCGAGAACACCGGCACGCGCGCCTCATCTTGCACGCGGCCCACCAGCGACTTGCCACCACGGGGCACGATCACGTCCACCGTGCCGTTAAGGCCGGTCAACAGCGCGCCAACGGCGGCGCGGTCGGTCACCGGCACCAGCTGGACGGCGTCGGCAGGCAGACCCACGGCTTCAAGCCCCTCGGCGATCGCAACGTACAAGGCCTGGTTCGTGGCGATCGTGTCCGACCCGCCGCGCAGGATCGCCGCGTTGCCGGCCTTCATCGCTAAGGCCGCCGCATCGACCGTCACATTGGGCCGGCTCTCATAGATGATGCCGATCACGCCCAGGGGCGTGCGCACACGCGCAATGTCGAGCCCATTGGGCCGCTGCCAGCGCGCGATCTCATCGCCCACCGGGTCCGTCAGCTTCGCAATGTCTTCGCACGCGCCGGCAATCGCCTCGACCCGTGCCGCGTTCAGGGTCGCCCGCTCTTGGTACGAGCCGGTCACACCGCGCTGCTTCATGCCCTCAAGGTCACGCGCATTGGCCGCCAGAATGTCGGCTGTCCGGGCACGGATGTTGGCCGCGATCTGCTGCAGCGCTGCGTTCTTGGTGTCGGTCGAAGCCAGCGCAATCGCCCGCGACGCTTCGCGTGCGCGGTCCCCGATGTCCTGCATCAGGCTTGCCACATCCATCGCCGTCTCACTGTCAGCCAAGGCCATACCGTTCCTTCCCTTACGCAAGCGTACGCGTGTGTGTTTCGGCGCTCTGCGCGGCGCCCGTTAAAGCCATATCATCGCGGTGGACCATGGCGTTGCGCCCGGCATAGCCCAGGATCGCTTCAATGTCTGCGCTCTTGCAGCCTGCGATCTTTGCCGCGTCCGCACTGTCATAGGCGACAAGCCCGCGCGCAACTTCGACGCCATCAAGGCCGAGTATCCGCACCGCATCACCGCGCTCAAAGCGCCCATGCACCTGGCGAATGCCAGCAGGCAGCAAGCTCTTGCCCGCCAGGAGCGCCCGCTGCGCGCCCTCATCGATCACCAGATCGCCATGCGGGTCGAGCGAGCCAGCGATCCAGCGCTTGCGGGCGCGTTCGGGGTTGCCGTCGGGCGCAAACCAGGTGCAGCGCGCGCCGGCGTCGATCTGCGCCAAGGGATGGAGCACCTTGCCCGATGCGATCACCATCGCGGCACCGGCGCCGGTGGCCATCTTGGCCGCGTCAATCTTCGTGCGCATGCCGCCGCGCGACAGGCTCGAGCCTTCGCCACCTGCCATCGCCTCGATCTCGGGCGTGATGCTGGCAACGAACCCGATATGCTCCGCATCGGGATCGCGGGCCGGCGGTCCGGAATAGAGCCCATCAATGTCCGATAGCAAAATCAGAGCGTCCGCCCCGATCATCGAGGCGACCCGTGCCGCCAGCCGATCATTATCGCCATAGCGGATCTCGTTGGTGGCGACGGTGTCATTCTCGTTGACGACGGGAATAGCGCCCCGCGCGAGCAGTGTGCCGATGGTTGCCCGCGCGTTGAGGTAGCGCCGGCGCGCTTCGGTGTCCGACAGGGTCAGCAGCACTTGCCCTGCCACCAGATCGCGGGCGCCAAGCGCTTCGGCATAGGCGCGGCCGAGTGCGATCTGCCCCACAGCGGCGGCGGCCTGCGCATCTTCAAGCTTCTCGGGCCGCGCACCCATGCCGAGCACCACCCGGCCCATAGCGATGGCGCCGGAGGAGACGAGCACCAGTTCGCAGCCTTTGTCGGCAAGGCCCTTCAGATCATCGGCGAGCGATGCCAGCCACTCCTGCTTGAGCCGGCCGGTTTGCGTGTCGACGAGCAGCGAGGAGCCAATCTTGATGACGATCCGCTTGTGCTGGGACAGCGGGACAAAGCTTACGGATGCCACGGCGCATCCTCCTGGGCGGGGAAGGCTTCGTCGGCCAAGTTGTCGCCATCGAGAAGTCGGATCACCGCGCGCAGCAAATCGGTCATGCCCTCGCCGCTGGCCGCCGAAACCGCAAAAGGCTGCGCCGCGCCAGCGTCGGTCAGGGCGGCAAGCTGCTCCGCGCGCATCTCCGCATCGAGCGCGTCGATCTTCGACAGCGCAACGATCTCGGGCTTCTCGGCGAGCCCATGGCCATAGGCATCGAGTTCGCCACGAACAACGCGGTACGCCTCGCCCACATCCTCTTGGGTGCCATCGACCAGATGGATCAACACGCGGCAGCGCTCGACATGGCTGAGAAACCGGTCGCCGAGGCCCACACCCTCGGACGCGCCTTCGATCAGGCCGGGAATGTCCGCGAGCACAAATTCGCGCCCATCCACGCCGACGACGCCGAGGCCGGGATGCAGCGTTGTGAACGGATAGTCCGCGATCTTCGGCTTGGCCGCGCTCGTTGCGGCCAAGAAGGTCGACTTGCCGGCGTTGGGCAGCCCGACCAGACCAGCATCGGCGATCAGTTTAAGTTTGAGGATCAGCCAGGCTTCCGCGCCCTCTTGGCCTGGATTGGCATTGCGCGGCGCCTGGTTGGTCGACGATTTGAAATGCGCATTGCCAAAGCCGCCATTGCCGCCTTTGAACAACAAAATACGCTCGCCCACCTCTGTCAGGTCGGCCATCAACGCGTCACTGTCCGCGTCATAGATTTGCGTACCAACGGGCAGCTTCAGCACCACATCATCGCCCTTGGAACCAGTGCGGTTCCGGCCCATGCCGTGCACGCCCTTCTTGGCTTTGAAATGCTGCTGGTAGCGATAGTCGATCAGCGTGTTGAGGCCCGCGACACACTCGGCCCACACATCGCCGCCGCGGCCACCGTCTCCGCCGTCGGGGCCGCCATACTCAATGTATTTCTCGCGCCGGAACGAGACGCAGCCCGCCCCGCCATCACCGGCTTTGACGTAGATTTTGGCCTGGTCGAGAAACTTCATGGCTCAGCGGTCCAACACAAAGCGCTTCGACGCCTTTTTGGCCGTCGACCGCGCGGGCGTGATGCACTCACCGTCGCCGACAAAGCGGAACCCGTTCTTGAGCAGCACGCGCTGTGAGGGAATGTTGCTCGCCACCGTCTGTGCATGGATAGGACCCTCAATTCCCAACCGGTCAAGCTCGACGATAAAGGCCGCTACAGCGACGCTGGTGATGCCTCGGCCCCAATAGGGCTTGCCAACCCAATAGCCGAGTTCCTCGTCGTCACTGGCACGGGCCTTGAACCCGACACCGCCAACCAGCTCTCCCTCCAACAAGATGGCGCGCGACACTTCTCGACCTTCTTCGTTCCGTACGTTCGACAGAAACGCCTCCGCGTCCGACCGGGCATAGGGATACGGGATCGACGAGGTCATCTCCGTGACGTCCGGGTCGTTGAGCAGTACGGCCAAACGGTCGGCGTCGGTCAGCTCATAAGGGCGCAGCGTAACGCTGGTCTGTGTCTTGGTTTCGGTGTCAGACATAGTGGAACCTGTAACGCAAAAAGGGAGGCCATGGCCTCCCTTTCAAACGCTTGCGGCATCCTCTGGGGAGGCCGCGCCCGGGTCGAGGCAGCCTATTCGGCAGCTTCGGCCAACGGGAGGATGGACACGTAGGTGTTGCCATCGCGCTTCTTAGCGAAGTGCACCGTGCCGTCGGTCAGCGCAAACAAGGTATGGTCCTTGCCCATGCCCATGTTGGTGCCCGGATGCCACTTGGTGCCACGCTGGCGGATCACGATGTTGCCGGCAACGACCACTTCGCCACCGAACTTTTTGACGCCAAGACGGCGGCCCGCCGTATCGCGCCCGTTGCGGGATGAACCGCCTGCTTTTTTGTGTGCCATGGGTCCGTCGTCCTCTTAAGCGTCTTTGCCTTTGGCAAGCTCAGCGGCTTGCTCAAGCCAGTTGTCACGTTCGATGCGGCCCTTAAACGAAAGGGCATCGTCGACTTTGGCGATATCATCTGCGGTGAAGGCTGCAACCTGCGCGAAGGTGGTGATGCCGAGCGCGTTGAGCTTCTTCTCCAGAACCGGGCCAACACCGGAGATCTTTTTGAGATCATCAGCATCGCCTGCGGGCGCCGCGAACAGCGCGCCTTCGGGCAGATCAGCGGCGGGTGCCGCGGCCGGAGCAGGTGCGGGCGCCGGTGCCTCTGCGACCACCTCTTCGGCGGGCTCAGGTGCGGGCTCAGCCTTTTTCGGTGCCGCTTTCTTCTTGGCAGCCTTCGGCTTGGCGCCATCGGTCAGAATGTCGGTGATACGAACCACCGAAAATTCCTGGCGGTGGCCGTTCTTACGGCGTGAGTTCTGGCGGCGGCGCTTCTTGAAGATGATGATCTTCCGGCCGCGCTTGTTTTCAACCAGCTCGCCAACAACCGACGCGCCATCAACCAGCGGGGCGCCAACAGTCACGCCAGCGTCACCGTCGACCATCAGCACGTTGTCGAAAACAACCTGCTCGCTCGGCTCAACGCCCAGCTTCTCAATTTGAATAACGTCATCGGCGGCAACCTTGTATTGTTTGCCGCCTGTTTTGATGACTGCGAACATCGTTTTATCCTTTGTGTTCGGCTCACTGGATCAGGCGGGCGCAAAACTGGGGGGTGCGCTGGCGCCGGTCCGGTGCTTTTTGTCAGTCCCAATCAGGGCAAAAAACCTGGCTGCCAAGGCATGGTGCACTTGCAACCAGACGAAAAAGGGCGCGGGGAACAGAACCCCCCGCGCAATCTGCGGGCTATAAGCGCAAAACCGCGCGGATTGTCAAGCATAGCGGGTTGCACATCGGCGCTCAGTTCGTTTAAGCATGCGCGCCTTCGCGCCGGGTCGAGACCACCAGACCCAGCGCTTTGCGGAGAGATGCCGGAGTGGTCGAACGGGGCGGTCTCGAAAACCGTTGTGCGCGTGAGCGTACCGAGGGTTCGAATCCCTCTCTCTCCGCCATAGCCCATCGCTTGCGATTGGTGGAACGAGCAACAGGCGATTGCTCTGCAATCGACGAGTGCGAGAAGCAGCGTTTCCGCAGAGCGGAAACGTGGAAAGCGCGGCAGGCGTTTCGCGTCAGCGAAACGCCGAGAGCGCACCCAACCATCTTCCCCGCCAAATGGCTTGTTTCCTTCGCCAATCCGCTGTTCCATCTAGAGGCGAGCCGACCGCCACAGCAGATAGGAACCGCCATGCGCCTTGAGACCATCCAACCGGAAGCCGTTGTCTTCGCCGCCGAGGGAACCGTTGGCATTGGCGGGGTCCGCAGGGTCGATGGCCAGTCAGTCTTGATCCACATCGAAAACTATGGCGAGCTGCGTCTCGAAGCCCATCAGATCAAGGCGATCCATGACGGCAAGGTGATCTTGGATGTGCCAAAACTGCCCGCCGACGTGCAAAACGCCATCGGCCACGCCCATGATCGCGAGACCGAGTAGGCAAACAGAGGGCGCCTGACAGCATGGCCTATCCCGAGATTACGATGGCGACCACGACCATCCACAATCCCAAAAACCCGCGCCATTTTATGCGCGCCAAGCCGGTCACCCGCACGGTCCGGGTCATGATGGGCGGGCAAGTCATCGCCGAAACGAACCGCGCCACCCGGGTCACCGAGCTGGGCAAAGATATGCTCGACCCGATCTTCTACATCCCGCGCGACGATGTGACGGCACCTCTCACCCCGGTGGAGGGCAAGACCACCCACTGCCCGCTCAAGGGTGATGCGAGCTACTTCACGGTCGAGGGCCAGGAGATCGCCTGGAGCTACGACGCCCCGCTCGACTTCTGCGATGTGCTTAAAGGCCTGATCGCCTTTTATCCCGACCGCGTGACGACGATCGAAGTGGGCGAGAACGACCAGGGCTGAACCATCCTCTAGCCCCGCGCATCTCAGGCACGAGCTGGCTCAAGAGACCGCGCCGCCCTCGCGTTGCAGGCCGCCCATCAAGAGCGAGATGCTTTTTGAGGCCCGCTCAAACCGAGGGGCCGGGTCTTCGGCGGCGGCAATCCAAAGCGCGGCATCCATCAGCGCACCATTGAGCATACGCGCCACGGTCTCGGGATCGCACTCGACGATCCGGCCCCGCGCGATCAGGTCGGCAATCGCTTCTGTCAGCGCGGAGATGGAACTGGCTTCATCAATCTCGCGCATGCGCTGCCCCAGCACCGCCGGCGCGTCTCGCAGCAGGATTTGCTGGATCTCGGGGTTCATCGCCAGCCGCAAATACTCGGTGTTGCAGGCCGACAGCTGCTCCCAAGGGTCGGTGATGGCTTCGCAGTGACGATCCAAGTGCGCGCCAATCTCGGCGTCAATTTCTTCGACCACAGCCTCCAACAGCGCCTTCTTGCTGCCGAACTGATGGTACAGCGCGCCGCGCGTTAAGCCAGCATCCTCGCACAATTCATCCATCGACGTTCCAGCATAGCCATGCTCCGCGAACGCCCGCCGTGCCGCGGCCAAAAGCTTGGCGCGGGTCTCTGACGTCATCTGCGCATGGGTTCGGCGCCCACTCATCGGCCACTCTCCTCGCAACTGTCATTGACATACGCATCGTATGGAAATATTCAAATACGTACTGTATGTATTTTTATGGTACGAGCGATAGGGTGAGAACGATGAAGCGATACCTGTTGGTTGGTGGCAGCAGCGGCATTGGCGCCGCCTACGCTGCTCATCTGGTGGCTCGCGGCGACCAAGTCCTGTCGGTCTCCCGCCGTCCAGCGCCCTATGGAACATGGGTGCAAGCGGATATCTCCAGCGATCAGGGCATCGACACCGTGGGGGATGCGGTCGGTGAAGAAGCCTTGGATGGCCTTCTGTATCTTGGTGGCACCTGGGAGAATGGCGCCTTCACCGACGCGTACAGCTTCGGCGCCTCGCCCCGGTCTGAGACGCGCAACGTCATCTCCGTCAATCTCATCGCGCCGATCCTTCTGTCGCAAGCGCTCGCGCCGAGCCTCGCGAAAGCCAGCAACCCCCGTATCATTTTCATCGGCGCTCTATCGGGCTTGGATCGGTCGGCAACCGTCGAGGTTGCCAACACCGCCTCGAAGTTCGGCTTGCGCGGCGCCGCGCAAGCCCTGACGCTCGCTTTGCGCGACCAGGGCATTGGCGTGTCCGTCATCAACCCCGGCAATGTCGCGACACCCGAGGTGCAAGACGATATCGCCAGCGGCGCGTTCGGCGATCAGCTGCCCATCCCGCTGCCCGACCTGTTCGCGGCGATCGACTTCCTGCTCAACGTCTCAAAAGACAGCGCCCCCGAAGAGATCACGCTCGCCCAGAAGCACCCTGAAAGCTGAACTCTTATGCCGTCGCACGCACACACCAGCTTCACGTCGGAAGCCCTTGGAACGGTGAAACTCGCCGTCCCCATCGTCGTCGGACTGGCCTCGTCGACGCTCATCGGTGTGGTCGACACGATCATGATCGCGCCGCTTGGCACCCAGGCCATGGCCGGCGCGGCGCTGACGACCAGCGCGCTCGTGATCCTCTACTCCGCGCTCTACGGCCTGATGACCGTGATCGGCATCGAGATGGCCAACCGGTTCGGTGCTGGCGACACTGCCGCCATCAGCCGGCTGGTTCGCAACGGCTCCGTTCTGGCCCTTATCATCGGCGCGCTCACAGCCTTGCTGATGATGGCCGCCTTCCCGCTGCTGGCCCATCTCGGCCAGCCGCAGGCCGTCCTGCAGATCATGCAGCCCTATTGGATCAGCATGGCGTTTGTGCTCATCCCCTTCACCGCGCTGTACCTGTTTAAGGGCCTGTACGACGCGATCGAGCGGCCTTGGATTGGCACCGCCTTTGCGATGCTCGGCGTTGTGGTCAACGTGCCGTTCAACTGGGTCCTGATCCATGGCGTTGGCGGCTGGGGCGGGTTTGGCCTGCTCGGCGCGGGTCTCGCCAGCTTTCTGGCGGAAGCCGCCGCCCTTTTTGCCGCCTCGCTGTTCTGGCGGTTCTCGCGGTCGATGCGCACAGTCCGCCAGCCATCGAAACTGTCGCTCAAGCTCATGCTCGCACAGCTTCGCGAGGGGTCACCCGTCGCGCTCGCTTACACCGGTGAAGGATCATCCTACGCTTTCATCGGCATCATGCTGGGCTGGTTTGGCGCGTCGGCGCTGGCCGCCAACCAGATCGTCGGATCCATCGGCGCCGTCATCTATATGCTGCCCTTGGGCATGGCGGCCGCGGTGGGCATCCGCATCGGCCAGGCGAGCGGAGGGGCGGCCCCTCACCGCATCCGGGTCATCGGCATCAGCGCGTTCGCCACGGTGGCGACATGGATGCTTATGGTTGCCGCTCTGATACTGCTCTTGCGAGACCCTATCGCCAGCGCGCTGTCCGATGATCCTGCCGTTATCGCGATCGCATCGGCAATGTTTCTCACGGTCGCCCTGATGCAGTTGGCAGACGGCGTGCAATCCACCGCGCTCGGCGCACTGCGGGGCCTGGTCGACAACCGCATCCCCTCGCTCATCTCGCTGATCGCCTATTGGCCCGTTGCGCTGCCGCTCGCCTACCTGTTCGGCTTCACGCTCGGTTTGGGTCCAGCAGGGGTCTGGGCCGGGTATGGCATCGGCCTCGCCCTTGCCGCGCTTGCGCTCACTCTGCGGTTCTTGAAGCGGTCACCAAAGCACGCCGCCTAGCCGGCGGTCATGCCTGCCATGATGCGCTCCATCACCCGCACCCGCCCGAACCGTGGAAGGAACGCAAGCGAGGTCTGCAAAAAGCGGTTGAATGCCGTCGGCGCGATGTAGCTGCGCCGGCCCAGGGCGGCGAGCGTCTGCTCGGCCACTTGGTCGGCTGTTGCGGAGAAGCCGTACGTCATGCCGGCGCGGCCGCCGAACTCGGTCGCCACGGGACCGGGCGCGCTGACAAGAACGCTGACGCCCAAAGGCCGCATCTCCCGGGCCAGTGCCTCCCCGAAACTGTGAATGTACCCTTTAGTCGCCGCATAATTGGCCGAGCCCGGCACGCCTTGGCCGCCAACAATGGAGCCGAACAGCACGATGCCGCCGCGAGCTTTGGCAGCAAAGCGCGGCGCGAAATGCCGGGCCATCGCCACCACGGCGGCGATGTTTACATCGATCATTTCAAGGGCGAGCTCGGGGTCTTCGTCGACAAAGGGGCCCGCAGCGCCGAAGCCCGACGCGGCCACCAAAAGGCCGACATCGAGCCCCTCGGTCGCCGACAGGCACGCTTTTACCGCCCCGCTGTCCGACAGATCGGTCGCAAGCACTTTAGTCTCGATGCCGTGCGCGCCACCAAGCGTGCCCGCCAGCTCGTCGAGGACTTGTTCGCGCCGCGCGATCAGCACGAGGTTGAAGCCCTTGGCCGCCAGCAGTTCGGCCATGGACCGGCCAATGCCGCTGCTCGCGCCGGTGACGACGGCCCAAGGGCCGAATTGCTCAGGGTTCGCCATCTGCCTTACTCCGCGGCGACGGCGGCGGGCGGCAGCGCCTCCGCATCATTGTCGGCCGCTCTGGGGCTGTGATCCACCGTCCGCGTGTTTGCCGCCTCCGCCTTGCGCAGCTTGCGCGCATGGTTGGCATAGGCCAGCACGAACATGGGCGGGGTGAAGTAGAACGAGACCACCGTCGACAGGAGCACACCCCCGGCCACCGACATGGCAAACGGTGGCCAGAAACCCCCGCCGGCCAGGATCAGCGGCAGGAAGCCGCCAAACGTGGTGATCGTGGTCGAGACGATGTGCCGGCTCGAGCCCATCAAGACGTCCACCATCGCCGCTTTGTCGCCGGCCATGGCCCGCTCATCGGCCTTCAGCCCCGTCAGGATGATGATGGCAGCGTTGATCGACACACCGATCGAGCCGATGACGCCGATAATCGCGTTGATCCCGAACGGGTACTGGAAGACCGCGAGCGCCAGCATGCTCAGACCCGCGCTGAGACCGCACACGATCAAGGCGACAAGCGTCAGCCGGAACGCGTTGAAGGTCAGCGCGACAGCGGCGATCGACAAGGTGACGATCAGGCCCAGCGAGGCCAGGAGATCACCCAGCGTGCTCGCCCGCGCGTCGCTGTCGCCGCCAAGCTCAAGCCGATAGCCCGCAGGCAGGCTGAACCCCGCCTCATCGAGCGCTGCTTGCACTTCGACCAGCGCCTCTTCGGGCAGAACGCCCCGCAGCATGAAGCCTTGGACAGTGTTGACGCGCTCGCCATTGCGCCGCGCGATAGCGCTGGCCGCTGGCTCAAGCCGGACGGTCGACACCGCCGACAAGGGCATGGCGGGCCACTGGCCTTCCGCCGACAGTTGCGCCGCGTTCGGCAGCAGGATCGGCAGATCGCGAACCGCCTGCAAATCGCTACGGCTGGCATCGCCCAACCGGACGCGAATGGGCAATTCCTCGGCGCCTTCCACCATCGAGCCGCCGGTGACCCCTTCAAGGCCTGCCTGAAGCTGGCGCGCGATGCCGCCCAGATCGAGGCCCAACAGCCGCGCCTGCGCTTCATCGATGTCGACGATTGCCTTGGGGGCACCGCCACCCAACGTGCTGCGGGCGACAACGATGGTGTCGACACCGGCCATGATGGCCCGCGCTTCGTCACCCAAGGCCCGCAAGGTTTCAAGGTTCTCGCCGACGAGGCGGATCTCAACAGGCGCCGAAACCGGCGGCCCCTGAACGAGCCCGCGCACCAGCACCTCGGCTTCGGGCGCGATGGTCTGGATGGTCCGTTGTAGCTCCGGCAACAGCGATTCCGTCGCCGCCGGCGATGCCGTTGTGATCAGCGCCTGCGCATGGCCCGGCGCGTTCTCACGGCCGCCCAAAATATTGTAGTAGAAGGCCGGCGCAGAGCGACCCAGAACCCACATGACTTGCTCGATCCGCTCGTCACCCAGAAGCACCCGATCAAGCCGGTCAACGGTCTGCTCGGTCGCCACAAGCGCGCTGCCTGGCGGCAATTCGACCTCGATGTAGAACTGGTCGCGGTCAACGCCGGGGAAGAACTGCGCCGTCAGCGTCGGCAGGCTCAAAAAGCCCATCACCGGCAGTACGAGCGACAGCGCGATGGAGCGCAGCGGGTTCGCCACCGCCCAGCGCAGCGAGGCCTTGAACCCGGCCGCAACGAAGCCGCCAGAAATGCCGCCACGCTTGCCATTTGCCGGCAACAGGTGGCCGGCGATGGCCGGCGTCACGGTCACCGCGATGATGAACGACCACACGAGCATGATCACCACGGCGATCGCGATGGAGCCGACAAAGTCGCCCGCCGCACCGGGCAACAGGATCATCGGCGTGAACGCCAGCGCGGTGGTCACCGTCGAGGCGAGCAAGGGCGCGAACAGACGCCGCACTGATTGCGCGACGGCCTCGGCCCGTTTGAGACCCTTAGCGAGCCTCTGACCCACATCGTGGGTCATCACGATGCCCGCATCAACCAGCAGACCCAAGGCCACGATGAGCCCGGTCACCGACATCTGGTGGATGGCAAGACCCAGAAAATTCATCGTGAACAGGCTCGCGAGCGTCACGATGGGCAAGATCAACGCCACCAGAAGCGCGGCGCGCAGCCCCAGCGTGATCAGCAGCACCCCGACAACCAGCGCCACACCGATGGCCATATTGGTGCCAACCTCGGTCAGCCGGTCGGCGGTGTAGCCGCTCTGATCAAAGGTCAGATCGAGCGAAAGCCCATCGGGCATGACGTCCTGATAGTCGTCGAGCACATCGCGCACAAAGCCAGACCAGATATCGACCTGAAGCCCCGATTCGAGCTTCGCAGCGACCAACACGGCCGGCCGGCCATTGGTCAGCGCCACCTCTGTCGAGGGCGTGCGCGGCCCACGGCTGAGGGTCGCGATCTGATCGAGATAGGCAACCGAGCCGTTGGCGCCTTGGCGCACCACGATCTGCCGCAGCCGATCGAGCGCCTCCACCTCACCATCGACATTGATCAGGAAGTCATTGGCCGAGCCGCGCACACGCCCGGCCTGCCCTTTGGCGTCGGCCTGCGCGATAGCGCGGGAGACGTCGTCCGCCGTCAGCCCCAACGCAGCGGTGGCAATCGGATCGAGGGTCACCAACACCTCGTCTTCGGGCACGCCGAACAGGTCGACCGCCTCGGTGCCAGGGATGTTGCGCAACTCTTGCGCCAGGTCCCGCGCGTAGCGCGCCGCGATGGTTGGCGACACACCGTCATGCCGCGCTGTGATCGCGGCAATGGCGGCATAGGCGCTGCCGCCGCCTGCTTCGAACTCGGGTTCAAGGGCATCGGCGGGCAGCGTGGGCGCCAGCTCGGCGAGATCATCGCGGATCTCGGCCCAAACCTGCTCGATCCGATCATCGGGCACGGTCACGCCAAGCTCGACGGAGACGATCGAGACGCCAGTCGAAGAGGCGGAGGTGATCACGTCCACCTCGGCAATCTCGCGGATCGCATCTTCGATCTCAGAGGTCACCAGGGCCTCGACGCGGGCCGGGTCAGCGCCCGGCATCAGCGTGGTAACGGTGCCGAACAGGTTGGTGATGGTCGGGTCTTCCTGGCGGCCGATGGCCAACAGGGAGGATGCGCCAGCGGCAACGATGACCAACAGGATCAGCGCAACCAGCCGCGGCTGGCGGAAAGTGAGGTTCTCCATGATCACTCTCCGGCGCCGGTTTGCGTGATCAGGCGCACACGCTCACCGGGAACGACGCGGTGGGTGCCAGCCGGGATCAGCGTCAGCGGACCATCCATGGTGCCCGTCACAAAGGCCGTCTCGGCGTCAAGATGCAGCACTTCCACCGCTTCGGTGCCAACGCGGTAGGTGGCCTCTTGCGCTTCATCAGGGGTCAGCGACAGAACCGTCCACAACCCGCGCACACCATCGCGCAGGGCCGAAAGCGGCACCGTGTAACCAGCCTGATCGATGCTCGGCGCCAGTGCGAGGGTGCCAGCTTGCAGATAGACAGGCTCATCGGTCTCGAGCGCATAGAGCGCGGTGCGCGTGCGGGTTTGGGGATCAAGATCGGGGCGCAAGCCGACAAACCGGGCGTCATAGTCGCGACCATTGATCGTGATCTGCGCCCCGTTGAGCGCCGCCGTCTCAGACGCCAAGCTCGGATCGATACCGACCCGGAACATCGGCGCGCCCTCTTGCAAAACATCGACAATGGCCTGGCCCACGGCGACCACCTGGCCCTCATCGGCCAGGCGTGTGGCGATGGTGCCGGCAAAGGGGGCAACCAGCTCGGTCTGCGACAGCTGCACGTCGATGCGGGTGATGGAGGCGTCGATCTCGGCGATCCGCGCCTCAAGATCAGCAAGGTTGAAACGGGCCGAATCGAGCTGCTGCTGCGAAGCAAAGCCGCGCTCTTGCAGCGCGCTTTGGCGATCGGTGGTGACCTGCGCGAGCTCGACTTGCGCCTCCACCGCCCGGCGCGACGCTTCAAGCCGGGTGCGCTCGGCATCAAGAATGCGCGTATCAAGCCGCGCCAGAACCTGTCCGGCTTCCACCCGGTCGCCTTCATCGACCTCCAAAAGCTCGATTTCGCCAGCTTGCTGGAACGCCAGGTTGACCGTCTGCGCCGGCTCGACCTGACCTTGGAACTGCCGCGCCACGACAAGGCTTTGCTGCGGCTCGATGGTGAGCGCCGAAACGGCCGTCAGCGGCGCCGGGTCGGGGCCGATCACCGCGTCAGCGCGTTCGGCCAGAATGCCCCCGCCGCCCACAACCAATCCGCCGGCGAGGACGAAAACCCCCGCCGTTCCTGTTACAGTGACGGTCCGGCGCAGCGCGCGCCCAAACCAGGAGCCTCGGGTATCGGTTTTCGGCATGGATGTGTCTGACATGGAACCGCTCGCACGCATGAGTTGACGATGATGTAAGTGTCACTTACTTTCTGGCATAGGCATATGTTAATAGCACTTACTTTGGCAAGCCCCTTTTGGATCACACGCCATGAACAAAACTGACCTCGGCGAAAAAAAGCCCGGCAAACCGGGGCCAAAACGCGCCGCCTACCACCATGGCGACCTGCGCGCGCACCTCATTGAGACGGTCCGCACGCTGGTCGAGGAGAAGGGGGCTGACGGGTTCTCGATTTCGGAAGCGGCACGACGCGCCGGCGTTTCAAGCGCCGCGCCGTACAAACATTTCGCCGACAAGGACGCGATCGTTCGCGAGGTGGCCATGGAGGGCATGCGCCGGCTGGGTGCGCAGATGGACGCTCAAGCCCAGGCAGCCGACCCGCACAATTTCGGCCGCGTCAACGCGATCGGGCACGTCTATGTGGACTTCGCGCGCCGCGAGCCCGGCGTCTTTCGGCTGATGTTTGGCCTCACTGAGGGCCATGATGGCGACCCCGAGATGGAGGAGGTCGGCCGCGCGACCTATGGCATTGTCATCCGCGAAGTGATCAGCGCGATGCCGCAGGGCACGCCTGAAGAGGTAATCCGCCGCCGCGCGTACATGCTGTGGATGTGCGTGCACGGGCACTCGTTTTTGCAGATCGACCGCAAGGTGAACGTCTCGGAGATCACAGCGCCTGATGCCGAAGTGCTGGCCGAACTGTCGGTGCGCATACTGGGCGAGCCGTCTTAGAGACGCAGCGCCAAAACCTGTGCCGGCGCGACCAACGAAAAACCCCCGAAAGCCGACGCTTCCGGGGGTTTTGTTTTATCTATCGGCTCAGGCGAGCGGAAGACTAGTCGAGCAGGTCGAACCGGTCGTTCTCCATCACCTTGGTCCAGGCAGCAACGAAGTCTCGAACGAACTTCTCGCCATTATCGTCCTGAGCGTACACTTCGGCGTACGACCGCAGGATCGAGTTCGAGCCGAACACCAAATCCGCGCTTGTGGCGGTGAAGGCCACGGCGCCGGTTTTGCGATCACGGATCTCATAGGTGCCGTCTTCAGCTGGATGCCAGGAGTAGGCCATGTCGGTGAGATTGACGAAGAAATCGTTCGTCAGTTGACCGACGCGAGCCGTGAACACGCCATGCGTGGCCCCGCCATGGTTGAGGCCCAACACCCGCATGCCGCCCAAGAGCACCGTCAGTTCCTGCGCCGTCAGACCCAGAAGCTGCGC